>NZ_JBHWGA010000019.1:0-165028 GCF_042733315.1 Streptomyces sp. NPDC059718
CGCGCGCCCCGGCCTCCGGCCGGGGCGCGCGGGTTCCGGTCGGGGTCGGTGTCAGGCGAGCGGGCCGGTGACCGACTCGGCCGCCGCGACCAGACCGCCGCCGCGCACGAAGTCGTACGCCGCCTCCAGGTCCGGGGACAGGAAGCGGTCCGGACCGGGGCCGCCCACTCCGGCCTCGCGCGCCGCCTTCACCACGGCCTGGGTCGCCGGGGCGGCCACCAGTACCTCGCTGCCCTGCACGCGCAGCTCGACGGCGCGTGACGCGGCCATCAGCTCGACCGCCACGATCCGGGCCAGGTTGTCCACCGCCTGCCGCAGCTTGCGCGCGGCCGACCAGCCCATCGACACGTGGTCCTCCTGCATCGCCGAGGACGGGATGGAGTCCACCGAGGCCGGGACCGCGAGCCGCTTGTTCTCGCTGACCAGCGCGGCCTGCGTGTACTGGGCGATCATCAGGCCGGAGTCCACGCCCGGGTCGTCGGCCAGGAAGGCGGGCAGGCCGTGCGAACGGCTCTTGTCCAGCAGCCGGTCGGTGCGCCGCTCCGCTATCGACCCGAGGTCGGCCGCCGCGATGGCCAGGAAGTCCAGCACGTAGGCGACGGGCGCGCCGTGGAAGTTGCCGTTGGACTCCACACGGTCTTCTCCAGAGCCTCCGGCCAGGGAGGTACCCCCGGCGAAGACGACCGGGTTGTCGATGGCCGAGACCAGCTCGCGGTCGGCGACCGTCATGGCGTGCGCCACGGTGTCCCGGCCCGCGCCGGCCACCTGCGGGGCGCAGCGGATCGAGTACGCGTCCTGGACCCGCGGGGCGTCGTCCTGGTGGTGCCCGGTGAGCCCGGAGCCGGCGAGCACGCGGCGCATGTTCTCGGCGCTGGCCGCCTGGCCGGGGTGCGGGCGGATCGCGTGGAGCTCGGGGGCGAGCACCTTGTCGGTGCCCAGCAGCGCCTCCATCGACAGCGCGGCGGTGACGTCCGCGGCGGTGAACAGCCGGCGCAGGTCGTCGATGGCCATGACGAGCATGCCGAGCATGCCGTCGGTGCCGTTGATGAGGGCCAGGCCCTCCTTCTCGCGCAGCTCGACGGGCTCGATGCCGTGCTCGGCCAGCAGCTCCGCGGCGGGGCGCACGACGCCGTCGGGGCCCTCCGCCTCGCCCTCGCCCATCAGGACCAGCGCGCAGTGCGAGAGCGGTGCCAGGTCGCCGGAGCAGCCCAGGGAGCCGTACTCGTGGACGACGGGGGTGATGCCCGCGTTGAGCAGCGCGGCCATCGTCTCGGCGACGACCGGACGGACACCGGTACGGCCGGAGGCCAGCGTCTTCAGCCGCAGGAACATCAGCGCGCGCACCACCTCGCGCTCCACGTGCGGGCCCATGCCGGCGGCGTGCGAGCGCACCAGGCTGCGCTGCAGCTGCGCGCGCAGCTCGGGGCTGATGTGCCGCACCGCGAGCGCGCCGAAGCCTGTCGAGACGCCGTAGACCGGCTCCGGTTTCGCCGCCAGGGCCTCCACGACCTCGCGCGCCGCGGCGATCCCGGCCAGCGCCTCCGCAGACAGCTCGACCCGCGCACCACCGCGGGCCACCGCCAGCACGTCCTCCGCCGCGGCCCCGTGGGCCCCGATCACCACGTTATGCATACTCATATTCACGAACCCTACGGACTGAATCGCTACCTGTCACGTGCCGGACGGGCCTCTTCCGCGCGGCCCTCGCCGCACCCGCCGGCCCGTCCCATGGTCCGCTCCCCGGCCTCCGGGCGGGCTTCAGTCCCGGCCCCGGAAGCGGCGCCGCTCCACGTCGTGGCCCGCGGGCTGGTCGGCGAGCCGGACCACCGGGTCCTCGGGCGCCCCGCGCCCGGCGACCACCGGCTCCACCGAGTGCAGGGCCTTCGCCCGGTACTGGGCCGCGTCCGCCAGCCGGAACAGCCGGCGCCCCGAGGTCACCACGCCGATCTCGGCGTCCGTGGAGGCCACCCCGACCGCCACCCCGTCGCCCAGCCCCAGCCACTTGGTCCGCACGCACAGCTCCTCGGCGACCACCACGACCTGCTCCGCGCGGTGCCCGACCGACAGCAGGCAGAACTCGTCGCCGCCCAGCCGCGCCACCAGGCTGCCCTCCAGGGCGGCCCCGCACAGCGACAGCACCGAGCCGAAGCCGACCAGCAGCCGGTCGCCGACCGCGTGCCCGAGCTGGTCGTTGACCCGTTTGAGCCCGTTGAGGTCGCAGACCATCAGGCTCACCGGGGTCCCGTCGGCCCGGTGCCGTTCCACCGCCTCCTCCAGCCGCTGGTCGACCGCCCGCCGGTTGGCCAGCCCGGTCAGCGGGTCGGTGAAGGCCAGCCGGCGCACCTCCGCCAGCCGCTCGGTCTGGGCGATCCCGGCCGCGGTGAGCGCCGCAAGCACGGTCGCGAACTCGGCGTCGTCCCGGTCGAAGACCGGCCGCCCGGCGCCCCGGGCCACGTACAGCTCGCCCCAGGCGAGCCCGTGCAGCATGATCGGCGCGACGACGCAGGAGGTGCGGCCGCGCCGCCGCAGCGTGGCCACCCGCTGGTGGCAGTAGGCACCGGTACGGCCCTCCGCCGGGCCCTCGGCCGTCTCGATCCAGGCGTGCGGCTCGCCGCCCTCGGTCCACTTGGCGTGCAGGAACTCCACGATCTCCGGGAAGTCCGCGACCGAGTACACCTCCTCGACGGGCTGCGGCTCCTCGCCGGGCGCCAGGTCCCCGTCGTTGACCAGCACCCGCAGCCGTCCCCGGTCGCGCTCCCAGCGGGAGATCGCCGCCATGGAACCGCCGAGGGCGAACCGCGCCGAGGACGCGGCGGCGACGGCCGCCTCCATGGGCGACTTCGCCGCCGCCACCGCCCGCGCGAGTTCGGCGACGGCGCGCAGTCGAGCGTCCCCGCCGGTGCCGTTCATGCGCCCGTCTCCTGTCGCCCGCAGACTTTTTACCAGTTTGCGACGTTCGCACGGCCCCGCACGTTACGCGCCCGTCGGCACGGTCGTTTCCCGCCTCAATCACTCACCCGGCCACACCGGGTCGCGCTTCTCGTTGAAGGCCGCGACACCCTCGGTGCGGTCCCCGGAGAAGGCGACCGTGCGCCACGCGGCGTCCTCGACGTCCAGCCCGGTCCGCAGGTCCGTGCCCTGGCCCAGCCGCAGCGCCCGCTTGGCCGCACGCAGGCCCACCGGCGAGTTCCCGGCGATCCGCGAGGCCAGGCCGAGCGCCTCCACACGGTCCTGGCCCTCCTCCGCGAGCACGTCCACCAGACCCAGCGCCAGCGCCTCCGCCGCGGGCACCCGGCGCCCGGTGAAGATCAGCTGCGCCGCCCGGGCCGCGCCCACCCGGCGCGGCAGCAACTGCGTGCCGCCGCCACCGGGGATCACGCCCACCGTGACCTCCGGCAGCCCCACGACGGCCGTCGGGTCGGCGACGATCACGTCGCACGCCAGCGCCAGCTCGTACCCGCCGCCGAGGGCGAAGCCGTGCACCGAGGCCACGGACGGCATCGGCAGTTCCAGCACGGCCGTGTAGGCGGCCCGCGTGTACGGGCGCTGCCGCGCGAGGTCGGCGTCGGTGAAGGAGTTGCGCTCCTTCAGGTCGGCGCCCACGCAGAACGCCCGCTCGTGGGTCGAGGTGAGCACGGCACAGCTGACCGACCGGTCGGCGGACAGCGCCGCGCACGCCTCGGTGACCGCCCGGGCCATGTCCGTCGAGATGGCGTTCATCGCCTTGGGCCGGTCCAGCACCAGTTCCGCCACCCGCCCGGCGTCACCGTGCCTGCGTACCGCCACCCACTCGCCAAACCGCTGCTCGGCCATCGCGCCGCCACCTCCGGGTCGCTGTTAACGATCGTGAACCGTCGACCGCCAGCGTAGTGGGCGTGCCCGCTCAGCCGCCCCGGCGGTTTAGCAGCCAGGGCTCGACCACGCCGAGACCACGCACCGGCCGCCGCCACATGGGCTGCAGCCCGAAGCGGTACTTCTCCTCCGACCCGGGCTCGATCTCCGCCTCCGACTCGGGTGCCTCGCCCGCCGCGACGAGCGCCTGCGCCAGCTCGCCGTCGACGAGCACCGCGTCCCGTGGCGCTATCGAGGTCAGCCGGCTCGCCAGGTTCACCGTGGTGCCGAAGACGTCGCCCATGCGGGTCGTGACGGTGCCGAAGGCCATGCCCACGCGCAGCGCCGGCATCGTCTCGTCGCCGTTCATCGTCTCGATCAGCCGCATGCCGATCTCGGCGGCCGTGCCGGCGTCGTCCGCGACGAACAGCACTTCGTCACCGAGGGTCTTGATGAGCCGTCCGCCGTGCGCGGCCACCTGGTCGGCGGCCGTGGTCTCGAAGGCCTCGACCAGCTCGCCGAGTTCCTCCTCCTCCAGCCGCCGGGTGAGCCGGGTGAAGCCGACGAGGTCGGCGAAGCCGACCGCCAGCCGGCGGTCGACGGCCTCCTCGTCGTCCGAGCGGACGACCCGGCTGGTGGCGGCGGCGAGCTGGCGCCGCCACACGTAGGTGAGGAACTCCTCCAGCTCCGGCAGCAGCAGCTCGACCAGCGGATAGGCCACCTCGCCCCGGGTCATGCCGGGTTCGGGCGGCTCGGTGAGCTCCTCCAGGAAGGAGTCGGTCTGCCACTCGGCCAGCCGGGCCGTGGTCTGGCCGGTGGAGCGGGCGACCTGGATCGCCGTGCTCTCGCTGATCAGCCCGGCCTCGACCAGACCGGCCAGGCGGCGCAGCGCCAGGACGTCGGCCTCGGTCAGCGCGCGTGCCTGGCCGATGTCGGCGAAGCCCATCGCGCGCCAGAACCGGGCGGCGAGGTCCATGGAGACGCCGGCGCTGCGGGCCGCCTGAAAGGGTGTGTAGTGCCGTCCGGAGCCCAGGATCAGGTGCTCCAGGCGCAGTGCGATCGGGTCCTCTTCGATGGCGTGGGACCGGGCGGATCCGCCCCGTTCCTCGGGCTCCTCGCGCTCGTCGCGGTCCTCGTGTTCCGCCTGTTCGCGACGAGGCCCGCCCGGCTCTTCGTGCGGCGGGAGGTCGCTCGCGTCGTCCACGGTCACCGCCCGCCCCCTCCTGGGTCCCTGCGCACCGGCCCTTCCGATCACCGCGTCGGAGGCTGCCGCCTCAACAATACGGCAGGTGTGGCCTGGCTCACTGTCCCGCTGGCCGCACGTGCACGACGTCGCCCGCGGCGACCGCCCGCTCGCCCTCGCCGGTCGCGACGACCAGCCGCCCGTCGTCGTCGACGGCCACCGCCCGCCCGCCGACCTCGCCCCCGCCGGGGAGTTCGGCGCGCACGGTGCGGCCGAGCGTCACGCAGCCGGCGGCGTACGCCTGCTGCAGCCGGGAGCCGGCCGGATCGCCGTCGGCGCGCAGCCACTCGCCGTACCAGTCGGCCACGGAACGCAGCACCGCGCGCAGCAGCGGGTCGCGGTCGGTGACCTTGGCCCCGGCGAGCATGAGCGAGCCCGCGGCGGGGACCGGCAGCTCCTCCTCGCGGAGGGTGACGTTGAGGCCGATGCCGATCACCACGGCGTCGTCGCCCACGCGCTCGGCGAGGATGCCGCCGGTCTTCCGTTCCTCGCCGTCGACGGTGACCAGCACGTCGTTCGGCCACTTCAGCCCGGTGTCCACGCCCGCCGTCCGCGCCACGGCGGTGGCCGTCGCCACACCGGCCAGCAGGGGCAGCCAGCCCCAGCGCCGGGGCGGGACGGAGGTCGGCCGCAGCAGCACGGAGAAGAACAGCCCGGAGCGGGCGGGGGCCTGCCACTGGCGGTCCAGGCGGCCGCGCCCCGCGGACTGCTCCTCGGCGACCAGCACCGCGCCCTCGGCGGCGCCCTCCCGGGCCCGGGCGCCCAGGTCGCTGTTGGTGGAGCCGGTGGAGTCGACCACGTCCAGGTCGGTCCACAGGCTGTCGGGGGTGACGATCGCGCGGCGCAGGGCGGCCGCGTTGAGCGGCGGCCGCTCGAGGTCGGACCAGCGGTTCGAGGTCATACCTCCCAGCCTAGGGTCTGCCCTCCGGATCGCCGCGGACGTGCCCGCCGGGGCCCGGGACGACGCGGCGGCCGGGAAGGCGGACCCTGGGAGTGGAGTGTGGCCAACGCCGCACTGACCGGGCAGCATCCGCGCGGTTACGCTACGAAAACAGCATTACTCGCCAGTCACGTCACACCCTCAGAACGACCCGACGAGAGCAGGAGAGCCGCCTCCCATGGCCGAGCCGGAGATCGACATCCACACCACCGCGGGGAAGCTCGCGGACCTGCGCCGCCGCGTTGACGAGGCGACCCACGCCGGCTCGGCGCGCGCGGTGGAGAAGCAGCACGCCAAGGGCAAGCTGACCGCGCGCGAGCGCATCGAACTGCTGCTGGACGAGGGCTCCTTCGTCGAACTGGACGAGCTGGCCCGGCACCGCTCGACCAACTTCGGCCTGGAGAAGAACCGCCCCTACGGGGACGGCGTCGTCACCGGCTACGGCACCGTGGACGGCCGCCCGGTGGCGGTCTTCTCGCAGGACTTCACCGTGTTCGGCGGCGCGCTCGGCGAGGTCTACGGCGAGAAGATCGTCAAGGTCATGGACTGGGCGCTGAAGACCGGCTGCCCGGTCATCGGCATCAACGACTCCGGGGGCGCGCGCATCCAGGAGGGCGTCACCTCGCTCGGCCTGTACGGCGAGATCTTCCGCCGCAACACCCACGCCTCCGGCGTCATCCCGCAGATCTCGCTGATCCTGGGCCCCTGCGCGGGCGGCGCGGTCTACTCCCCCGCCATCACCGACTTCGTGGTGATGGTCGACCAGACCTCGCACATGTTCATCACCGGCCCGGACGTCATCAAGACCGTCACCGGTGAGGACGTCGGCTTCGAGGAACTGGGCGGCGCCCGTTCGCACAACACCGTGTCCGGCAACGCGCACCACATGGCCGGCGACGAGAAGGACGCCATCGAGTACGTCAAGGCGCTGCTGTCCTACCTGCCGTCCAACAACCTCCAGGAGGCCCCGGCCTTCCCGCAGGAGGCGGAGCCGGAGGTGTCGGCGGAGGACCTCGAGCTCGACGCCCTGATCCCGGACTCGGCGAACCAGCCGTACGACATGCACCAGGTCATCGAGCACGTCCTGGACGACGGCGAGTTCCTGGAGACCCAGGTGTTGTTCGCGCCCAACATCGTCACCGGCTTCGGCCGGATCGAGGGCCACCCGGTCGGCGTCGTCGCCAACCAGCCGATGCAGTTCGCCGGCTGCCTGGACATCAACGCCAGCGAGAAGGCGGCGCGTTTCGTCCGCACCTGCGACAGCTTCAACGTCCCGGTCGTCACCTTCGTCGACGTCCCCGGCTTCCTGCCCGGCACCGACCAGGAGTGGAACGGCATCATCCGGCGCGGCGCCAAGCTGATCTACGCCTACGCCGAGGCCACGGTCCCGCTGATCACCGTCATCACGCGCAAGGCGTTCGGCGGCGCCTACGACGTCATGGGCTCCAAGCACCTGGGCGCCGACCTCAACCTGGCCTGGCCGACCGCCCAGATCGCCGTCATGGGCGCCCAGGGCGCCGTCAACATCCTGCACCGCCGGACCCTGGCCGAGGCGGGCTCCCCGGAGGAGGCGGAGGCGCTGCGCGCCCAGCTGATGCAGGAGTACGAGGACACCCTGCTCAACCCCTACGTCGCCGCGGAGCGCGGCTACGTCGACGGCGTGATCCTGCCCTCGGAGACCCGCACGCACCTGGTGAAGGCGCTGCGGACGCTGCGCAACAAGCGCGAGAGCCTGCCCCCCAAGAAGCACGGCAACATCCCCCTGTAAGGAGCGCAGCCCAGCCATGGTGATCAAGGTCGAACGGGGCAACCCGACCCCCGAGGAGCTGGCGGCCGTCGTGGCCCTCGTCCAGGCCCGGGCCGCGGCGGCCGCGGGGCCCGCCGACGGCCCGCTGGCGTCCGACGAGTGGGCCTCCCCCGCACGCAACGTCCCCGGCCGGATGCTGCGCCCGGCGCCGGCGGCCTGGCGCGCCACCTACTGGCCGCACTGAGCACGGAGCGGACGGAAATGGTCCGCATGCCCGCCCGCGCCTGAGTATCCGTACTCAGGCGCGGGCGTCCGCCACGGCGCAACCTGGACGGCATGCTGTGGTCAGACCCGTCCGACGAACCCCCCGAGGAGATGCGGCAGGCGCAGGCGATGCTGCGCCGCGCGATGATCGTGATCGCCGTCGCCGTCCCCCTGATCACGGCCCTGGTGGCCTGGCGCGGCTGACTACGATGACGGGCATGACCGACAGCAGCCGCAGCCCCCGCCCGCTCGTCCTCGCCTCCGCCTCCCCCGCGCGCCTGGGACTGCTGAAGCAGGCCGGGCTCGACCCGCGGGTCGTCGTCAGCGGCGTCGACGAGGACGCGATCAACGCGGACACCCCCGCCGAGCTGGCCCGGGTGCTGGCCGAGGCCAAGGCCTCGGTGGTCGCGGCCCAGCTCTCCGACGGCGAGGTCGTCGTCGGCTGCGACTCCGTCCTGGACCTGGACGGCCAGGCGCTGGGCAAGCCGGCCGACGCCGAGGACGCCACGGCCCGCTGGAAGTCCATGCGCGGCCGCTCCGGTGTGCTGCGGACCGGTCACTGCGTCATCGACCTCGCCACCGGCCGCCGGGTCTCGGCCACCGCCTCCACCACGGTGCGGTTCGGCACCCCGGACGACGAGGAGATCGCCGCCTACGTCGCCTCGGGCGAGCCGCTGTACGTGGCCGGCGCCTTCACCCTCGACGGCCGTTCCGCGCCGTTCGTCGAGGGCATCGAGGGCGACCACGGCAACGTCATCGGCATCTCGCTGCCGCTGCTGCGCCGTCTGCTCGCCGAGCTGGACCTGCGCATCACCGACTTCTGGGTCTGACCGGTCCGACCGGTCGGCCCGGTCAGACGGCGGCGGGGGCCACCGGCGGCGGGGGCGTGCTCCCCCCGGGCTCGTCGCCCGGACCCGGGGCCGGACCGGCGGCCGGGGCCTCCTCCCCCGCGTAGAGCACCAGGGCGAGCACCACGAACCCCAGGATCACCATCATCCCCACGAACGCCGCCCAGCCCACCGGGGCCGCCAGGCCCGCGCCCAGGACCGCGTGGGTCACCGCGCACACGATGAGCACGATCCGGCCGAAGCGGCCCGGCGCCCGGTCGCGCTGCGCCATGCGGACGAGGACGACCGCGCACCCGATGAGGAAGAGCGCCATCAGCACACCGGCCGCCCACGCGCCCACCGCCATGGCGTCCGGATCGAGCCCGGCCAGGGACATCTGCTGGTGGCGCACGGCTATGCCCATGATCCAGTTGACGAAGGCGAAGCCGAACGCCTCCAGGACCAACAACACAGCCGCCGCCACGGCGACACTTCTGCGCACTGCGCGCCCCCTGTCCCAGGACCCCATTACCGGCGGTATTTCGTGGGCCGAACGCTACTAACGGGTAGGAGTTGCGGCAAGAGTCCGCGCGGCACCACCCGTATGGGGCGCCGGTCCGGCAAAGATTTCCCCGGGCCTTCGTGGAGTTCCCACAAAAAAAGCGCCACGTCGGCCACGGTGGAGGACGGTGACCCGGCCCACACCCCAGGGCCTCAAGCACCGGGATAAATGGGGCTTTACCGTAGGAAGCCAAGGCATCCGGGTCCCGATTGGGGGCCCGTATCACCCTCCGTGTGGGCAAGCTCACCCCCAGGGGTGCCTCGGCACGAAGTGTCGCCAGTACCTAAACTCTGCTTGTTTCAAGGAGGGAGCCATCGTGCGCAAGGTGCTCATCGCCAACCGCGGTGAAATCGCAGTCCGCGTCGCCCGTGCCTGCCGGGATGCCGGGATCGCCAGCGTGGCCGTCTACGCGGAGCCGGACCGGGACGCGCTGCATGTGCGCGTGGCCGATGAGGCGTACGCGCTGGGCGGTGACACCCCGGCCACCAGTTACCTGGACATCTCCAAGGTGCTGGCGGCCGCAGCCGAGTCCGGGGCCGACGCCGTCCACCCCGGCTACGGCTTCCTGTCGGAGAACGCCGACTTCGCCCAGGCCGTCCTGGACGCCGGGCTCACCTGGATCGGCCCCCCGCCGCAGGCCATCCGTGACCTCGGCGACAAGGTCGCCGCCCGCCACATCGCCCAGCGCGCCGGAGCGCCCCTGGTCGCCGGCACCCCCGACCCCGTGTCGGGCGCCGACGAGGTCGTGGCCTTCGCGCGCGAGCACGGCCTGCCGATCGCGATCAAGGCCGCCTTCGGCGGCGGCGGCCGCGGCCTGAAGGTCGCCCGCACCCTGGACGAGGTCCCCGAGCTGTACGAGTCGGCCGTCCGCGAGGCCGTCGCCGCCTTCGGCCGCGGCGAGTGCTTCGTCGAGCGCTACCTCGACAAGCCCCGGCACGTGGAGACCCAGTGCCTGGCCGACAGCCACGGCAACGTCGTGGTCGTCTCCACCCGGGACTGCTCCCTGCAGCGCCGCCACCAGAAGCTGGTGGAGGAGGCCCCCGCGCCCTTCCTGACCCCGGAGCAGAACGCCCAGCTGTACGCGGCGTCCAAGGCCATCCTCAAGGAGGCCGGCTACGTCGGTGCCGGCACCTGCGAGTTCCTGGTCGGCACGGACGGCACCATCTCCTTCCTGGAGGTGAACACCCGTCTGCAGGTCGAACACCCGGTCACCGAGGAGGTCACCGGCATCGACCTGGTCCGCGAGATGTTCCGCGTCGCCGACGGCGAGGAGCTCGGCTACGACGACCCGCCGCTGCGCGGTCACTCGTTCGAGTTCCGCATCAACGGCGAGGACCCCGGCCGGGGCTTCCTCCCCGCCCCCGGCACCGTCACCCGTTTCGACGCGCCCACCGGCCCCGGTGTGCGTCTGGACGCGGGTGTCGAGGCCGGCAGCGTGATCGGCCCCGCCTGGGACTCCCTGCTGGCCAAGCTGGTCGTCACCGGCGCCACCCGGCAGCAGGCCCTGCAGCGCGCCGCGCGCGCCCTGGCCGAGTTCCAGGTCGAGGGCATGGCCACCGCCATCCCGTTCCACCGCGCGGTGGTCGCCGACCCCGCCTTCGCGCCCGAGGTCCACGGCAAGCCCGGTCCGTTCACCGTCCACACCCGGTGGATCGAGACCGAGTTCGTCAACGACATCAAGCCCTTCGCCGCCCCGGCCGACGCCGAGGAGGACACCGAGCCCGGCCGCGAGACCGTGGTGGTCGAGGTCGGCGGCAAGCGGCTGGAGGTCTCCCTGCCCGCCTCGCTGGGCATGACCCTGGCCCGCACCGCCGCCGCCGGCGGTGCCCGCCCCAAGCGCCGTGCCACCAAGAAGGCCGGCTCCGCCGCCTCCGGTGACTCCCTGACCTCCCCGATGCAGGGCACGATCGTCAAGATCGCCGTCGAGGAGGGCCAGCACGTCAACGAGGGCGACCTCGTCGTGGTGCTGGAGGCGATGAAGATGGAGCAGCCCATCAACGCCCACCGCGCCGGCACCATCAAGGGCCTCACCGCGGACGTCGGCTCCTCCGTCTCCTCGGGTGCCCTCCTCTGCGAGATCAAGGACTGACGTCCCGTCCGCGGACGGCAGCACGAACGCCGCGGGCCCCAGCCGGTGATCGGCTGGGGCCTGCGGCGTTCTCCGTCCGGGACGGCCCAGGTGTGGCCCAGGGCCTGTCGTCACATTGCCGCCTGCCCCGCCCTCCGGGCGGCCGACGTCGATGTGACGACAGGCCCTAGCGGCGCCGCGGGGCCAGGTCGGCGATCCGGGCGGCCTGCTGCTCCCCGGCCAGTTGGGCGGTGCGCAGCGGGGACATGCCCGACACGCCGCCGCCCGACTGGCCGGCGGCCCTGGCGCGCGGCTCGCCGGGAGCCGTACCGCCCGGATAGTTGCCGGAGGGGTGCTGATGGCGCCGGGGGCCCGGCACGGGCGGCATCTCCCGTCGCTGCCGCCCGTGGGGCATCCCGTTGTCCGCCCCGTCGGTCGACGCGACGGCGACCTGGACACCGCGGTCGGCCAGAGCCTGGAGCTCCGTCGCGGCGCGGTCGTCGCCCGCCGGCGGTTCGTCCGTGACCAGATGCGTGATCAGGTCCGTGGGCACGGTCTGGAACATGGTGTCCGTGCCCAGCTTGGTGTGGTCGGCCAGGACCACGACCTCCGCCGCCGCCTGGACCAGGGCCCGGTCGACGCTGGCGGAGAGCATGTTGGACGTGGACAGCCCGCGTTCCGCGCTCAGTCCCGCCCCGGACAGGAAGGCCCGCGACACCCGCAGCCCCTGCAGGGACTGTTCGGCGCCGCTGCCGACCAGCGCGTAGTTGGAGCCGCGGAGCGTGCCACCGGTCATGACGACCTCGACCCGGTTCGCGTGCGCCAGGGCCTGTGCCACCAGCAGGGAGTTGGTGACGACGGTCAGCCCCGGCACCCGGGCGAGCCGGCGTGCCAGCTCCTGGGTGGTCGTGCCGGCGCCGACGACGATGGCCTCGCCCTCCTCGACGAGACCTGCCGCGAGATCGGCGATCGCCGTCTTCTCCGCGGTCGATAGATGGGATTTCTGCGGGAAGCCGGACTCCCTGGTGAAGCCCCCCGGCAGCACCGCACCGCCGTGCCGGCGGTCGAGCAGTCCTTCTGCCTCCAGCGCCCGCACGTCACGCCGTACGGTCACTTCCGAGGTCTGGACGACGCGGGCGAGCTCACGGAGCGAAACCGCTCCGTTGGCGCGCACCATTTCGAGGATCAGTTGGCGACGTTCTGCTGCGAACACGAAACTGACAGTAACGCCAATGACCGTCTGCTATCAGCAGTTTGCACCGATTAACAGAAGTTGTTCGCAGTGCCGGACGTCCCGTGCTATAGAGACAATGGCATTCGCTCGGTCGACGACCGGCCTGCGCCGGAGGCGGGTCTCAGAGCTCCCCGGCCGCCTTGCGGGTCGCCAACTGCCGTGCGGCTTCGGCGATCGAGCCGGACAGCGACGGGTAGACCGTGTAGGTGTTCGCCATCTGCTCGACGGTCAGATTGTTGTCGACCGCGATCGAGATGGGGTGGATGAGTTCGCTCGCCCGCGGCGAGACGACCACACCGCCGACGATGATGCCGGTGCCCGGACGGCAGAACAGCTTCACGAAGCCGTCCCTGATGCCCTGCATCTTGGCGCGCGGGTTGCGCAGCAGCGGGAGCTTGACGACCCGTGCGTCGATGGCGCCCGCGTCGACGTCGGCCTGGGTGTAGCCGACGGTCGCGATCTCGGGGTCGGTGAAGACGTTCGAGGAGACCGTCTTGAGGTTGAGCGGGCCGACCGTCTCGCCCAGGAAGTGGTACATCGCGATCCGGCCCTGCATGGCCGCGACCGAGGCGAGCGCGAAGACGCCCGTGACGTCACCGGCCGCGTACACGCCGGGGGCCGAGGTGCGGGAGACCTTGTCGGTCCAGATGTGGCCGGAGTCCTTGAGCTTGACGCCCGCGCCCTCCAGGCCCATGGCGGCGGTGTTCGGTATCGCGCCGACCGCCATGAGGCAGTGGCTGCCGGTGATGACCCGGCCGTCGGAGAGGGTGACCTCCACGCGGTCGCCGACCCGCTTGACGGACTCGGCACGGGAGCGGGCCATGACGTTCATGCCGCGGCGGCGGAAGACGTCCTCCAGGACGGCGGCCGCGTCCGGGTCCTCGCCGGGCAGGACGCGGTCGCGGGAGGAGACGAGCGTCACCTTGGAGCCGAGGGCCTGGTACGCGCCGGCGAACTCGGCGCCGGTCACACCGGAGCCGACCACGATGAGCTCCTCGGGGAGCTCGTCCAGGTCGTACACCTGCGTCCAGTTGAGGATCCGCTCGCCGTCCGGCTTCGCGTCGGGCAGCTCGCGGGGGCGGCCGCCGGTGGCGATCAGGACGGCGTCGGCGGTGAGGGTCTCGGAAGTGCCGTCTGCCGCCTCGACGATGACGGTGCGCGAGCCGTCGATCGCCTGCATGCCCTCCAGCCGGCCGCGGCCGCGCATCACCCGGGCGCCCGCACGGGTGACGGAGGCGGTGATGTCGTGGGACTGGGCGAGCGCGAGGCGCTTCACCCGTCGGTTGACCTTGCCGAGGTCGACGCCGACGACCCGGGCGGCCTGCTCGATGTGCGGTGTGTCGTCCGCCACGATGATGCCCAGTTCCTCGTACGACGAGTCGAAGGTGGTCATCACCTCGGCCGTCGCGATCAGGGTCTTGGACGGCACGCAGTCGGTGAGCACCGAAGCCCCGCCCAGACCGTCGCAGTCGACGACGGTCACCTCCGCGCCCAGCTGGCTGGCCACGAGGGCCGCTTCGTATCCGCCGGGTCCGCCACCAATGATCACGATCCGAGTCACGTACCCCATTGTCCCGCACGCGCCAAGTGATCACTTACGGGGGCGGTGCCCCGCTGTCGTACTCTCATGACCATGTCGCTCTACGCCGCCTACGCCGGCAACCTCGACGCCCGGCTGATGACGCGCCGCGCCCCGCACTCGCCCCTGCGCGGCACCGGCTGGCTCAGCGGCTGGCGCCTCACCTTCGGCGGCGAGCAGATGGGCTGGGAGGGCGCGCTCGCCACCCTGGTGGAGGACCCGCTGCACCAGGTCTTCGTCGGGCTGTACGACATCGCCCCGGTCGACGAGGAGCCGATGGACCGCTGGGAGGGTGTCCCGCTGGGCATCTACCGGCGCCACATGGCACGGGTGCACACCCTCGACGGCGACGTGCCCGCGTGGCTCTACGTCCTCAACGACTACGAGGGCGGCCTGCCGTCCGCGCGCTACCTCGGCGAGATCGCCGACGCGGCGGAGTCCGCGGGCGCCCCGCACGACTACGTCATGGAACTGCGCAAGCGTCCCTGCTGACCCGCCGGCAACGACGGCCGCAGGACGTCCGGAAGGTCCCGCAGGGCCCGTCAATCGTCGGATCCTCCGAAATTTCGCAGACCGTGACCTGGGACGTCTACGCGCGTAGGAGAGAACCGGCTACTCTCATCCGCGTGAACTCTTCCGCAACTCCCCACGCCGCCCGAGCCCCGCTGGGCGACCCGTACGCCGCCGCCACGGCCGCCGCCGCCCGGCTGCGCGAGCTGACCGGCGGCGAGACCCACGACGTCGCCCTGGTGATGGGCTCCGGCTGGGTGCCGGCCGCCGACGCCCTCGGCGAGGCCGAGTACGAGTTCGACGTGACCGAGTTGCCGGGCTTCCCGCCGCCCGCCGTGGCCGGTCACTCCGGCAAGGTGCGCTCGGTGCGGATCGGCGACAAGCGGGCGCTGGTCTTCCTGGGCCGCAACCACTTCTACGAGGGCCACGGCGTCGCCACCGTCGCGCACGGCGTGCGCACCGCCGTGGCCGCCGGCTGCAAGACCGTCGTCCTGACCAACGGCTGCGGCGGGCTGCGCCCCACCTACCGTCCGGGCCAGGCCGTGCTGATCAGCGACCACATCAACATGACGGCCGCCTCGCCGATCGTCGGCGCCAACTTCGTCGACCTCACCGACCTGTACTCGCCGCGGCTGCGCGCCCTGTGCAAGGAGGTCGACCCCTCCCTGGAGGAGGGCGTCTACGTCCAGCTCCCCGGCCCGCACTACGAGACCCCGGCCGAGATCAAGATGGTCCGGGTCATCGGCGGCGACCTCGTCGGCATGTCCACCACCCTGGAGGCCATCGCGGCCCGCGAGGCGGGCGCCGAGGTGCTCGGCATCTCCCTGGTGACCAACCTCGCCGCCGGCATGACGGGCGAGCCGCTGAACCACGAGGAGGTCCTGGAGGCCGGCCGCGACTCCGCCGCGCGGATGGGCAGCCTGCTCGCCCAGGTGCTCGAGCGGATCTGACCGCCCCGCACCCCCGGTGGGGCGGGCCGGCGCACCCGTACGGGCACGCCGCGCGCGATCCCGGGGGTGCCCGCACCCTGGTTAGGGAAGGCGTGCCACGGGGAGGTAACCGGGCGGCGCCCGTCGCGGCAGCCCGCTCCGCCGCCGCCCGGCCGGACGGGATCCCGCCGCGCGGCCTCCCGCTGTGGCATCGGTCGCGGGCAGCACGGGCCGGAGGCCCCAGGCCGACCCGCGCACGGCGCGGGCGGCACCGAAGACGACATCGCAGGAGCATCACGTGGCAAGCGCAAGCGAGAAGGCGGAGCTGATCCCTCAGGCGCGCACCTGGCTGGCCGAGGACCCGGACCCCGACACCCGGGCTGAGTTGGAGGCGCTGCTCACGGCCGTCGAGTCGGGCGACCCGGTGGCGGCCGAGGACCTCGCGGCGCGGTTCGCCGGCACCCTGCAGTTCGGTACGGCGGGGCTGCGCGGGGAGATCGGCGCGGGCCCGATGCGCATGAACCGCTCCGTGGTCATCCGGGCCGCCGCCGGTCTCGCCGCGTACCTCAAGGCGCAGGGCCAGGGCGACGGGCTGGTCGTCGTGGGTCACGACGCCCGCCACAAGTCGGTGGACTTCGCCCGTGACACCGCCGCCGTCATGGTCGGCGCGGGCCTGCGGGCGGCCGTGCTGCCCGGGCCGCTGCCCACGCCGGTGCTGGCCTTCGCGATCCGTCACCTGGGCGCCGTCGCGGGCATCGCCGTGACCGCGAGCCACAACCCCCCGCGTGACAACGGCTACAAGGTCTACCTGGGCGACGGCTCGCAGATCGTCCCGCCCGCCGACGCCGGGATCGCCGGCGAGATCGCGGCGATCGGCCCGCTGACCGGCGTCCCGCTGGCGGACGAGGGCTGGCAGGTCCTCGGTGAGGAGGTCGTCGAGGCCTATTTGGACCGCGCCGCCTCGGTCGTGGACCGGCACACCCCGCGCGACATCTCGGTCGTCTACACCCCCCTGCACGGTGTCGGCCGCGACGTGCTGACCGCCGCCTTCGAGCGGGCCGGGTTCGGCGCCCCGCACGTCGTCGCCGAGCAGGGCGAGCCCGACCCGGACTTCCCGACCGTCGCCTTCCCCAACCCGGAGGAGCCGGGGGCGATGGACCTGGCCTTCGCCGCGGCCCGGGCCCTCGGCCCCGACGTCGACATCGTCATCGCCAACGATCCCGACGCCGACCGCTGCGCCGTGGCCGTGCCGGACCGCACCGCCGCGGACGGCTGGCGGATGCTGCGCGGCGACGAGGTCGGCGCGCTGCTCGCCACCCACCTGGTGCACCGCCGGGCCAGCGGAACCTTCGCCGCGAGCATCGTCTCCTCCTCCCTGGTCTCGCGCATCGCGGCCCGCGCGGGACTGCGCTACGCCGACACCCTGACCGGCTTCAAGTGGATCTCCCGGGTGGAGGACCTGCGGTTCGGCTACGAGGAGGCCCTGGGCTACTGCGTGGACCCCGTGGGCGTGCGGGACAAGGACGGCGTCACCGCCGCCCTGGCCGTCGCGGAACTGACCGCCGAGCTCAAGGCCAAGGGCCGTACGCTCTGCGACCTGCTGGACGACATCGCCCTGGAGTACGGGCTGCACGCCACCGACCAGCTCTCGGTACGGGTCGCCGACCTGTCGGTCATCGACGACGCGATGAGCCGGCTGCGGGAGCGGCCGCCCAGCTCGCTGGCCGGTCTCGCCGTCGTCACCGCCGAGGACCTCTCCCAGGGCAGCGCGCAGCTGCCGCCGACCGACGGCCTGCGCTACCGGCTGGCCGGCTCCCCGGGAGCCGGTGTGGAGTCGGCGCGGGTGATCGTGCGGCCGAGCGGCACCGAGCCCAAGCTGAAGTGCTACCTGGAGGTCGTGCTGCCCGTGCCGGGCGCCGACCGGCTGGCCGGCGTGCGCGCCCAGGCAGCCGACGTCCTCGCGGCCGTCAAGGCCGACCTCGCGACCGCCGCCGGGCTCCCCCGGGACGAGGCCGCGGCGAAGGCCTGACGCTCCGGTAACGCCGACGCCCCGGTCGTGCCCGCTCGGGCACGACCGGGGCGTCGGGGTATGCGCCCGGGTCCGCCGGCTCAGCCGATGGCGAGCAGGACGATCAGCACGACCGCCCCCGCCACCGCCGGGGCGATCACCTCGTACGCCCAGCGGACCGTGACCTCGCCCTGCGCGCCCTCGTGGCCGCCGTGCCGCTCCGCGAGCTCGCGCAGTTCGTCCACGACCCGGTCGGACCAGGCCCGGGCCGAGTCCGTGGCGCCGGGACGGGACCCCAGCGTCGCGCCCGGGTCGCCCGCCGCGGCGGCGCGCGTCTTGGCCCGCGCGGCCCGCTTGCGGGCGCGCATCGACACGGGGACGGCCCACAACTGGTACTTCTTGCCCTCCGCGAACAGCTCCGTCGAGTACCCCGAGCGCAGCCCCTCCACGGCGCTCCAGGGCGCGGTGACGGTGCGGAACGGGTTGCGCACCAGAAGCCGGTCGTCACCGGCCAGGACGACCGGACGCAGGGTGAACGCGACGACCAGCGGCACGATCAGCAGCAGCAGCGCGAGGGCCACCCAGGGCGTGTCGCCCGTACCGCGCACGATCGCGTCGATGCCGAGCCACAGCGTGATGGCGAGCATGAGCACGCCGCCGACGACGCCGGCCGTCGAGCGGTAGGAGCGCTCGGCGTACTTCGGCTGCCCGGGGTCGGGCTGCGGTTCGGGGGCGGGGTTCTCGGAACTCGTCATGAGATCAGATTGTGCCTGACCCCGGCCCTGCGCCCCGCGGGGCGGAGGTTGCGTTAGTGCATCGGCGTCAGCGGCCGCCTACTGGTACCCCTTGTCCTCCCTGGAGTCGTAGACGCGCTTGCCCGCCGCGTCGTAGCCCTGGATGTGCGGCAGGGAATCCTCCGGCGCGGCGAGGACCCCGGTCGCGACGAAGTAGCCGTGGTCGAGCACCGCCTGCCGGGTGACGCCGCCCCAGGAGACGGTGACCTTGGCGACCCCGGGCTCGACCGTGCCGATGCTGCCCCAGCGGAAGGGGAAGTGGTACGGCAGCCCCGGGCCGGTGGTGCCGTCCTGCTTGTAGAGCCGGTAGGCGTTGTCGTCCGGCACGACGGGCCCGCGGCCGGGAGCGCCGTCCGCTCCGACGCTGCTGTTGATGCCGCCCGCCTTGCCGTCCTTGTCCGTGCAGATCAGGCGGGCGGGGGCGCCGTCCACGGTGCCGACCGCCACCACACGGATGCCGTCGCCCGGGGAGTTCTTGTCGCCGGTGGCGTTCAGCGCGAGGATCACGCGGTAGTCATCGGCCTTCCCGTAGTCGCTTGCGAAGGCGGACGCCTTGGGCTGGTGTTGCCCGCCGTACGCCAGGCACCTCTCCAGCACCTCGCCCGCCCGCTCCATCGTGATCCCGTCCGCCAGTTGCCCCGGCGTCGCGGGGCCTTCGGGGCCGCTCGCCCGCGCCGGGGCGGAGGTGCGCGGCTGGGCGGCGCTCGCCGTCACGGACGGCCGGGAGTCGTGGGCCGGCAGGGCGGTCGTGCCGGCACCGCCGGGCTGGTAGTGCATCGCGACGGCCGTGCCCGGCACCGCGACCAGCGCCGCCAGCCCGGCCCCGGCGGCGAACACCCGGCGTCTGCGGCTCGTCCTGCCCCGGCGCACGATCGTGGCGTAGGGCGCCTCGCCCGTGCGCAGCCCGTCCGTCTGTTCCTCGAGGAGCTCGCGCAGCTGCGCCTCGAACTCCGTGTCGCCGTCCGCGGGGCCGAACCCCGCCGTATCGCCCTTGTCCCTCATCGGACCCCTCCTTCGACCCTCGTGTCCTTCGCCGGGCCCCATGGCCCCGTCCTCGTCCCTGTGGCCGCCCCGGCGGCGACCGGCTCCGCGGCCACCACGGCCGTGCCCAGCCTGGCCCGCAGCTTGGCCAGGCCCCGGGCCGCCTGGCTCTTGACCGTCCCGGCCGAGCAGCCCAGCGCATGGGCCACCTCGGTCTCCGACAGGTCGTCCCAGTACCGCAGCACGACCACGGCCCGCTGCCGGGCGGGCAGCTCGCCGAGCGCCGCCAGCAGCTCCTCCCGCAGTGCCACCCGCGCCGTGGGATCGGCTCCGGCACCTTCGGGCGGTACGTCCGTGAGCCGTTCGGCCACGCGTTTCTTGCGGAACCGGTCCTTGTTGCAGCTGATCAGGATCCGTCGCACGTAGGCGTCCGGATTGTCGCTGCGCTGCACCCGCCGCCAGGACCGGTAGGCCTTGGCCAGCGCGGTCTGCGCCAGGTCCTCGGCGTGATGCCGGTCACCCGTGAGCAGATAGGCGGTCCTGACCAGATGGGTCCATCTGGCACGGACGTAGCCTTGGAACTCCGCCTCGTCGTCTGGATTCATCGATGACCCCCTTCACCCACCAGACCACCGGTTCCGCCGATTCGGTTGCCGGACCCCCCGTACGGGGACAGTCGGACCCGTTCCGACCGGTGACATTCGCTACGCGCGTAGATATGCTGGTCTGGTGACCATGCCCACCACTGTTCCCGCTCACGGCCCCGACGCCGCGGCCCGGCTGGCGTCCATGGCCGACGTCACGGCCTCCGACGCCGCGCTGCGCCGCTTCCTGCACGGGCTGCCCGGCGTCGACGCGGTCGGCCTCGAAGGCCGCGCCGCAAGCCTCGGCACCCGTTCGATCAAGACCACGGCGAAGGCGTACGCCATCGACCTGGCGATCTCGATGATCGACCTGACCACGCTCGAAGGCGCGGACACCCCCGGCAAGGTCCGGGCGCTGTCCGCCAAGGGCGTCAGCCCGGACCCGACCGACCGCACGACCCCCCGGGTCGCCGCGATCTGCGTCTACCCGGACATGGTCGCGACCGCCAAGGAGGCCCTCGGCGACTCCGGCGTGCACGTCGCGTCCGTCGCCACCGCCTTCCCGGCCGGCCGCGCCGCGCTGCCGGTGAAGCTCGCCGACACCGCCGACGCGGTGGCCGCGGGCGCCGACGAAGTGGACATGGTCATCGACCGCGGCGCCTTCCTCGCCGGCCACTACCTGAAGGTCTTCGAGGAGATCAAGGCGGTCAAGGAGGCCTGCCGCCGTCCCGACGGCAGCTCCGCCCACCTCAAGGTCATCTTCGAGACCGGTGAGCTGGCGACGTACGACAACATCCGCCGCGCCTCCTGGCTCGGCATGCTCGCCGGCGCCGACTTCATCAAGACCTCCACCGGCAAGGTGGCGGTCAACGCCACCCCTGCCAACACCCTCCTGATGCTCGAGGCCGTGCGCGACTTCCGCGCCGCCACGGGCGTCCAGGTCGGCGTGAAGCCCGCCGGTGGCATCCGCACCTCCAAGGACGCCATCAAGTTCCTGGTCCTCGTCAACGAGACCGTGGGCGACGAGTGGCTGAGCAACGAGTGGTTCCGTTTCGGCGCGTCCAGCCTGCTGAACGATCTGCTCATGCAGCGCCAGAAGCTGAGCACCGGCCGCTACTCCGGTCCCGACTACGTGACGGTGGACTGAGAACCCCGATGACACAGACCAAGAAGAACCAGCAGCCCCAGCGGACCCAGCCGGCCGGGCAGCCGAAGACGGGCTCCGCCTTCGCGTACGCGCCGGCGCCCGAGTCCCGCTCCGTCGTCGACATCGCCCCCTCCTACGGCCTGTTCATCGACGGCGAGTTCACCGACGCCGCCGACGGCCGGGTCTTCAAGACCGTGAGCCCGTCCAGCGAGGAGGTCCTCTCCGAGGTCGCCCGGGCCGGCGAGGCGGACGTGGACCGGGCCGTCGAGGCCGCCCGCAAGGCCTTCGCGTCGTGGTCGGCGCTGCCGGGCTCCGAGCGCGCCAAGTACCTGTTCCGCATCGCCCGGATCGTCCAGGAGCGCTCGCGCGAGCTGGCCGTCCTGGAGTCGCTGGACAACGGCAAGCCGATCAAGGAGACCCGCGACGCCGACCTCCCGCTGGTCGCCGCGCACTTCTTCTACTACGCCGGCTGGGCCGACAAGCTCGCGCACGCCGGCTTCGGCCCGGCCCCCCGTCCGCTGGGCGTGGCCGGCCAGGTCATCCCGTGGAACTTCCCGCTGCTGATGCTGGCGTGGAAGATCGCCCCGGCGCTGGCCACCGGCAACACGGTCGTCCTCAAGCCGGCCGAGACCACCCCGCTGTCGGCGCTGTTCTTCGCCGACATCTGCCGCCAGGCGGGCCTGCCCAAGGGCGTCGTCAACATCCTCCCCGGCTACGGGGACGCCGGTGCCGCGCTGGTCGCGCACGAGGGCGTCGCCAAGGTCGCCTTCACCGGTTCCACCGCCGTCGGCAAGCAGATCGCCCGCACCGTCGCCGGTACGAAGAAGAAGGTCACCCTGGAGCTGGGCGGCAAGGGCGCCAACATCGTCTTCGACGACGCGCCGATCGACCAGGCCGTCGAGGGCATCGTCAACGGCATCTTCTTCAACCAGGGCCAGGTGTGCTGCGCGGGCTCCCGCCTGCTGGTCCAGGAGTCCGTCGCGGACGAGGTGCTGGACGCGCTCAAGCGCCGGCTGTCGACGCTGCGCGTCGGCGACCCGCTGGACAAGAACACCGACATCGGCGCCATCAACTCCGCCGAGCAGCTGGCCCGGATCACCGCGCTCGCCGAGGCCGGCGAGGCCGAGGGCGCGGAGCGCTGGTCGCCGGCCTGCGAACTGCCCTCCGCGGGCTACTGGTTCGCGCCGACGCTCTTCACCGGGGTCACCCAGGCGCACCGGGTCGCCCGCGAGGAGATCTTCGGCCCGGTCCTGTCGGTGCTGACCTTCCGCACCCCGGCCGAGGCCGTGGAGAAGGCCAACAACACCCCGTACGGCCTGTCCGCCGGGATCTGGACGGAGAAGGGCTCGCGCATCCTCTCGGTCGCGAACCAGCTCCGGGCCGGTGTGGTGTGGGCCAACACGTTCAACAAGTTCGACCCGACCTCGCCCTTCGGCGGCTACAAGGAGTCGGGCTTCGGTCGCGAGGGCGGCCGCCACGGCCTGGAGGCGTACCTCGATGTCTGAGAAGTCCGAGACGGTGCGGCTGTCCGTCTTCAAGACCTACAAGCTGTTCGTCGGGGGCAAGTTCCCCCGCAGCGAGAGCGGGCGGGTGTACGAGGTGACCGACGCCAAGGGCAAGTGGCTCGCCAACGCCCCGCAGTCCTCCCGCAAGGACGCCCGTGACGCGGTGTCCGCCGCCCGCAAGGCCTTCGCGGGCTGGTCGGGCGCGACCGCGTACAACCGCGGGCAGGTCCTCTACCGCATCGCGGAGATGCTGGAGGGCCGCCGGGAGCAGTTCGTCCGCGAGGTCGGCGAGGCCGAGGGGCTGTCGAAGTCCAAGGCGGCGGCCGTGGTGGACGCCGCGATCGACCGCTGGGTCTGGTACGCCGGCTGGACCGACAAGATCGCCCAGGTCGTGGGCGGTGCCAACCCGGTGGCGGGGCCGTACTTCAACCTGTCGAGCCCCGAGCCGACCGGGGTCGTCGCGGTCGTCGCGCCGCAGGAGTCGTCCTTCCTCGGCCTGGTCTCGGTGGTCGCCCCGGTGATCGCCACCGGCAACACCGCGGTCGTGGTGACCAGTGAGCGGGCCCCGCTGCCCGCCCTGTCGCTGGGCGAGGTGCTGGCCACCTCCGACCTGCCGGGCGGGGTCGTCAACATCCTGTCCGGCCGCACGTCCGAGGTCGCGCCGACGCTCGCCGCGCACATGGACGTCAACGCGCTCGACCTGGCGGGGACGGTGGACGACGCCGCGCTGGCGAAGGAGCTGGAGGTCGCCGCCGCCGACAACCTCAAGCGCGTGCTCCGTCCACAGGCTGTGGACTGGGCCGCCGAGCCCGGCACGGACCGCCTGACGGCCTTCCTGGAGACCAAGACCGTCTGGCACCCCGCGGGTGCCGGCGCGGCCTCGGGCTCCGCTTACTGACCCGGTCCCCCCGGCGGCCCGTCCCGTCGCCGGGGGACCTGCACCTCCCGCACGGCCCGGCGGCGGGTCCCCGCGACCGATGTGTCCCCGCGGGGGCCCGCCGCCGTACGCGTCCGCGCGCCGTCAGCCGCCCTGCAGGGTCCTGACGGTGTCGCCGATCAGCGGCAGGTCGGCGACCGAGCGGCTGTCGGCGACCGGCTTGGTGACGTCCGCGGTGGAGACCGGCTTGAAGTCGGCGACCTGCGAACTCACCGCGTTGTCCAGGGGGTTGACGCTGGTCTGCGCGAACGGGTTCACCGGCAGGTGGTTCACCGTGCCGATCAGGGCCGACGTCGCCGCCCGGCCGGCCTCGGCGGCCGTGGCCGCACCTTCGCTCCGGGCGTCCGCGTGCGCCGCCCCCGCCGAGGCGACGGCCGCGACGGACGACACCGCGAGGACGGTGGCGCGGAGAAGGGTGCGGGAGAACTGCGACATGAGGATCCACCTGCCTGGTCCCCGGCCCGCGTACGGACCGGTCCCGGGACGGCGCGGCGGCCGTCCCCGTACGCGACAATGACGTCACTCACGGTAGTTGGTTGAACATCACGCATCCAAAGCATGTCCCGGCGGGTCACTCCAAAGGCTGAATGCGTCACACTGGTGTCCCGTGAGCTCTCGCCCTCCCGCCGCCCGCGTGATCCTGCTGACCGGCCCCTCCGGGTCCGGCAAGTCCTCCCTCGCCGCCCGCACCGGCCTGCCGGTCCTGCGACTGGACGACTTCTACAAGGAGGGTGACGACCCGTCCCTCCCGATGCTGCCGAGCGGCATCGGCGCCGACTGGGACTCCCCGCTGTCCTGGAACGCCGACGCGGCCGTCGCCGCCGTCGCGGAGCTGTGCGCCACGGGCCGGACCGCCGTCCCGGTGTACGAGCTCTCCTCCAGCTCCATCACCGGAGGGGCGGAGGTCGGCCTCGACGGTGCGCCGCTCTTCATAGCCGAGGGCATCTTCGCCGCCGACATCGTCGCGCGCTGCGCCGAACTCGGCCTGCTCGCCGACGCGCTGTGCCTGAGCCGCGGCGCGGCCACCACCGCCCGCCGCCGCTTCGTCCGGGACCTGCGCGAGGGCCGGAAGTCGCTCTCCTTCCTGCTGCGCCGCGGCTGGAACCTGATGCGCGCCGAGCGGGGCATCGTCGCCCGGCACGCGGCGCTCGGGGCGCACGTGTGCGACCGGGACGAGGCACTGGAACGGATCGGTCGCGCATCTTTTCCACCGGTCGCCGTCCGGGTTTGAACGAAACGGCGCGCGGGTCCGTAAGGACATGCGTGAGGGAGCGGTGCGCACAGACCCCCCGCTGCGCGCGACCGCTCCCTCTTGCTTCCCCCGATTCCCCCGATTCCCCCCCCCGTGGACCCCCCGGTTCCCCGTTCCCACCCGGCGTCAGGCGACCAGCTCGCCGAACGCCGCCTCCTCGTCGACGCCCGCGCTGAGCGTCTCGTCCTCGCGCAGCCGGCGCAGGGAGCGCCAGATGCTGCTCTTCACCGTGCCGACGCTGATGCCGAGGATCTCGGCGATCTCCGGGTCGGTGCGGCCCTCGTAGTAACGGAGCACCAGCATCGTGCGCTGCGGCTCCGGGAGCTTGGCCAGCGCCTGCCAGAGCACGGCCCGCAGCTCGGTGCCGCGCATCGCGTCCGTCTCGCCCGCCGTCTCCGGCAGCTCCTCGGTCGGGTACTCGTTGAGCTTGCGGCGCCGCCAGGCGCTGATGTGCAGGTTGGTCATGGTCCGGCGCAGGTAACCGCCGACCGCGGCCTTGTCGCTGATCCGGTCCCAGGCCCGGTAGGTGGAGAACAGCGCGCTCTGCAGCAGGTCCTCCGCCTCGAAGCGGTCCCCCGTCAGGTGGTAGGCGGTCGCGTACAGGGAGGCCCGGCGCTCCTGGACGTAGGCGGTGAAGTCCGCGTCCGCCGTGAAGCACCGCTCCCCCGGGATCTCCCGGGCCCCCGTGGCCTCCCCGTGGACGACACCCCCGTGCCCCCCGTCCCCCCCGTGACCGCCCTCGATCGCCGTGATGTACGGCGGCCTGGTGCGGACCACCTGACGCCCGGTGCCACGAGCGCACCCCCGCCCGCCCGTGGCACCGGACTTCTCGACGCCCCGACCCGCGGTGTGCAGGCGCGGCTGAAGGACTGCGGTGGTCGTCGTGCTGTGCAGTGCGTTCATTTCGCGCCCCCCGTGGGTGGAGCCGGCCTGGTCTTCGTACCCGTCCGGCGGGGGCCGCCCGGTAGGCGTCCCCGTCGATGACCAATAGCTTCCCGCGCCAGTTTCATGGCGTTGTCCGCCGAGTGTCACAGCCCCGTCACAGACGACGGCGGTACCTTCCACGGTCCACTTGGGAGAGAATGCGGGCGTGCCTTTCCTGTTGCTGATCGAGGACGACGACGCCATCCGAGCGAGCCTCGAACTCGCCCTGTCGCGCCAAGGCCACCGTGTGGTGGCCGCGGCCACGGGCGAAGACGGGCTGAAGCTGCTGCGCGAGCAGCGACCGGACCTGATCGTGCTGGACGTCATGCTCCCGGGCATCGACGGTTTCGAGGTGTGCCGTCGCATCCGGCGCACCGACCAGCTGCCGATCATCCTGCTGACCGCGCGCAGCGACGACATCGACGTCGTGGTGGGTCTGGAGTCCGGAGCCGACGACTACGTCGTCAAGCCCATCCAGCCGCGCGTGCTGGACGCCCGCATCCGCGCCGTGCTGCGCCGCGGCGAGCGGGACAGCACCGACGCGGCCGCCTTCGGCAGCATCGTCATCGACCGCTCGGCGATGACCGTGACGAAGAACGGCGAGGACCTGCAGCTCACGCCGACCGAGCTGCGGCTGCTGCTGGAGCTGAGCCGCCGTCCGGGGCAGGCCCTGTCCCGGCAGCAGTTGCTGCGCCTGGTGTGGGAGCACGACTACCTCGGCGACTCGCGCCTGGTGGACGCCTGTGTGCAGCGGCTGCGGGCCAAGATCGAGGACGTGCCCTCGTCGCCGACCCTGATCCGTACCGTCCGGGGTGTCGGGTACCGCCTGGACGCGCCGGCGTGAGTCAACCGCACCACGAGGACACGACCGGTGACAACACGACGGATCAACGGCTGAGCGGCTGGAGATCACGGCTGCTGCGGCTCACCAGCCTGCGGCTGCGCCTGGTCGCCGTCTTCGCCGCCGTGGCGCTGGCGGCCGCCGTGTCCGCCTCCGGAATCGCCTACTGGCTCAACCGTGACGCCGTGCTGACCCGCGCCCAGAACGCCGCGCTCAACGACTTCCGCGCCTCGATGACCCGCAACGCGGGCTCGCTGCCGCGGCACCCGTCCTGCGACAAACTGGCGGACGCCGCGCGCAGCATCGGCACCAGCACGCAGACCTACCAGGTGCTGCTGATCGGCACCGGCCCGGACGGCGAGCGCTGCGCGACCAAGTCGCAGAGCGACGGCTTCTCGCTGGACGCCGTCCCCGCGACGCTGCGCAAGGCCGTCAGCAAGCGCAACCCCAAGGAGGGCGACCCCGCCGAGTACCACCTGTACTGGCAGCGGGTCACCCGCAACGGACAGCCGTACCTGGTGGGCGGGGCCAAGGTGATCGGCGGCGGGCCCACCGGCTACATGTTCAAGTCGCTGGAGGCCGAGCGGAAGGACCTCAACTCGCTGGCCTGGTCGCTCGGCATCGCCACCGCCCTCGCCCTGATCGGTGCGGCGCTGCTGGCCCAGGCCGCGGCCTCCACCGTGCTGCGGCCCGTGGCACGCCTCGGCGACGCCGCCAGGAGGCTCGGCGAGGGCAAGCTCGACACCCGGCTGCGGGTCACCGGCACCGACGAACTCGCCGAGCTGTCAAGGACGTTCAACCGCACCGCGGAGCGGCTGGAGCGACGCGTCGACGAGCTCAGCCAGCGTGAGGCGGCCAGCCGCCGCTTCGTCGCCGACATGTCGCACGAGCTGCGCACCCCGCTGACGGCGATCACCGCCGTGACCGAGGTGCTGGAGGACGAGGCGGACTCCCTCGACCCGATGATCGCCCCCGCGGTGCGGCTGGTGGTGAGCGAGACCAAGCGCCTGGGCGAGCTGGTGGAGAACCTGATGGAGGTCACCCGCTTCGACGCGGGCACCGCACGCCTGGTCATGGACGACGTCGACGTCTCCGACCTGGTCACCGCCTGCATCGACGCCCGTGCCTGGCTCGACGCGGTGGAGCTGGACGCGCCGCGCGGCATCATCGCGCTGCTCGACCCGCGCCGCATCGACGTGATCCTGGCCAACCTGATCGGCAACGCCCTCAAGCACGGCGGATCGCCGGTCCGCGTCAAGGTGCGGCAGGACGGGGACGAGCTCGTGGTCGAGGTCGCCGACAACGGCCCGGGCATCCCGGAGGACGTGCTGCCGCACGTCTTCGACCGGTTCTTCAAGGCGGACGCCTCCCGGGCCCGTTCCGAGGGGAGCGGCCTGGGCCTGTCCATCGCCCTGGAGAACGCGCACATCCACGGCGGAGAGATCGCCGCGGCCAACAACCCCGGTGGCGGCGCGGTGTTCACGCTGCGTCTGCCGATGCGCACCGGTGCCGGCCAGGCGGCGGAGACCGAGGAAGGGAACGAGAGCAAGTGACGCAGCCGTCCCGGGGCGCCGCCCCGGACGCCCCGGGTCTCCCGTCCGCGGGTGCCGCCCGCCGTCGCCGGCGCGCCCCGCTCCTCATCCTGCTCGGCGTGGTCCTGCTGGCCGGCTGCGGCATCCGCACCACCTCGGTGCCGGTGGACGCCGGGCCCGCGCCCTCCCGTGTCTCCTGCGCGGTGCCGGACGAGGAGGCGAGCCCCACGGCGACGGCCTCCGCGTCGCCCCAGGGCCCGGCCGCCCGGGTGTTCCTGGTGTGCAGCGCCCAGGTGGCCGCGGTGAACCGCTCGGTGCGGACCGGGGGCCTGGACCAGCTGGGCATGGCCGTGCTGCTCCTGCGCGAACTGCAGCGCAAGCCGCGCGGCGGCGAGTCGTCGGCCGGCTTCACCACGGCCGTGCAGGGCGACCTGGCCGTGGAGGGACCGCGCCGCGACGACCCGCGCGGATCGCTCCGGCTCAGCGCCCCGCTGGGCGACCTGCCGCCGTTCGCGCTCGCCCAGCTGGTCTGCACGTACGCCGGTACGGCCGCGGGCTCCGGCAGCGGCGGGGTGCTCCTGGGCGGCTCCGACGACACCCCGGTGCGCCGCTTCACCTGCACCGGGGACCTGCGCACCGACCCCGAGGCGGCGGAAACCGCTGGAACCGCCGTGAAGTGACAGACGTCCTTCCAGGCGTGCGGCGCGACGGCTCTCTCCCGAAAGTGCGCGCGGTGGGCCTGGTACTCGCCGCGGTCCATCTGGCTCTGGTGGGGTGGCTGATGTTGCGTCCGCAGTACGTGCCCTGGGTGGACGCCCCCAACCTCCGTCCGTTCGCCTCCATCCGCTCCGACCTCGCCATGGGGCCCGCGGAGGCGGCCCGCCGGATCGGCGCGGGGCTGGCGCTGCTGGCCCCACTGGGCGTGCTGCTGCCGATGGCCGGCGGCCGGGTGCGGGTGTCGGCGCCGGGCTCGTTCGCCCGCACGGTCTTCGCGGGGCTGATGATCTCGCTGGCCCTGGAGTTCGTGCAGACCGGGGTGCCGGGCCAGATCTTCGACGTGGACGCCCTGCTGCTCAACACGGCGGGCGTCGCGCTGGCCCACCTCGCCGTGGTGCCCGCGGCCCGCATGTGGGTGCACCGGCGCAGCGTCCGCCGGGAGGACCGGCTGACCGCCGCTCAGGGGCGGACCCCGAGGATTCCCAGGGTCGGGATCGCACCGTAGAGCGACGATTCACGGCGGTATGCGCTCGTACGGTGATGTCATCGGCCGGAGAGACCGGCCTGGACTCCCGAAGGAGCACCCGCCATGTCCGCACTGGTCCGCCCCCGTCACGGCCGGATGATCGCCGGGGTCTGCGCCGGACTCGCAGACCGGTTCGGCACCTCCGCCACCACGATGCGTGTGATCTTCCTGCTGTCGTGCCTGCTGCCCGGGCCGCAGTTCCTGCTCTACCTCGCGCTGTGGCTGCTGCTGCCGGACGAGGGGCGTGCGAAGACCGCCGTGTGACGCCACGGGCCCCGGAACACCTGCGGGCCGCACCCCCGAGGGGGCGCGGCCCGTCCGGCGTTCGTCCGGGTGGTGCTCAGCCGCCGATCGGCAGGCCCTGCAGCGGCAGCTGACCCAGCGGCGACTGGCCGCCGACGGGGAGGCCGCCGAGCAGGGTGCTCAGGCCAGTGGGGGCGTTCTGCACGCCGGGGACGATGTTGGCGGTCTTCGGCAGGCCGCTGGTCACGGCGCCGACCGGGACCGACTTCGCCACGTCGGCGACCGGCACGGAGGCCGGCAGGGCCGAGGCGTCCGGCAGGCCCAGGTTGGTGTCCGTCGGAGCGGCGGAGGCGACGCCCGCGGCGGCCCCGACGAAGGCCACGCCCAGCGCGGCGGCACCGAGAGTCTTGACGGTTCCGGTCTTCATGGTTGCGATCCTCGTGATGGGGGATGGTGCGTCCGCCGCGGCACACACGGAACGTGTTCGCGGGATTTCGGAACGTATCGACGGGACGCGGGGCGGTGCAAGCGGCCACGCGTGGCCGCACGCGACCGGGGCCGCCCCGCCGCCGCCCGGCGGGACGGCCCGCGTCTCATCCCTCTTCCGGCGAGGAATCGCTGGCCACGGCGGTGGCGGCGGCCGTCTGGCGGAACAGCCACTCGGCCTTCAGCTCCGAGTATCCGGGCTTGATCACGTCATTGATCATCGCGAGACGTTCATCGAAAGGGATGAACGCGGACTTCATCGCGTTGACCGTGAACCACTGCATGTCGTCGAGCGTGTAGCCGAAGGCGGCCACCAGTTCGGCGAACTCGCGGCTCATGCTCGTGCCGCTCATCAGGCGGTTGTCGGTGTTGACCGTGACCCGGAAGTGCAGCCGGCGCAGCAGCCCGATGGGATGTTCCGCGTACGAGGCGGCCGCGCCGGTCTGCAGGTTGGAGGTGGGGCACATCTCCAGGGGGATGCGCTTGTCGCGCACGTAGTTGGCGAGCCGCCCGAGCGAGACCGTGCCGTCGTCCGCGACCTCGATGTCGTCGATGATGCGCACGCCGTGCCCGAGCCGGTCGGCGCCGCACCACTGCAGGGCCTGCCAGATCGAGGGCAGGCCGAAGGCCTCGCCGGCGTGGATGGTGAAGTGGAAGTTCTCCCGCTGGAGGTACTCGAAGGCGTCGAGGTGGCGGGTGGGCGGGAAGCCGGCCTCGGCGCCCGCGATGTCGAAGCCGACGACGCCCCGGTCGCGGTAGCGGATGGCGAGTTCGGCGATCTCCTGCGAGCGGGCGGCGTGCCGCATGGCGGTGAGCAGGGCGCCCACCCGGATCCGGCCGCCCGCCTCGCGGGCCCGCCGTTCGCCTTCCCGGAAGCCCTCGTTGACGGCCTCCACGACCTCGTCGAGGGAGAGCCCGCGTTCGACGTGGAGCTCGGGGGCGTAGCGCACCTCGGCGTAGACGACGCCGTCCGCGGCGAGGTCCTCGGCGCACTCGGCGGCGACCCGGGTGAGCGCCTCGCGGCTCTGCATGACGCCGACCGTGTGCGAGAACGTCTCCAGGTAACGTTCCAGCGAGCCGGAGTCGGCGGCCTCGCGGAACCAGGTGCCGAGCTTGTCCGGACCGGTCTCCGGCAGGCCGTCGTAGCCCGACGCGCGGGCGAGGTCGACGACGGTCCCGGGGCGGACGCCGCCGTCGAGGTGGTCGTGGAGCAGCACCTTGGGCGCACGGCGGATCTGCTCGGGCGTGGGGGTGGCCCCCGCAGCGCCCGCGGGGAAGGGGAGCGTGCTTGAGCTCGTCATTTCCGAAACATACCCCCTACGCGCGTAGAACTCTTGGATGATGCCGAATATTGACCTCCCGGCCAGGTCGTGCACACCTTCCCGTCTGCCATGGTTACGCCATGGCTTCGCAAGCTTTACCGGTGCGTGGTGCGCGGTTGGGGAAGAGAGTGACACCGGGTCTGAACCCGGCGGTACGGCGGGATACGGACGACGAGGCGGTCCGTGCCGCCGTGCTGCTGCTGCCCGGCGGCAGTGCGCTGAGCACCCGTCGGCGCTCCCCCGTGGCCGCCGCGGCGATGGTGCCGCTGGCCCGCCGGCTGGTGCGGGCCGCGGGCCGCGGTGAGGGTCTGGCCGTGCACGTCGTGCACTACCGCTTCCGCGGCTGGAACGGCGGTCACGCCCACCCGGCCGAGGACGCGCGGTGGGCGGTCGACGAGGTCGTCCGCCGCTACGGTGACGTACCGGTGTCGCTGGTCGGCATGGACATGGGCGGCCGCGCCGCGCTGCGCGCGGCGGGCCATCCGGCCGTCAACTCGGCGGTCGCCATAGCGCCGTGGCTGCCGGACGGGCCGGAGCCGGATCCGGTGAAGCAGCTGATAGGCCGCCACGTCCTGATCGTGCACGGCACGAACGACGACTCCACGGACCCCGACCTCTCCTACCGCCTGGCCGAACGGGTCAAGAAGGTCAACCGGGACGTGTGCCGGTTCGAGGTGCACACCGACGGCCATCTGCTCCACGACCACCGGGCCGAAGTCGCCTCCCTGACCGCCGACTTCGTCCTCGGCACCCTGCTGGGGCGGTCCTTCGCCCGCCCGGTCGCCGACGCGCTGGCCGCCCCTCCCCCGCTCGGCCTGCGCATGCCACTGGCCTCGGGTTTCGGACGGTCGCCCCAACTGCGCTGAGCGCGCGGCGGCCGCCGCCGGGGTCACCCCCCGCGGACCCTGCGTTCGACGAGGTCGGCCACCCGGGTGAACCCGGCCATCCCGTCCCCGGGCAGGGCGGCGCCAGGACCGGCCAGGACGGCCGACGCGCCCAGGCGGAAGAGCAGGGCGCGCAGGAGCATCTGCGCGCCGTCGGCACCGGGGACCGCCCAGTCCACCAGACCGTGCCCGGCGCGGTGGTGGAGCAGGCCGTCGGCCACCACGATCGCGTCGGCGTACGCGACGGGCCGCCAGTACGGCGAGAAGTCGATGATCGCGGGGGCCCGGCCGGCCGCGAAGAGGACGTTCCCCGTCAGGTCGCCATGGATGAGCTGGTCCCGCGCGTCGACCGGTTCGCGGAGCCGTTCCATCCTGGTGACCAGCCGCCGGATCTCCGCCGGCGCCACCGCCGGCGCCACCGCTGTCGACTCGCCCCAGGCGAAGCGGTCGGCCACCGCCCACGGATGCCGGTGCGCGTCCAGGCGGCCGGGTCGCGGCACATCGCGAAGAGCCTCGTGGAAGGCCCTGCCCGCGGCCAGCAGGGCGCCCCATCTGCCGGCGGGGCCGGGCTCTCCCATCAGGAACTCGGTCGCCGCCCATCCATCGACGACGTGACCGCCACCCACGGAGCGCAGGAATCGCGGTACCCGGAAGTCCCGGCGGCCCTGCAGACGTTCCATCAGCCCCGCGGCCCAGTCGGTCTCCGCGGCGTCGGCGCCCGGCTTCAGCACCGCGCCCGCCACCCGGACGCTGCGCCCCTGGCCTCCTGCGAGCGGCTCGGGCCGGCCAAAGAGCCCGAAGGCTTCCAGGACATGCGGGGGCGGCAGGGCAGGGTCGGTCGCAGGGGGCATGCCCCGTATCCTCCGGGACCGGCGGCACTGCGCGCATCCGCGTTCCGGGCCGGCGCCGTCAGCCGGGGAGGAGCTGACCGCGCCTGCCGAGCAGGAACTGCTTGAACGCGGCGACGGGGGCCGTGTCGGGGTGGCCGCCGAGCCAGGCCACGCCGATCTCCCGGACCGCGCGCGGGGCGGTGACGGTCAGCTCCACGACGCCGGGACGCGGGACGAGCGGAGGCGGCAGCAGGGCCACCCCGAGCCCGGCCGCGACCAGGCCGCGCAGGGTCTCGGCCTCCTCCCCCTCGAAGGCCACCCGCGGGGTGAAGCCCGCCTCCGCGCAGAGGGCGTCGGTGATGCGCCGCAGCCCGTAACCGGCTTCCAGACTCACGAACAGCTCCCCAGACGCCTCCGCCAGGCGCACCCTGCGACGGGAGGCGAGCCGGTGGTCGGCGGGGACGACCAGCCGCAGCCGCTGCTCGTCGAGGCGCCGGACGACCAGGTCGGGGGCGTCCGGCACCGGTGAGGTCAGGCAGAGGTCCAGATCGCCCGCGCGCAGCCCGGCGAGCATCGCCTCGCCGTAGTTCTGCACGAGCTGGAAGCGGATCCGCGGATGGTCGGCGCGGAAGGCCCGCAGCAGGGCCGGTACGGTCTCCGGGCCGAGCGTGTGGAGGAAGCCGAAGGCGACCCGTCCCGACTGCGGGTCGGCGTCGGCGCGTACGGACTCGGCCGAGCGCTCCACCTCGCCCAGCGCCCGCTCCACCGAGGCGAGGAAGCCGCGGCCCGCGGGCGTGAGCGAGACCGTACGGCCCTGACGGGCGAAGAGCGTGACGCCCAGGTCGAGTTCGAGCCGGACCATGGCCCGGCTGAGCGTGGACTGGGGCACCCCCAGCTCGCGCGCCGCGCGGGTGACGTGCTCGTGCCGCGCCACCGCGGCGAACTGGGCGAGCCTGGGGGCCAGGACCGCCGCCCAGGAGGTGCTGTCCAGCTCTGCCCGCGTGTCTGTTGCGTCACGGGACGGTGACAGCGACCGTGTTGACCTCGCTTCATGCGCCATGGGAACGATTATGGCCACTCCGTGCATTGGACGCATGAAACCGGCCCGGCCTAGCGTGAAGGCATGTCTCCCGCCGATACAGGGGCGTCCACCGTGACACGGCCGGGCGCCGCCGCCTCCGCCCCCTCAGCCGCCGCACTGCGACCGGGTGAACCCGGCTACCGACGCGCCATCCTGGCCCTTTTCGCCGCGGGACTCGCCACCTTCGCCCTCCTCTACTCCACGCAGGCCCTGCTGCCGGCGCTCTCCACGGGCCTGTCCCTCAGCCCCGCCCAGGCCAGCCTCACCGTCTCGGCCACCACCGCCGCCCTGGCGCTGGCCCTGCTGCCGGTGAGCGCGCTGAGCGAGAAGTACGGCCGCACGGCCGTGATGACGGCGTCGGTCTTCAGCGCCTCGGCACTGGCCCTGGTCATCCCCTTCGCGCCGGACCTCACCACCCTGGTCGTCCTGCGCGCCGTGCAGGGCGTGGCCCTCGCCGGGCTCCCGGCGACCGCGATGGCGTACCTCGGCGAGGAGATCCACCCCAAGGCGGTCGCCTCCGCGATCGGCCTCTACGTCGCGGGCAACAGCATCGGCGGCATGAGCTCCCGGGTCCTCACCGGCGCCGTGGCGCAGGCCTTCGGCTGGCGCGCCGCGCTGTTCGCCGCCGGCGCCATGGCGGTGCTGTGCGCCGTCGCCTTCCGCCTGCTGATCCCCACCGCCCGCAACTTCCGTCCCGGGCCGGTCAGTCCCGCCGCCCTCCGGCGCACGGTGACCGGCCACCTGGGCACCCCGCTGCTGCGCCGGCTCTACCTGATCGGGCTGCTCTTCATGGCGGTCTTCGGCGCCGTCTACAACGTGCTGGGCTACCGGCTCGCCGCCGAGCCCTTCGGCCTGTCGCAGACCGCGATCGGCCTCATCTTCCTGGTCTACCTGGTCGGCACCGGCGCCTCCGCGGCCTCCGGCGTCCTGCACGCCCGCCTCGGGCGGCGCGGCGCCCTGTACGTCGCCGTGGTGCTGGCCGCAGGCGGGCTGCTGCTCACCCTCGCGGGCTCCCTCACCGCCGTGCTGACCGGACTGGTCCTCATCACGGCCGGCTTCTTCACCGGCCACTCCATCGCCTCCGGCGCGGTCAGCCGCACCGCCACCACCGGCCGCGCCCAGGCCTCCGCGCTCTACCTGACCGCGTACTACGTCGGCAACAGCCTCGGCGGCACCCTGGGTGCCTCCGCCTTCCACACCGCCGGCTGGGGCGGCACCGTCGCCCTGTGCCTGGCCGCCGTCCTGGGCGTCGCGGGGATCACCGTGTACGCTACCCGGCGCGCGGTCGCGGACCGGCGGCTCGCCGTCCCTGCGGGACGCACGGTCTGACGGCCGTACGACGGAGAACGGGACCGGTGGAAGTCCACCGGTCCCGTTCCGTGTCGCGGGGCGGCCCCGCTCAGGCGATGCGGTCCAGCACGATCGGGGCCGGCGTGAACGCGGTGCCCGCCGGGGAGATCTCGACGCCGCCGGCGAGGGCCGCCAGTGCGTAGTCGAACTTCTCCGGGGTGTCGGTGTGCAGGGTCAGCAGCGGCTGGCCCTGCGTGACCGTGGCACCCGGCTTGGCGTGCAGCTCGACGCCCGCGCCGGCCTGCACCGGGTCCTCCTTGCGCGCCCGGCCGGCGCCGAGGCGCCAGGCGGCGACACCGACGGCGTAGGCGTCCAGGCCGGTGAGGACACCGGACCGCTCGGCCGTGACGACGTGCTGCTCGCGCGCGACGGGCAGCGCCGCGTCCGGGTCGCCGCCCTGCGCGGCGACCATGCGGCGCCACACGTCCATGGCGGAGCCGTCGGCGAGCGCCTTGGCGGGGTCGGCGTCCTTCAGCCCCGCCGCGTCGAGCATCTCGCGCGCCAGGGCGACGGTCAGCTCGACCACGTCGGCCGGGCCCCCGCCCGCCAGCACCTCGACGGACTCGCGGACCTCCAGCGCGTTGCCCGCGGTCAGGCCGAGCGGGGTGGACATGTCGGTGAGCAGCGCCACGGTCTTCACGCCGTGGTCGGTGCCCAGCCCCACCATCGTGGAGGCCAGCTCGCGGGCCTGCTCCAGGTTCTTCATGAAGGCGCCGGAGCCGACCTTGACGTCCAGGACGAGCGAGCCCGTGCCCTCGGCGATCTTCTTGGACATGATCGACGAGGCGATCAGCGGGATCGCCTCGACGGTGCCGGTCACGTCGCGCAGCGCGTACAGCTTCTTGTCGGCGGGGGCGAGGCCGTCGCCCGCGGCGCAGATGACGGCGCCGGTGTCGCCCAGGACCCGCAGCATCTCCTCGTTGGACAGCAGCGCCCGCCAGCCCGGGATGGACTCCAGCTTGTCCAGGGTGCCGCCGGTGTGGCCGAGGCCGCGGCCGGACAGCTGGGGGACGGCCGCGCCGCAGGCCGCGACCAGGGGCGCGAGCGGCAGCGTGATCTTGTCGCCGACGCCACCGGTGGAGTGCTTGTCGGCGGTCGGGCGGGGCAGCGAGGAGAAGTCCATGCGCTCGCCGCTGGCGATCATCGCAGCCGTCCAGCGCGCGATCTCGGACCGGTCCATGCCGTTGAGCAGGATCGCCATCGCGAGCGCGGACATCTGCTCGTCGGCGACCTCACCCTTGGTGTAGGCGTCGATGACCCAGTCGATCTGGTCGTCGCCGAGGCGGCCGCCGTCGCGCTTGGTGCGGATGACGGAAATGGCGTCCATGGTTCACGTACCTTCTTAGCGGTTGGTCAGGTCGTCCGGGCCGAACGCGTCGGGGAGGACGTCGCGCATCGTGCGGATGCCGTCGGACATCTCCACCAGCAGTTCGGGGCCGCCGTGCTCCCACAGCAGCTGACGGCAGCGGCCGCACGGCATCAGCTGGTCGCCCTTGCGGTCGACGCAGGTGAAGGCGACGAGCCGGCCGCCCCCGGTGGCGTGCAGGATCGACACCAGCCCGCACTCGGCGCACAGCCCGAGGCCGTAGCTGGCGTTCTCCACGTTGCACGCCGAGATGACCCGCCCGTCGTCCACCAGCGCGGCCACGCCGACGGGGAAGTGCGAGTAGGGGACGTAGGCCCGGGACATGGCGTCCCGGGCCTGCGCCCGCAGGCCTTCCCAGTCGACGTCGTCGACGCCGACCGGGCCCGCGGCGTCGCTCACTTGCCCTGACCCTTCCGGTACCTCATACCGTCAGCCTTGGGCATCCTCAGACGTTGTGCCGACAGGGAGAGCACCAGCAGGGTGACGACGTACGGGGTCGCTCCCACGAACTCGCCGGGCACCTCGTCGGTGAACAGGTACCAGCCCAGCACCGCCGCGCCGACGACCAGGCTGACGCCGCCCTGCCAGAAGCTGCGCTTCCACAGCTTCCAGGCCGCCAGCACCACCAGCAGGACCACCAGGAGCAGCAGCAGCGCGTGCACCGTCGGGCCGCCGTTGCGCAGCTGGAGCGCGTCGGAGTAGCCGAACAGTCCGGCGCCGGTGGCGAGGCCGCCGACGCGCCAGTTGCCGAAGATCATCGCGGCGAGGCCGATGTAGCCGCGGCCGCCGGTCTGGCCCTCGAGGTAGATGTGCGCGGGGACCATCGCCAGGAAGGCGCCGCCGAGGCCGGCGAGACCGCCGGAGGTGATCACGGCGACGTACTTGTACAGGTACACGTTGACGCCGAGCGACTCGGCCGCGACCGGGTTCTCACCGCAGGACCGCAGCCGCAGACCGAACGGGCTGCGCCACAGCAGGAAGAAGCTGCCGACGAAGAGCAGCACCGCGACGATCGTCAGCGCGGAGACGTCGGTGACCAGGCCGCCGAGCACGCCGGCGAGGTCCGAGACGAAGAACCAGCCGTGCTTCTCGATGCTCGCCAGCCCGTCGGACAGCCCGGGGATGTCGAACGACGGCAGGGCGTCGACCGGTGGGGACTGCTTGGGGTTGCCGCCCTTGGTGGCCGCGTCGCCGGTGGAGAACCACAGCTTGGCGAGGTACTGGGTGGCACCGAGCGCCAGGATGTTGATGGCCACGCCCGAGATGATGTGGTCGACGCCGAAGGTGACGGTGGCGACCGCGTGGATCAGACCGCCGAGCGCACCGCCGACGACACCGGCGAGGACGCCCAGCCACGGGTTGGTCTGCCAGCCGGCCCAGGCACCGAAGAAGGTGCCGAGGATCATCATGCCCTCGAGGCCGATGTTGACCACGCCGGAGCGCTCGGACCACAGACCGGCCAGACCGGCCAGGCCGATCGGCACGGCGAGGCCGAGCGCCGCGGTGATCTGGCCCTGGGCGGTGAGCTGGTCCTGACCGGTGATGATCCGCACCACCGACACCAGCGCGAGCGCGGCGGCGATGATCAGCAGGACCATCGGGAAGGAGAGGCGGCCCTTGCGGCCCTTGGCCCCTGCGGCCTTGGGAGCCGCGGGCGGCGGGGTCTGGGTCATCGTGGCGGTCACGCCGTCACCTCCTTCTTGGTGCGGGCCTGGGCGGCGAGTTCCTCGCCGACCTTCTGCTGCTGGCGCTTGAGGCCGTAACGCCGGACGACCTCGTAGGCGATGACGACGCTCAGGACGATGACGCCCTGCATGACGCCGACGATCTCCTTGTCGTAGCCGTCGAACTCCAGGCGGCCCGAGCCACGCTCCAGGAAGCCCCACAGCAGCGCCGCCAGCGCGACGCCGACCGGGTTGTTGCGGCCCAGCAGGGCCACCGAGATGCCGGTGAAGCCGATGCCGGCCGGGAAGAGGTCGGAGCCGTAGGCGTGGGCGTCGTTCAGCAGCAGCGGCATGCCGGTGAGACCGGCCAGACCGCCGGAGATCAGCATGCTGGTGATCACCATGCGCTTGACGCTGACGCCGCTCGCGGTGGCGGCGCTCTCGGACATGCCGACGCTGCGCAGGTCGAAGCCGAAGCGGGTACGGCCCAGCACGAACCAGTAGCCGACGCCGATGACCACGGCGAGCACGACGAAGCCGTAGATCTGGCCGACGTCCTCGCCCATGTCGAAGTTGAACAGGTGGCCGGAGGAGGGCAGCGGCGTGGTCGACACCGAGGTCTGCGCCTTGTCCAGGTGGCCGAGCCGGCCGTCCTTGAGCAGGTAGCCGACGATGTAGGTGGCGATCGAGTTCAGCATGATGGTCGCGATGACCTCGCTGACCCCGCGCGAGGTCTTCAGCAGGCCCGCGATACCGGCCCACATCGCGCCGACGATCATGGCGACCACGATGATCAGCGGGACCTGCAGGAAGCCCGGCAGCGTCACCGCGCCGCCGACGGCCGCGGCGAAGAAGGCACCCAGGCGGTACTGGCCCTCGACACCGATGTTGAACAGGTTCATGCGGAAGCCGACGGCCACCGCGATGCCCGCGATGTAGTACGTGGTCGCCTTGTTGATGATCTCGACCTGGCTGTCGCTCTTGAAGCCGTAGTCGAACATCGTCCCGAAGGCGCCGAACGGCTCCTTGCCCGTGGCGAGCAGCACCAGCGCCGTGATCACGAACGCGGCCACGAGCGCCAGCACGGGGGCGGCGACGGCGAGGAGCACCCGCTCCTTGTCGATCTTCTTCATCGTTCCTCTCCCCCGTGGTCGGCGTCGCCGTCCTCGTGCTCGAGATGGCCGGTGGCCGCGCCGGTCATCGCGGAGCCCAGCTCCTCCGGGGTGATGGTGGCGGGGTCGGCGTCGGCGACCAGACGGCCGCGGTACATGACGCGCAGGGTGTCGGACAGGCCGATCAGCTCGTCCAGGTCGGCGGAGATCAGCAGGACCGCCAGGCCCTCGCGCCGGGCCTCACGGATCTGGTCCCAGATCTGGGCCTGCGCGCCGACGTCCACGCCGCGGGTGGGGTGCGCGGCGATCAGCAGCTTGGGCCGATGGCTCATCTCGCGGCCGACGATCAGCTTCTGCTGGTTGCCGCCGGACAGGGACGCGGCGGTCACCTCGATGCCGGGGGTGCGGACGTCGTACTCGCGCACGATCCGCTCGGTGTCGCGGCGGGCCGCGGCCGGGTCGAGGAAGCCGCCCTTGCTGTTGGGGCGCTCGGTGACGTGGCCCAGGATGCGGTTCTCCCAGAGCGGGGCCTCCAGCAGCAGGCCGTGCCGGTGCCGGTCCTCGGGGATGTAGCCGATGCCGTCCTCGCGGCGCTTGCGCGTCGGGCGGTGGGTGATCTCGTCGCCGTCGAGGCCGATCCGGCCCGTGTCGGGCGGCAGGATGCCCATGATCGCCTCGACGAGCTCCGCCTGGCCGTTGCCCTCGACACCCGCGATGCCGAGGACCTCGCCCTTGTGGATGGTGAAGGAGATCTGGTCCAGGACGACGCGCTCGATGCCCTCCAGGTCGGTCTCCGACAGGTGCAGACCCTCGATGGTCAGCATCGGGACGTCGGTGACCGTGGACTCCCGGGTCTCGGGGGACGGCAGCTCGCTGCCGACCATCAGCTCCGCGAGCTGCTTCGGGGTCGTGGTCCGCGGGTCGGCGGAGCCGACCGTGGTGCCCCGGCGGATGACGGTGATCTCGTCGGCGACGGAGAGCACCTCGCCCAGCTTGTGGGAGATGAAGATGACGGTCAGGCCCTCGGCCTTGAGCTCGCGCAGGTTGTCGAAGAGCGCGTCGACCTCCTGCGGGACGAGGACCGCGGTCGGCTCGTCGAGGATCAGCGTACGGGCGCCGCGGAAGAGGACCTTCAGGATCTCGACGCGCTGACGGTCGGCGACACCGAGGTCCTCCACCAGGACGTCCGGGCGCACCCCGAGGCCGTAGGCGTCGGAGATCTCCTTGATCTTGGCCCGGGCCTTGCCGCCGATGCCGTACAGCTTCTCGCTGCCGAGGACGACGTTCTCGAGGACGGTGAGGTTGTCGGCGAGCATGAAGTGCTGGTGCACCATGCCGATGCCGCGGGCGATGGCGTCGCCCGGGTCGTGGAAGGTGACCCGCTCGCCGTCGATGGTGATGGTGCCCTCGTCCGGCTTCTGCATGCCGTAGAGGATCTTCATCAGGGTCGACTTGCCGGCGCCGTTCTCGCCCACGAGGGCGTGCACCGTGCCACGGCGAACCGTGATGTCGATGTCGTGGTTGGCCACGACTCCTGGGAATCGCTTGGTGATGCCGCGGAGCTCCACGGCATTCTGGCTGGGGGGGCTGGACGCGTTGATGGCGCACTCTCCTCGCGGAAAAGAGCGGGGCGGGCGGGGTGTGGCGAACGTATCGCGAGGAGGGGCCTCTACGCGCGTAGCGTTGCCAGATCCATAAGGGGAAGAGTCACAATGGACACCGCGTGCGTGACACCCGGCTGAACGCAGGCGCGAGGCCCGGGAAGGGGGGAGCCTGGGCTGTCCCCTCCCGAGCCTCGCGACCGGCGCTCACGAGAGACCGGGCGTCACTTGACGGTCGTCTTGACCTTGATGTCGCCGTTCACGATCTTCTTCTTGGCCTCGTCCAGCTGCGACTTGATGTCGTCGATGAACCCACCGCTGGTGGACAGGCCGACACCGTCCTTGGCCAGGTCGTAGGCGTGGGTGCCGGTCAGCGGGGAGCCGCTCTTGACCGACTCGACCACCTCGTAGACCGCGACGTTCACGTTCTTCAGCGCGGAGGTCAGGATCGAGTCCTTGTACTTGGCCAGACCCGGCTGCTCGTGCTGGTCGGAGTCGACACCGATCGCCCAGGCGCCGGACTTGCCGGCGACGGCCTCGATGGCGCCGTTGCCGGAGGAGCCCGCGGCGGCGTAGATCACGTCGATGCCGTTGTCCAGCATGCCCTGCGCGGCGGCCTTGCCCTTGGCGGGGTCGGAGAAGCCGGAGAGGTCCGAGCCGCTGGTCAGGTACTGGGTGGTGACCTTGACCTTCGGGTTGGTCTCCTCGACGCCCTGGCGGAAGCCGGCCTCGAACTTGTTGATCAGCGGGATGTCCACACCACCGATGAAGCCGACCTTGTTGTCCTTGGTCTTCAGGGCGGCGGCGACACCGGCGAGGTAGGAGCTCTGCTCCTCGGTGAAGACGATGCTGTCGACGTTCTTGGCGTCGACGACCGAGTCGACGATCGCGAAGGTCGTCTTGGGGTACTTCTTGGCCGCGGCCGTGATGGACTCGCCGTAGGCGAAGCCGACACCGATGACCGGGTTGTAACCCGCGTCGGCCAGGTCCTCCAGGCGCTGCTCGCGGTCGGCCTCGGTGTCGGAGGTCTTGGCGGTCAGCTCCTTGACGTCGACGCCGAAGTCCTCCTTCGCCTTGTCCAGGCCCTGGGCGGCGGAGTCGTTGAACGAGTGGTCACCACGGCCACCCACGTCGTAGGCGACGCCGACCTTCAGCTTGCCGCTGCTGCTGCTGTCACCGTCGCTGTCCTTGGAGCTGCTGCCGCAAGCGGTCGCGGTGAGCGCGAGAGCCGCGGAGGCTATACCCGCGGCGGCGATCTTGGTTACCCGGCGCAAGAGGGTACCCCTTCAACTCTGAGCGCCCCGTCCGGCGCTGGCTTAACCGGAGCTTAACGCGCGTAGATGTCAGGTAAAGGGGGGTTGGCCGCCCGTTATCGGATCGTCGCATTTCGGCCAGGTGACCCGGCCGTGTCGACCGGGTCACCCACCGTCATGCCAGCAGCGCAGCGGAGGTGAACAGCTCCACGCCGACCTTGATCGCGCCCTCGTCGACGTCGAAGTCACCTTGATGCAGATCACGCTTTGACGTGTCCCCAACGGGCCGTACGCCCAACCTCGCCAGCGCGCCCGGAACCTGCTCCAGGTACCAGGAGAAGTCCTCGCCGCCCAGGCTCTGCTCCGTGTCCTCGACGGTGTGCGCGCCGTAGCGGGCCGTCATGGCGTCGCGCAGCAGCTCGGTCGAGTCCGCCTCGTTGACCACCGGCGGCACCCCGCGGTGGTACGTCAGCTCCCACTTCGCCCGGTACATGGCGGCCACCTGGTCGATCACCTCGTGGACCAGGTCGGGGGCCTCGTGCCAGGCGTTCAGGTCCAGGCAGCGGACCGTGCCCTCCAGCTCGGCGTGCTGCGGGATGACGTTGGCCGCGTGACCGGCCTCGATACGGCCCCATACGATGCTCATCCCGGAACGGGGGTCGATCCGGCGGGCCAGCACGGCCGGCAGCTCGGTGGCCATCTTGGCGGTGGCCATCACCAGGTCGGTGGTCAGGTGGGGGCGGGCCGTGTGGCCGCCCGCGCCGTCCAGGGAGAGCTCCAGCCGGTCCACGGCGGAGGTGATCGATCCCTGGCGCAGCCCGATCCGCCCGACCTCGACCTTCGGATCGCAGTGCAGGGCCAGGATCCGGCCCACGCCCTCCAGCGCGTCCGCCTTGATGGCGTCCAGCGCACCGCCCGGCATGACCTCCTCGGCCGGCTGGAACACCAGCCGTACCGGACGCCTCAGCTTGCCCTCGCGCTCCAGCTCCGCCAGTACCAGGCCGGCGCCGAGCACCACCGTGGTGTGCACGTCGTGGCCGCAGGCGTGCGCCCGGCCGGGGACGGTGGAGCGGTACTCCACACGCTTGGTGTCCGGGATCGGGAGCGCGTCGAGATCCGCGCGCAGCGCCAGCCGCGGACGCTCCGGGTCGGTGGCGCCGATGTCGCACAGCAGGCCGGTGCCGCCGGGCATCACGCGGGGCTTGAGGCCGGCCTGCTCCAGGCGGGCCTTCACCGCGGCGGTGCTACGGAACTCCTGCCGGCCCAGCTCGGGGTTCATGTGCAGGTCCCGCCGGAACGCCACGAGTTCGGCCCTGAGCCGCTCGGGCACGACGCCCAACAGCGCACCTTCGGGTGCGGCGGGAACTGTGGGCGCCACTGGCACGGGGTTTTCGGAGGGTTCGGAGGCTGAGTCGTTCACCTCCGACAGGCTAGACCGCATCTGTACTCCTGATCGCTACATCGCCGTAAATTCATGCCGCGCGAGGAAGAAAAACTCCCCCGTCCGGCGCGTACCCCGCCCTGTACAGGGGTATGAACCTGGTTTATCCCTAGCCACTCCATAGTGGCCCAACGATCGCCCCGCCGCGAGGCAACGCCCTGTGACCGGCCCCGGGCGGCCCAGGCGAAGGCGGCGGGAGCCCCGGATCCGGACGGCTCGAGGGAGGGGCGGCGCGGGCCCAGGAGCGTCCTCCGGCGTCGGCCGCACCGGCATGCGGACGGCGCGGTCCACCACCGACGGCCCGGCGCGGGACCACTCCCCGCCGGTGACCCGGCACGGGTCGGGCGAGGGCCAGGATCCCCCCGGCTCCGGGACCGGCGGGCGGCCCGGCGGCCTCCGCGAGGTCGGCCGGCACGCGGACCTGGCCGGCACGGACGGCCGGCCGGCCGGCCGCGAGGCAACGCCCTGTGACCGGCCCCTGGCGGCTCAGGCGAAGGCGGCGGGAGCCCCGGATCCGGACGGCTCGGGGGAGGGGCGGCGCGGGCCCAGGAGCCGCGCGTAGAGGTCGATGAGCGGCTCGGACTGCTTCTGCCAGGACCACTCGCGCAGCACGTCCGCACGCTCGTAGGCCTTGCGGTAGCGGCGCGGGTTGGTCAGCACGGCGCCGACGGCACGGACGAAGTCGGCGGTGTCCCCCGACCGGAAGACCTCGCCGTTGCCGATCTCCAGGGTCGGCTGGGCCAGCACGCGGACGTCGCTGACCACCACGGGCAGCCGGGCGTGCGCGTACTCGAAATAACGGGCCGGAAGCGCGACCTGCCGGTCGGGGAAGCGGTGCACCGGGAGCACCCCGATGTCGGCCGAGGACAGGAAGCGCGGGATCTCGGCGGGCGGCACATAGGGGAGCACGTGCAGCCGGCGGGCCACGCCCAGCTCGGCGGCGCGGCCGGTGAGGGTGCGGATCCAGGGGTCGTCGAGGTCGGGGACGACCAGCGCGGCGTGCAGGTCGTACAGCTTGGGCAGCGCGTCGACGACCGTGAGCAGGCCGCGGGCGGGGCCGGCGGAGCCGCTGTGGACCAGCAGCGGGACCTCCGCGGCGAGGTGGCAGCGGTCGCGGACGCCGGGCGGCGGCGGGGAGGGCAGCGGCTCGTGCGGCGGGGTGTTGCGGGCCACCGCGGGGCGGGCGGGCAGCCCGTGGCGCTCGCGGAGGCGGTCGGCGTAGGTGTCGGCGACGGTGACGACGCCGTCCGTCAGCGGCACGTAGCTGCGCTCGTGGGCGTCGCGGGCGACGGCGGCACGGCGGGTGGGCTCGGCCTTCGCGGTGGTGTCCCAGACCACCTCCACCCGGTGGCCGGTGCCCTCGGCGCGCATCGCGGCCCGCACGGCGGTGCCCAGGGTCCGGTGGCCCAGGGCGTGCACGAGGTGCGGGCGCAGTTCGTCGAGGACCGGGCCGTAGGCGATCTCCAGGTCTAGCAGGAGCGGGTCGAGCCGGCGCCAGCAGCGCTTGCCGAGCAGCAGCCGGGTCGCGGTGGCGGCGGCGCCCTCGAGGGGTCCGCCGGGGGTGGCGCGGCGGCGGACGGCGGCGCGGTACTGCGCCGAGCGCAGCGCCGTCCAGGCTCGGCGCAGCACGTGCCGGAACCTGCCGCCCGCGTGGGCCAGACGGGCGGCGGCCTTCACCGGTAAAGGGCGGTGGATCACGTCCAGCTCGGCCGCGCGGGAGGCCAGCAGGGCCGTGTGGGCGGCGAGCAGCGCGTTGCGGTAGGCGTGCGACTCGGAGCTGCGGTAGGCGAGGGCGTGCCGCAGGCCCGGACGGGGGCGCTGCAGCCGACGCCGGTGGAGCGTCTCGGCGACGGTGACGCGGATGAGCCGCACTCCCCCGGGCGCGGTGCCGGCACCGCGTCCGGAGGGGTGCGGCCCCTCCGGGGCACGGCCGATGAGGGTGACCTCGTACCCCGCGGCGGCCGCGGCCGCCGCCACACGGTGCGCCCGGGAGTCGCCGTCGAGCGCGCTGTCCGCGAGGACCGCGATGCGCGGCGCGGACCTCGGTGCCGTTGCCATGGATCAAGACAACCGGGTACGGGTGACCGCTCGGTGAAGTGGATCTTGCGGAGAGTGGAACGACACCGGCCGCCGTCCCGCGCGCCCTTGCGCGCCCCCGCACTACAACACGCCCCGGCGCGACCGGTTTTCCCTCTTGCCACGCCTTACGGGGGCTCGCCGGCGGCCACCAGACTGGTGTGACGAGGGGAAAAGGGGTGGGGCGTGTGACATCGCGATACCCGGGCGCCGGGAGCACGGGGGCCACCGGGGACACGGAGGCGTACGGCGCGGAAGACGGGGGTGCGGACGACGGAGGTGCGGAAGACGGAGGCGCGGCCGCGGTGCCGCCGCCCCGCCCCGGGCACGCGCCGCGGACGCCGCAGGGGGCCTCCGCGGCTCCGTACGGCGCGGAGGAGGACTGGAGCGCGTCCACCCGCTACATGTGTGCGGGGGCGCGTCTGGACGAGGGCTTCGCGCGCCGGGTGGTGCACGAGCTGCGGGACGAGCGGTACCGGGCCTGCGCGCCGTCCTACGGCGTCGACCTCGACCGGGTCGGCGCCCACGCCGAGCAGACCCTGCGCGACCTGCGCAAACGGGATCTGGCCGTCGGCGCCGTCTTCGTCCTGTCGCTGCTGGTCGCCCCGGTGACCACCCTCGCCTACTGGTTCGCCACCGCCTTCCTGCCCGGGGGCGGCACGCAGACGGGCTCGGTGGTGCCGCGGCGGCGCCGGGTCCGGGAGGGGCAGCGCGACCCGGCCGTCATGGCGGTGCTGCGGGCCCTGGCGGTGCAGCTCGCCGTCCTGCTGGCGGCCTCCTGGCTCGGCGCGCTGGTGCCGTTCTGGCCGAGTGCCGGACCGGTGGTGACCTTCCTGCTGACGCTGGTGCTGCTGATCGGCTGCCCGTGGCTGTTCACCTGGGAGCAGCGCAACGCGGCGTGGAAGGCCATCCGTGAGCAGCTGACCCGTGAGGCCTTCCGCTCCCCCGCGGAGGATCCGCCCCGCGCCCCGGACGCGGCGGGGCTCCCGCAGTCCTCCGTGGGCGGCGACGCGAACCTCGTCGTCTACAGCGGCTACCGGCCCTTCGTGGGCGCGGGCGACGAGGTCACCTCGTGGTCCTTCGCGATGCGGCTGACCCCCGAGGGCCACGAGCCGGGCTCCGGGCAGGAGCCGCCTGCGGTGCCCTTCGACACGGCCGGGCTGATCCGGCGGATGGCCGACGACCTCGACGCCCTGCGCGCGGCCGCGGCCTCCCCGGTGGACCGGATCCCCGGCCTGGAGGTCACGGAGAAGGTCTTCGTCCACGGCACGGAACTGCGGCAGAACGCGCTGTACGGGGAGGCGGTGTTCTGGCCCGGCGCCGCGGGTCACTGGCCGCCCGAGGGCAGGCCGGCCGACCAGCTCTCCTCGGAGCGGATCGCGGCGGCCCGGGGCGTCGTCGACGGCCCCGTACGGCACTGCCTGGCCGCGCAGGTGCGCAGCTGGGGGACGGACCTGGTGCTGTCGGTCTTCGTCCAGACCGCGGTGAGCGGGGCGACGCTGTACCTGCAGGCAGACACCCTGGTGCTGACCCCGGTCCGGGAGGCCTACCGGGTCGCCGACTCCGTCTCCCGTCCCGAGGAGGCCGAGGAGGCGGCGCCCGGACTCGCGGACGCGCTGCTGCTCAGCCGCTCGGTGCTGATCTCCGCGCTGCCCGACGCCTACGCGGAGCTGCGCGCCCCGGCCCGGCGCGAGCGCGCCCTGGCGGCGCAGCGGACGGCCATCGCGGACGACCGGCGCTATGACTTCGGGGCCAGGATCAGCCTGCGCGAGCTGGCGTCCTCGCACACCTACCGCGACTTCTTCCAGAAGGTGGACGTCACGCGCATCGGCAAGCAGATCGAGCTGCAGATCCTCGGCACACTCACCGAGTTCCTCGCCGAACACGGCCTGGACCGAGGGGATCTGACGCAGCATCGGAATGTCATCCTCAACCAGGGGATCATGATGACCGGCGGCTCCATGAGCGGCAGCATCGCGGCGGGCTCCGGTGCCGCCGCGATCTCCACCGGCGGCCGGCAGCCCGCGGCCGGGACGGGCAGCGAGGGGGGCGCGAAGTGACGCCGCAGGATCCGGCTCCGCAGATCAACCACGGCATCGTGATCGCGGGCGACGCCCGGGTCAGCGGCTCGGCCCTGGCCGCCGGGCGCGGAGCGTCCGCCCGCAAGGACGGCACGGACGACGAGGCGCTGCGTACGGCGCTCGCCGCGATCGGCGAACTCCGCCGTCGCCTGGACGCCTTGGAGGGCGCCGAGGCCGCCGGGGAGGAGGCCGGTGCCCTGGCGGACGACCTCACGGCGGAGGAGGTGGACGGGCGCCGGGTGGGCGAACGGCTGACCCGGCTGCGGGCCCTCGTCGGCGACGCCACCGCGCTGACCGGGCTGGTCACGGCGGTGCACGAGAGCGTACGGGCGATCACCGGTGGGTGAGCGTCCGCGCCGTGGGCGGTCGATGGCGGCGCTCGCGGTCTGCTGTGCGGCGCTGGCGGCGGCGTGCTCGCTGCCGGGGGACGGCGAGGGGGCGGGCAAGTCCGCCGACGGCCCCCGTACCACGGCGGTGTTCGCCCCGCGTGATCCCGTGGACGCGGCGCGGCTGCGGCAGATCGCCGACCTCATGGGGCGGCGTGCCGAGGGCTTCGGCTACGAGGACGTCACCGTGGAGGCCGGCGCGGGCCGGGTCACCCTCTCCCTGCGCGGAGGGAGCGAGCGGGAGATCGCCTCGCTGGGGAAGCCCGCGGTCCTGGTCTTCCGGCCGGTGGTGCTGCTGGAGGCCTCCGGCGCCGGCTCGCCCGCGTCCCCGTCCGGCTCCGGGACGGGTCCCGGCCCGGGCACCGGCACCGGCACCGGTGGCTCCGCTCCCGGCGGCGCGGAGTACGCCGCTCTGGACTGCTCGGCGCCCGCCCAGCGGGTCGACCACCAGCAGGGCGCCGCACGGTGGGCCGTGGCCTGCGCCGAACGGGCCGAGAGCGGCACGTGGACGAAGTACCTGCTCGGACCCGTCGCCCTGGGCGGCACCGAGATCAGCGACGCGGAGGCCGTGCTCGACGCGCGGAACGCCACCGGATGGCAGATCCGGATGACCTTCGGCAGCAGCGGCGCACGGAAGTTCGCCGACCTCACCGCGCAGCTGGCGGCACAGCTGAGCCCGGCCAACCAGTGCGCGATGGTGCTGGACGGTGCGGTGCTGTCGGCGCCGCTGGTCAACTCGGCCATCACCGGCGGCACCGCCGTCATCACCGGCAACTACACCCGCAGCTCCGCCGGCCGGCTGGCCGCCCAATTGGGCAGCGGCGGTCTGCCGACGGAGATGGAGCTCGTCTCCGTGACGCACTGACCCGCCGGCGGAACGGGCCGGCGGGTCGGTGCGGGTCGGTCGCGTCCGTCCGGCCGACCGGAGGGCCGACCGGACGGCCGGACGGGCTCAGTTGGCGGCGGCCGTGCCCGAGGCCACCGAGGCCAGGCCGTGCAGGTCGCGGGCGCTGCCGGTGATCCCGGACAGGAAGCTCTGGGCCCGCGGCGAGGCCCGGTCGGTCAGCCACTCCGGATCGACGTCGCAGACCGTGATCTTGACGCCGGTGCCCTCCAGGGCGAGCGGCAGGGTGTGCACGACCGTGGAGGGGAAGCTCAGGACCGTGTGCCCGATCGGGCCACGGCGGGCGATCAGTTCCAGCGGCAGGTCGGGCCGGACGATCTGCAGCCCGGTCTCCGCGGAGAGCCGGTGCAGCTTGTCGGCGCTCTCCCGGCGGTGCGCGAAGTAGCGGGTGGCACCGTGCGCCCTGGTCAGGGCGGCGACGGCGGCCAGGTAGCGCTCGGGGTCGACCACCCCGGTCTCCACCAGGGAGGTGCCGACGATGTCGGTGCCGGCACTGATGGTGGGCGGGCCGAACCGTGCCCGTGTCCAGGCGAAGCGGTTGGTCCGCAGCGCCATTCCGGGGGGAGGCGAGGCGGGCATCGAGCTGAACAGCTCGACCCGCCGCCCGGCACCTGGGGTGAGTCGGCGCCGGGCGGCAGAGGCGAAGACGCCGAAGGCCGCGTCCACCGGCGACAGCCGGCGGCCGCTGCGGTGCCAGCGGACGAGCCGGGCACCCCTGGTGAGGAGTTCGGTGAACTCCATGGTCGCCGTGCCGTCGTCCACGACGGTGATCTCCTTCGCCCGGCTGAGCGGCAGGAGCACCTGCACCAGCCGGGAGAAGGGGTCGCCGAGGACGACCCGTCCCGCGGCCCGCAGGGCCGGGGTCAGTTCGACGGCGGTGCGCACCAGCGAACCCCGGGAGGAACGGGCTTCGCACCAGCGCACCGTGATGCCCTCGTCCATCGCCAGCTCCGTCATGCGGCGGAGCTGGCCACGCGTCATGGGGTCACGCGGGGCGAGGGCGACGATGGTGAGCGGCCGCCCGGGCGCCGCCGGGCCCGGGACGGCCGTGACCGTCCCGGGCCGCGGCGTGGGCACCGCGGGCGGGTGAACATGCGCCCACTCCAGCACGTTGAGCAGCTGAACGGGGCTCTCTACGAGTGCCAGAGTGCCGCTGTCGCTCATGGATCAGGCCGACACCGACTGCGGCTCGGCCGCGGCGGCCGCCTGGGCCGCCTCCTGCTCGGCGATGACGCCGGGCACGCGGCGCAGCTTCTTCATCGGGCCGAGCTCGCCCTCGTAGACCTTCTTGACACCGTCGCCGAGCGCCTGCTCGATGATGCGGATGTCGCGGACCAGGCGGTCCAGGCCCTGCGGCTCGACGGAGGCGGCCTGGTCCGAGCCCCAGTTGGCGCGGTCGAGGGTGATGTGGCGCTCCACGAAGACCGCGCCGAGGGCGACGGCCGCGAGCGTGGTCTGCAGGCCGATCTCGTGACCGGAGTAGCCGACCGGCACGTTCGGGAACTCACTCTGCAGGGTGTTGATCATCCGCAGGTTGAGCTCCTCGTGCTTCGCCGGGTAGGTCGAGGTGGCGTGGCACAGGATGATGTTCTCGCTGCCGAGCACCTCCACCGCGTGGCGGATCTGCTTCGGGGTGGACATGCCGGTGGAGAGGATGACCGTCTTGCCGGTGGCGCGCAGGGCGCGCAGCAGCTCGTCGTCGGTCAGCGAGGCCGAGGCGACCTTGTGGACGCGGACGTTCTCGAACTTCTCCAGGAACTCGACCGAGGGGACGTCCCACGGGGAGGCGAACCAGTCGATGCCCTTCTTGGTGCAGTACGCGTCGATCGCGCGGTACTCGTCCTCACCGAACTCCACCTTGTGGCGGTAGTCGATGTACGTCATGCGGCCCCAGGGGGTGTCACGCTCGATGTCCCACTGGTCGCGCGGGGTGCAGATCTCCGGGGTGCGCTTCTGGAACTTCACACCGTCGGCGCCGGCCTCCACGGCCGCGTCGATCAGGGCGAAGGCGTCCTCGAGGGAGCCGTTGTGGTTGATGCCGATCTCGCCGGTGACGTAGACGGGCTGGCCGGGGCCGACCAGGCGGTCGCCGATCGGACGAAGGCGGGCGTTGGTGGTGGTCACTGGGAGAGTTCCCTTCGGGAAAGTGAGGGGCCGAGGATCCACGAGGCGATCTCGCGGATAGCTCCGCTTCCTCCGGGCATTGCGGTGACGGAGCGGGCGGCGTCCTTGACGATGTCGTGCGCGTTGGCGACGGCCGTGGGCCAGCCGACGAGCGCGAAACAGCCGAGGTCGTTGACGTCGTTGCCGACGTACAGGACCCGCTCGGGGGCGATTCCTTGCTCCTCGCACCACTGCTTGAGTGCGAGGTCCTTGCGGTCGATGCCGTGGAGCACGGGGACCTTGAGCTTGCGGGCCCGCGCGGCGACGACCGGGTTGGTCTCCGTGGACAGGATCAGGACGGGCAGGCCGTTGTCGCGCAGGGCGGCGATCCCGAGCCCGTCACCGCGGTGCACGGTGACGGCCTCGCGTCCTTCGGAGTCGACCAGCACCGTGTCGTCGGTCTGGGTGCCGTCGAAGTCGAGTACGACCGCGTCGACGTCGTCGCGGGTCGGGTGCGCCGGCGCCTTTGGGGCGGTCTCCGCCGCGGGGTCGAGCAGCGGGGCCAGGGCGCGGGCGCGGGCCAGGTCGTCCGGCTCGTCGATCTCCAGGACCTTGGCGGGGTCGGTCCGCACCAGCGCGGTGTGGCCGAAGAAGCGGTGCTTCGCCTCGCGGAAGCCCGGGACGCGCATCGCGTAGGCGGCGCCCGTCTCCAGCAGGTCCTGCGGGCGGTCCTGGCGGCGCGGGCGGTGGGCCTTGTCGTGGTTGACGCCGTAGCCGCCGGTCGCGGCGGCCACCGTCGTACGGGACCGGCCGCCCTCGGCGGCCTCGTCTGCGGCCGCGGCGGCGGCGCCGATCTGGTCGGCGGCGTCACGCCAGATGAAGCCGTGGAAGGGGGCCACGGTCACGGCCGTGTCCGCGCCGTCCTCGACGATCGCGGCGACCACGCCGTTGACGTCCTCGGTGGTGATGAACGGGCTGGTGCACTGGACGAGCAGCACCACGTCTGCGCCGCGCCCGGTCATCGCCTCGTGCGCGTCCATCGCGTGCAGGACCGCGGCCTCGCTGGTGGCGGTGTCCCCGGCGATGGCGGCCGGGCGCAGGACGACCTCGGCGCCGGCGGTGCGGGCCGCTTCGGCGATGGCGGGGTCGTCGGTGGAGACGACGACGTCGGTGACGAGGTCGGCCTCCCGGCAGGCGCGCACGGCGCGGACGACCAGCGGCACACCGCCGACGGGTGCGAGGTTCTTGCCGGGTACGCCCTTCGAGCCGCCGCGGGCGGGAATGACGGCCAACACCGTTGGCATGGTGGCTCCTTGCGACTTGGGGGGCGGGTTCACAGCTGGCCCCACCTGCGGATCACGGGCGCGACGCGCTGCACGCCCTGGCGGTACGCGGCGCGCGCGGAGTTGCGCGCGATGTCGCGCACGGCCCGGCGCAGCGGGCTGGGCTCGGCGGGCTCGGTCGCGGCGCCGGGCAGCGGCTCGCCCTTCGGGTCGAGGCCGTGGCGGGCGAGCACGCCGGGCAGGTAACCGGGCGCGGTGGTGGTCGTGTAGTACGGCGCCAGCGGCGGGAGCACAGGGGCGGCGGCCAGTTCCGTGACGCGCTCGCGCACGGCACGGAAGGGGTCGCCGTCGGAGGCGATGCCCTGGCTGCGGGCCCACTCGGGGTGCACCCTCGGCACCTCGCCGGAGTCGATCTGGTCCCAGGAGGCGTAGGCGCCGGAACCGAGGAAGTGGTGGTTGCCGAGCGCCTCGCGGATCCCGAGGTCGGTGAGGACGGCCGTGGGGATGCCGCGGTGCATGGACTCCAGCGCCGCCGTCGAACTCACCGTGACCAGCAGGTCGGTGCGGTCCAGGACCTCGCCCATGTGCCCGTAGACGAGCTTGAGGTTCTTCGGCGGGTCCAGCTTGGACACCAGCTTCTGGTACGGCTGTTCCTCGATGTGCGTGGTGTGCTCGCCCGGCTTGCTGCGCAGCTTGACCAGCACCTCGCGCTCCGGGTGGAAGCGCGCGTGGTCCACCGCGCGGCGCAGCAGGTACGTGCGGTCCCTGCGGCTGTCCGGCACGGAGGGCTGGACGGCGAAGACCACGGTGAACGGCCGGGCCCCGGAGGGCTCGTAGGGCTTGCCCTCCAGGAAGGGCAGGGCGGTCTCCACGACCGTCCCGGCGTCGGTGCCGACGCCCTCGTAGACGTCGCGGAAGCGCTGCGCGTCGTGGGCGCTGTTGGCGAGCACGGCGTCGGCACCGGCCCGCAGCAGGAGCCCGTCGGCGAGCTTCTCGTAGACGACCCCGACGTAGCCGGTGACGACGACCGGGCGGTGGGGGGTGCCCTGCCAGGCGCGGGCGAGTCCGTGCAGCATGGCCTGGACGGTGCCGCCGACGCAGGAGAGCACGACGACGTCCGTGGTGTCACGGGAGGTCCCGGCCAGGAACTGCGCGGCCGTGACCTCGCGCATCGAATCCGCGGGGATGCCGACCTCGGCGAGCTGGCGCTCGGTCGGGGTCGCCCGGCCGCGGAGCAGGCGGGCGTCGAGCCGCGCCTCCGGGGCGATGCGGCGCGCCGTCAGCGCACCCCATTTCCATCGGGTGTCCGAGTCGGCGAGGACGGTGACCCTGATCGGGTCGGCGGTACTTGCTGGCACGCCGCAGACGCTAGGAATGCATTCCGAGCGGGTCTCCAACGCAACGCCAACGGACGGTTAACAACGCGCCGCCGAATGGGGAATCGGCTGCCCCTGGCGGCGGATTCATGATTCCGCCATCTCCCGTTCACCCGGGAGTGGGGAAGGCGTCAGGGTGGGGGACGAGCCGCCCCATAGGGTGCGCGACGTGGTTAAGCTCTCCGTCATCGTCCCGTTCTACAACGTGCAGGATTTTGCTCCTGACATGTTGAGGAGCCTCCGCGCGAATACGCGCGCGGATTTCGAGTTCATTCTCGTGAACGACTGCGCAACGGATGACACCCCGGGAATCCTCGAGCGCGCGCTGCCCGACCTGCCCGGGGCGATACTCGTCTCCCACGACAGGAACGGCGGGCTCGCCACCGCCCGCAACACGGGCATCGACGCCGCCCGGGGCGAGTACCTGACCTTCCTCGACGGCGACGACTGGCTGGCCGAGGGCTACCTGCCCCGGCTGCTGGAGGCCATCGAGACCCTCGGCACCGACTTCGTGCGCACCGACCACGTCGTCTCCCACGGGCGCAGGCGCACCGTCGCCCGGGTGCCGCACGGCCGCCGCGGGGTCGCCCTCGACCCGCGCGAGGCGATCCTCCCCGCCGACCGCACGACCTCGGTGGACTACCCGTACGCCTGGGCCGGCATCTACCACCGGCGGCTGGTCGACGCGGGCCTGCTGCACTTCCCCGACGGGCTGCGCACCGCCGAGGACCGGCCGTGGATCTGGCGGCTGCACCGCGAGGCGAAGTCCTTCGCGGTCGTCGGCCTGCTGGGCGTCTTCTACCGGCGCGGGGTGGCCACCTCGCTCACCCAGATCGGCGACATCCGCCAGCTGGACTTCATCCGCTCCTTCGACCAGGTCCTCGCCGAGACCGCGGCGGACCCCGACGCGGACCGCTTCCTGCCCAAGGCGGTGCGCACCTACTGCGCGGTGATCGCGCACCACCTGGGCGCCATGGGCCGCTACGAGCCCCGGGTCGCGCGGAAGCTGAAGGCGATGAGCGCGGCCGCCCTGAAGCAGATGCCGCAGGAGGTCCTGAACGAGGCGCTGGACTCGATGGACATGAAGCGCAGCCTGCTGCTGCGCCGGACACGCAGGCGCCTCGGCGTCGCCGGGGCGGTGGCCGCGTGATGCCCCGCACCCAGATGTTCCTGGCGTCGACGCTGTTCGGCGCCGCCACGGTGGCCGCGGCGATGGACGCCGGACTGTTCGCCCCGGCCGACCGAAGGCTGCTGCTGGTCAGCAACAACGCCGCCGTGCCCGAGATCGCGCCGGCGCTGGACACGGCACCGGGCTTCGGTGCGCTGCGCGGCCGCTTCGACCGGGTGCTCTCGTGGAACGACACGATCGCCCCGCTGCACCCCTCGGGCTGGTCCCCGCGCCCCGAGGACGTGCCCCTGTGGGAGCGCCACCTTCGGCGGCTGTGGGACCTCGGCGAGGACGCGGTCGAGCTGGTCGTCGAATCCCTGCACGTCGACCCGGCCCTGGCGCTGGTGAACGTCTTCCCGGGCGCGCCGATCGACGTGTACGCCGACGGCCTCATGGTCTACGGCCCGACCCGGGACAAGCTGGACCCGCTGGTCACGACCCGGGTGGGCCGGCTGCTGCACCTGGACCTGGTCCCCGGGCTGCGGCCGCTGCTGCTGTCGGAGCACGACGTCCCCGCCGGGCTCGTCCCCGCGCAGGCCTTCACCGGCGTCCTGGCGGGGATCGCGGAGCACGACGCGGCCCCGGCTCCCCTCCCCGAGGGCGGCGCGCTGCTGCTCGGCCAGTACCTGTCGGCGCTGGACGTCCTCACCGTCGCCGAGGAGGAGGAGCTGCACGTCCGCATGGTGCGCGGCGCCGTCGCGGCGGGGCACCGCACGGTGGTCTTCAAGCCGCACCCGACGGCGCCCGCGCACTGGTCCCGGCGGCTGGAGCGGGAGGCGGAGGCCCTGGGGGCGGAGCTGACCGTGGCCGGGGCGTCCGAGCTCGCCGAGGTGCTCTTCCTGCGGGCCCGCCCGCGGCTGGTCGTCGGCTGCTTCTCCACCGCGCTGTTCACCGCGTCCGCCCTGTACGGGCTGCCGGTCGCCCGGGTCGGCACGGAGCTGGTGCTGGACCGGCTGTCGCCGTACCAGAACGGCAACCGCGTGCCCGTCACGATCGCCGACCGCCTCCTGCCGGACCTGGAGGACCGGACGTACCGCGAGGCGGCGGAAGCCTGGCGGCCGCCGACGGCGGAGCGGGTCGAGCGGGACCTGACGCCGCTGGTGCGCGCCGTGGGCTACTGCATGCAGCACCAGACGTACGCGCATCTGCGGGACGAGGCGGTCCGCTACCTGACCGACGGCCTGGACACCGCCACCTGGCGCTACTTCAAGCGGCGCCGGCTGGCGTCCCTGGCGCTCCCGGGGGCGGTGCCGTCCCAGCTTGCGTTCCTGCCCGCCAATCCGGCCGTGCGCAGGGTCGCACGGCGGATCAGGCATGTGACGTCCCGCGGCTGACCGCGGCCGTCAGGGCCACGAGGGCCGGCGCGGAGGATCGCGCCGGCCCTCCGCGCGGTGACGACCGCGCGATGACTACCGCGCGCCGTCCGGGGCGAGGGTCCGCTCGATGCCCGCGACGAGGATCCGCAGACCGGTCTCGAAGCGCGCGTCGTAGTGGTCGAACATCTCCCGGCCGGCCTCGCCCACCAGCGGGAACTCCCCGCCGAGACGGGCCTGCCGCTCGTCGCTGTCGTAGCGCGGGTCACGCCGGCCGGGCAGCGGCTGCACGGCCTGCTCCTCGATCACGAAGCCGATGGTGAAGGTGTACGCGGTGAACCACGCGTTGAGGGCGTCCTCGACGCGGAAGCCCTGCTCGACGAAGGCACCCGGGTAGCGCTCCAGGGCGCCCGCGTGGCTGTCGTCGGTGAGGTGCGTGCCGCTGAAGACCTTGGCGCCGTCCCGGTAGGCCAGCAGGGCCGCACGGGTGCCGCGGCAGGCGGTGGCGATCCAGTCCCGCCAGTCGGAACCGGGGACCTCCTGACCCATGCCGCGCTCCAGCAGCTACGGGCAGGAGCGGCTGCCGGTCGCCGCCGACGTCCTCGGCATGAGCACCCACCTGCACCGCAGCACGATCAGCCGGGGCCGGCCGATGGACCAGCGGGGCGCCGAGGTCCACCAGCTCGGTCTCGGCTACCGCGACGGCCCGCTCACCGCCGAGACCCGCGAGGGCCTCGCCGAGGACGCCCCGCGGGCCGGGGGCCGCGCGCCCGACGCGCCCCTGACCGGCGGCGGGCGGCTCTTCGACGTCCTGCGCGGCCCCCACTTCACGGTGCTGGCCGTCGGCGCCGAACCGCCCGCGGCGCTGCCCGGCTTCGCCCGCGCGCACCGCGCCGGGCCCGGCGGCGCGGTCCACCGCACCTACGGCGAGGGCCTGTTCGTGGTCCGCCCGGACGGCTACGTCGGCCTCGCCACGCGCGACCCGGAGGGCGTCACCGCCTGGCTCACCCGCTTCGCCGGGTGACTCAGAAGACGTCCGAGGGGACGTACGTCCCCCAGACCTCGCGGAGCGCTCCGCAGACCTCGCCCACCGTGGCCCGGGCACGGAGCGCGTCCCTCATCGGGTACAGGACGTCCTCCGTGCCCTCGGCGGCCTTCCGCAGCGCGGACAAGGCCGCGTCCACGGCCCGCCCGTCGCGCCCGGCACGCAACGCGGCCAGCCGCGCGACCTGCGCCTCCTCGATCGCGGGGTCGACGCGCAGCGGCTCGTAGGGCTCCTCCTCCCCCAGCTGGAAGCGGTTGACGCCGACGACCACTCGCTCCGCGGAGTCGGTCTCCAGGGCGATCCGGTAGGCGTTGCGCTCGATCTCGGCCTTCTGGAAGCCGCGTTCGATCGCGCTCACCGCCCCGCCGAGCTCCTCCACCCTGGCCATCAGCTCCAGCGCGGCCGCCTCCAGGTCGTCGGTCATCGACTCCACGACGTAGGACCCGGCGAAGGGGTCCACGGTCGCCGTCACGTCGGTCTCGTACGCCAGGACCTGCTGGGTGCGCAGCGCGAGCCGGGCGGACTTCTCGGTGGGGAGCGCGATCGCCTCGTCGAAGGAGTTGGTGTGCAGCGACTGCGTGCCGCCCAGCACCGCCGCCAGCCCCTGGACGGCCACCCGCACCAGGTTCACCTCCGGCTGCTGGGCGGTCAGCTGGACGCCCGCGGTCTGGGTGTGGAAGCGCAGCATCCACGACCTGGGGTTCCTCGCCCCGAACTCCTCGCGCATGACGCGGGCCCAGATGCGGCGGGCGGCACGGAACTTGGCGACCTCCTCCAGGAGCGTCGTGCGCGAGACGAAGAAGAAGGACAGCCGGGGCGCGAAGTCGTCGACGTCCATGCCCGCCGCGAGGGCGGTGCGGACGTACGCGATGCCGTCGGCGAGTGTGAAGGCGATCTCCTGCGCGGGTGAGGCGCCGGCCTCGGCCATGTGGTAGCCGGAGATGGAGATGGTGTTCCAGCGCGGGATCTCGGCGCGGCAGTAGCGGAAGAGGTCCGCGACCAGCCGCAGCGAGGGCTTGGGCGGGAAGATGTACGTGCCGCGGGCGATGTACTCCTTGAGCACGTCGTTCTGGATCGTGCCGGTGAGCCGGTCCGCGGGCACCCCCTGCTCCTCGCCGACCAGCTGGTACATCAGGAGCAGCAGGGCGGCGGGCGCGTTGATCGTCATCGAGGTGGAGACCCGGTCCAGCGGGATGCCGTCGAAGAGCACCCGCATGTCCTCGACCGAGTCGACGGCCACGCCGACCTTGCCGACCTCGCCGTGGGCGAGGGGGGCGTCGCTGTCGTGGCCCATCTGGGTCGGCAGGTCGAAGGCGACGGACAGGCCCGTGGTGCCGTGGGCGATCAGCTGCCGGTAGCGCGCGTTGGACTCGGCGGCGGTGCCGAAGCCCGCGTACTGGCGCATCGTCCAGGGCCGGGTGGTGTACATCGTCGGGTGGACACCACGGGTGTAGGGGTAGCCGCCCGGCTCACCGAGCCGTTCGCCCGGGTCCCAGCCGTCCAGGGCGTCGGGGCCGTAGACGGGCTCGATCGGCAGACCGGATTCGGACTCGCGTGCCATGCGTCATGCCTCCAGCGACTCGGCCCCCTTTCCTCAGTGTGCGGTGAACCGTGACCGGGCCGGTGCAACTACATGCCGGGGAAATCAGTCAAAGGGGGTACCGACTCATCTCCAGGGGGACGCAGTGGCACTCATATCCGTCACAAGATCACGCGCGGCGGCCGCGGCCGCCGCGCTGCTCACCGGGGCCCTCCTCGCCGGCTGTACGGCCCAGGCGAGCGAGCCCACCGCCAGGGCCTCCGTGGCACCGGACACCGCGGGCCCCGCGGCGAGCCCCTCCGCGAGCCCGAGCCCGAGCACGGCGCCGAGCAGCGGCTCCCCCTCGCCGACGGCGTCGCCGTCCGCCACGAAGAAGCCGGAGGCCGACCGCACGCCCCGGCCGGTCGTCGTGATCGCACGGGGCAGCAGCAGCGCGAAGGTGCGCGAACTGCAGGCGCGGCTGAAGCAGCTCGGTCTCTTCGGCCGCAACCCCACCGGCTACTACGGCGACGTCACCGCCTCCGCGGTGCGCGCCTTCCAGTCCCGTCACAAGCTGCCCGCCTCGGGCACCGTCACCGACAGGACCTGGGCGAAGCTGCGCTCGGTCACCCGGCAGCCCACGCGCGGCGCCATGTACCCGCCGACCAGCAACCCGGTGGCGAAGCTCGACCCGCGCTGCATGACCGGCCGCGTGCTGTGCGTCAGCAAGAACAGCCGCACCCTGGCCTGGGTGGTGAACGGCAAGGTCGTCTCCGCGATGGACGTCCGCTTCGGCTCCCAGTACACGCCGACCCGCGAGGGCACCTTCAGCGTCTTCGCCAAGAGCCGGAACCACGTGTCGACGATCTACCACACGCCCATGCCGTACGCGATGTTCTTCAGCGGCGGCCAGGCGGTGCACTACTCGGCCGACTTCGCGGCCCGCGGCTACGCGGGGGCCTCGCACGGCTGCGTCAACGTGCGCGACCGCGCGAAGATCTCGGCGCTCTTCGACCAGGTGCGGGTCGGCGACAAGGTCGTCGTCTACTGGTGACCCCGGGCCAGGAGCCCGTCCAGCGCCCGCCCGAACAGCAGCCGGCCGGCCCACGCGGTGGGCCGGTCGAACGCCCCCGGCAGCGGGCGCACCCTCAACTCCTCGCGCCACACCACGCGTGAGCCCCCCTCCTCCCGCGGCCACACCTCGATCTCGGCCCAGCCGAGCACGGTCCGGCCGCGCTTCTCCAGCCGGCACCGCCCGGGACGGCCCGCGTCCGGCGGCTCCCAGCGCACGATCTCCATGGGGTCGTCGACGGCCATCCGCCCGAGTCCGGTGCGTGCCGTGAACGACCGCTCCCCCGTGACGACGGCGGTGGTGAACGGCACCAGCTCCGCGTGGCGTTCCCAGTCGGTGACCCGGCGCCAGGCCTCGGCGGCGGGGAGCGGGCAGTGCCGCTCGATCCGGAAGATCACGTCGTCGACCCTACGCCGCCGCTCCTGCGGCGCTACGTGAGGACGCGGGCGGAGCGGGGGGAAAGCGCTCCGCCCACGTCCCTCGTTGGGGGCCCGATACGGGGGGACCGGGCGACCCCTCGACCGATGACCAGTCGGTCTACTGGTTAAAGCGCCCGGGAGGCCGAAAGTGTCACACCCCGCACGCGCCGCGCCCGGGAGCGCGGCCGGGAGGGAGAGCTGCCCGGCCGCGCTCGGGTGCGGACCCGTGGGCACGGGAAGAGCCCGGATCCGCGGGGCCGATGACCAGTCGGCCCGTCCATGGGAGCGCGCGGCGGCCGGAAAGTGTCACTCGCGGCCGTGGCCGCGGTGCGGTCCCGGCCGCCCGTCGGGGGGTACGGCCTGGGCGGACGGTGCGGCCTTGGAGGCCGGTACGGATGGTGCGGCCGGGGCGGACCGTGAGGTGCCGCGCGGGCCGTGGCCGCCCTGGCGGTGGTGTCCGCCGGAACGGTTCTTCCAACGGCCGCGGGCGTCCCGGGAGTCGTCGTCGCCCCGCTCGTCCCCCTTCCCGGCCTTGCCGCCGTTCCCCTCGTGCCCGGCGTTCCAGCCGAGCAGCCCGGCGCAGTAGCGGCGGACCTGGCGCTGGCCGCCGCCCGCCGCCTTGCGCAGCTGCTTGTAGGCCTGCTCGTCCACGCCCTTGCGGTACCGGCCGGCCGCGGCGTAGGCCCGGCACAGCGCCTTGTGGTCCAGGGCCGGCGTGGCGGACGGCGTCCCGGCCGGCCGGCCGGGCAGGACGGTGCCGTGGGTGCCGCCGGTGCCGCCCGCCGGGCGGCCGTGGCCGGGACCGGGGCGGGAGGTCGGCGGGGCCGTGCGGCCGGGTGACGGCGAACCGCTTTCCGAGGCCGCCGTCGCCGCGCTCTGGGTGTGCACCGGGGAGGGGTCCGGGACGCCGTTGCCGAGCAGGGCCGGCAGCGCGCCGGCGGCGGCCACCGCGGCGGTCGCGATCAACGTCCCCGTCAGCGATCTGGAGTGACGGGCCGTACGGCTCCGCCCGCTCCGGGACACCGCGCCCGCGCCCGCTCCGGGCGACCAGTCGTCGGCCGTGCCGAGGCGGACGCCCGCGGAGCCTCCGGTGAGCGCGTCGTCGCCGCGCGCGGCACGGAACGCGGCGACGGCGGCCTCCTCGCGTTCCGGGTCGAGGGGCGCGGGAGCCGCGGCGGCGGCCAGCAACCCGGCCAGGGCGGCGGCGCGCTCGTCGCGCCAGGCCCGCTCCGCGGGGTCGTCACCGTGGGCACCCCGCAGCAACCGCTCGGCGGTGGCCTCGTCCAGCCAGTCCTGTCCTCGGTTATCGCTCATCTCATGTCCTCAAGCGTTCGGGACGCCGAAAACGTCACACTTGACGACCCGCCGTCGGAATCCAGCAGCTCAGCCAGGCGGCGCAGGCCGCGGCTGGTGGCCATGCGCATCGCACCGGGCCTCTTGCCGACGACCTCGGCCGCCGACCGGGAGTCCAGGCCCATCACGACGCGCAGCAGCACGGCCTCGGCCTGGTCCTGGGGAAGGGCGGCGATCGCCGCCAGGGCGGCGCCGGTGCCCACCGCGGCGACCGCCTCCTCGGCGGTGTCCGAGACGGCGGGCCGGTCGAGCAGTTCCTCCACCCCGGCGGCGGCCAGCGGTCGGCGGCCCACCGCCCGCAGGTGGTCCAGCGCCCGGTTGCGGGCGACCCGGGCCGCCCAGCCGCGTACCGCGTCCCCGTCACCGTGGAAGGCCGGCAGGTCGCGCGCTATCTGCAACCACGCCTCCGACGCCACGTCCTCGGCGTCCCCCGCGCCGACCAGCGAGCGTACGTACTGCAGCAGTTGCGGCTGCACCGCTCGGTACACGAACCGGAAGCCGTCCTCGTCCCCCTCTTGCGCCGCGCGTACCGCGGTCGCCAAATCCACGTGCGGGCCTCCCCCTCGGAATCGCGCACCATACTGTCCCATGATGGGCGCCGGCAGGACGTCCGGGGGCGGCTACCCGCCGGTCACCAGGGGTCAGGACAGCAGCCGGGAGAGCCGCTTCAGACCGCGGTGCGCCGCCGTACGGACCGCTCCCGGCCGCTTGCCCAGCACCCGGGCCGCGGACACCCCGTCGAGCCCGACGACGACGCGCAGCAGCACCGCCTCCGCCTGGTCGGGCGGGAGCGAGGAGATCAGGGAGAGCGCGCGCTCGGTGGCCAGCGCCTCCAGCGCGCGGTCCGCGGTGTCCTCGGCCGCGGGGAGGTCCAGCAGTTCGGTGTCGAGGGGGCGGGCACGGGGCCTGGCGTCCTGGCGCCGCAGGTGGTCCAGGGCCCGGTGCCGGGCTATGGTCGCCGCCCAGCCCCGGAAGCCCGCCCCGTCCCCGCGGAACCGGCGGAGGTCGCGGGCGATTTCGAGCCAGGCCTCGGAGGTGACGTCCTCCGCGTCGTCGCCGACGAGGCCGCGCACGTAGCCGAGCAGCAACGGCTGGACCAGCCGGTAGACCACCGCGAAGGCGTGCTCGTCCCCGCCCTGGGCGCGCCCGACCGCGGCCCCGAGCTCCATGTCGCGGTCGGTCCGCGGGTCGTGGCGCCCCCCGTTGCTGGCCACACTGTCCTCTCGAATCGCCGACATCCTGTACAGCGTGGATTCGCACTGAATCGTCACACCTGTCGGGCCGCCCTGGCGATGGGTGTGACATTTTCGGCCGCGTTGACGCTTTAACAATCAGAAGCGGCCGAAGACGCTCCTGTGGGGGGAGGCGGACTTCGGCCGCTTCACCTGAGACGGCCGGGTACGGCGGCTCAGCCGGCCCGGTCGGCGAGGGTGCTGAAGTCCTGCCAGCTCAGGACCGGCGGGCCGGGGTCCCAGAGCTTCTGGGTGAGCGCGCGCAGGGGCATCCGGATGCCGGCCGCGACCTCGTCCTCGGTCTGGGCGTCCGCCCGGTCGCACCACACGGCCAGCCGCGCGCCGAGGATGCGGTCCGGTCCCGCGAGCGCCGCGGGCACGGCGCCGTCCCGGTAGACGACGGCCGGAGTCCACTCCTCGTAGATGCGCCGCCCGCTGGGGTAGGGGAAGTTCGCCGGCGCGCCGAGGACGTAGTAGAGGTACCAGGAGTTGAGGTTGAGCAGCTGCCGGCCCTCGCGCAGGAGGTCCTCGGGCAGCCGTCCGCGCAGTTTGTTGCTGGACCAGTAGGCGACCACCCGGTCCGGGTCCGCGGCGACCCGGGCGCCGTCGGAGAAGCCGTCGTTCCAGGCCTCGGCCCGTTTGCCGAGCGACCGCAGGGTGGCGGCGCGGTCGTTGAGCCAGCCGGCCGCCGCGTCGGCCACGCCGGCGTCCGGGCCGTAGCGCTCGCGCGCGTACGCGGCGAGCTGCGGGAAGGACGTCTCGGGGTGGTCCGCCACGAGCGGTCCGTACTCGTCGCCGCCGACGTGCCAGTACGCGCCGGGGAAGAGCGCTGCGTACTCCTTGAGCAGGTCGTCGACGACGTCCGCGGCACCGGGCCGGGAGATGTCCAGCGCCCCGCGCACGGGGGTGCCGTCCACGGAACGCAGCTGGAGGTCCGGGTGGGCGTCGAGCACGGCACCCATGTGACCGGGGCTGTCGATCTCCGGGACGACGGTGATGTGCCGCTGCGCGGCCAGGTCGACGACGGCGCGGATGTCCTCCTTCGACAGGTGCCGGGGCGAGACGATCTCGGGGTGGCTGTCGCTCTGGACGCGGAAGCCCTGGTCGTCGCTGAGGTGGAGGTGGAGCTGGTTGTACTTCAGGTCGCCCAGCTCGCGGACCCTGGCCTCCAGCCATTCGCGGCTGAAGTACTTGCGCCCGATGTCGATCATCAGTCCGCGCTCCGGCCGGTCCGGGCGGTCCTCGACGGTGCCGGCCGGCACCCGTCCGGTGGAACGGACCGCCTGGAGGAGGGTTCGCGTGCCGTAGAAGACCCCGGCGTCGGTGCCGGCGCGTACTGTCACCCCGTCGGCCGAACTTGTCATCTCGTACGACTCCGGGCCCGCATTACTCCGTTCGAGTGAAAGTGCGATGTCCCCCGGTTTGGCGGGCCCACTGACGTACGGCCGGCGGAGCTCCTCCGCGAGCAGCCGCGCCTCGTCCTCCACGGCGCTCCCGGCGGGCGCCACCACCCGCGAGCCGGGGCCCGGTACGAAGGCGTCGGTACCGGCGGCAGGGGTGAAGGAACGGACGGCGGGGATCGAGGGGAACCCGGCGGACGTGCTCACCCGCTCCGTCGGCGGGGCGCCGGGGGCCGCGGTCCCCGCGGGTGCGGCGAGCGCGGGACCGGCCCCGAGCACGCCGGTCAGCACGGCGGTCAGCACGGCCGCCGCCGCGTACGCCGACGCACGTTTCGCCCGCATCTGCCACATGATCCGAATTTATGCCCGCTGTGCGCATCTCGCCGTGCGGACCAGGGGAAGCCGTGCACTTTCGTTCCCGTACGAGTGAAATTCGTGCATCCGTCGTACAGGGCCGAACATAGGCCGATACGGTGGTCGTCACTCGTCGTCCCCCTGTGGTTCACGCCGCGCAGCCGCCTCGCGGTTCCCCCCACCCCCGTCACCGTTCCCTCCCAGGAGCCCACCGCTGTCCAGCGACACCCCCGCCGTCCCGCCGCGGGTCCCGGCGCACCTCCCTGCGCACCTCCCGGCGCAGTCACGCGGCCGGGCGCCCCGACCGGCGCCGACGGGCCGTCCCGGCCTCCCGCACGGCCTGCGGCGGCTCAACGAGGCCTCCCCCGGGGCGGCGGAGGCCGTCCTGCTGACCTGCTGCGGCAGCCTGCGCTGGGCCCGCAGGGTCGCCGCGCACCGCCCCTACCCCGACCTGGCCGCACTGCTGGCCGCCGCCGACGAGGCCGCCTACGACCTCACGCCCGCCGACCTCGCCGAGGCCCTCGCCGCCGAAGCGGCCGGCGCCCCGCCGGACGCCGCCCCCACCCGCGGCAGCCTCGCCGCGCACACGGCGCTGCGGGCAGCGCAGGCCGCGTACGAGGCTCGCTTCGGCCACGTCTTCGTGCTCTGCCTCGACGGGGTGCACCCCGGTGAGTCCCTCGACCGGATGCTGGCGTCACTCCGTCAGCGTCTCGCCAACGAACCGGACGAGGAGCGGGTCACGGCCGCCGAGGAACTGCGCCGCGTCACCCGGTCCCGCCTGGGGCGACTGGCCGTCGGGGACGCGCGGGGCGAGCCGGGGGTTCCCGGCCGATACACCCACACGTGCGGGATCGATCACACCTGAAGGACCCGGCAGGACGTGGCCGACAAGCCGTCGCTACGATGGCCAGGGCCGGAGGACCGTACCCGGCCGGGCCGACCGACCAACGAAGCCGGCAGGCCCCACACCGCTCCCGGAGGGTTTTTTCCGTGCCGGCTGGAACGTTGTACCGCGGCCGGGAAGGCATGTGGTCATGGGTGGCTCATCGAGTCACCGGTGTCCTCATCTTCTTCTTCCTGTTCGTCCACGTCCTCGACACCGCACTGGTGCGTGTCTCCCCCGAGGACTACGACAAGGTCGTCAACACCTACAAGCAGCCCATCGTCAGCCTGCTCGAGTACGGGCTGGTCGCGGCTGTCCTCTTCCACGCTCTGAACGGCCTGCGCGTCATCGCCGTGGACTTCTGGTCCAAGGGCCCGAAGTACCAGAAGCAGATGCTGTGGACGGTCATCGGAATCTGGGTCGTGCTGATGATCGGGGCCATCTACCCCGTCCTCGGTCACGCCGCACGAGTGCTGTTCGGGAGCTGAGCGAAGTCATGTCCGCAACGGACCACGTGGAGCTCAGCTCCTCCAGCGCCGCCTACGGCCCCGACAACCCGGCCCCGGTCATCGAGCCGCCGCGCGCCCGGACCAAGCGCACCCCGCGCAGCACCCGGACCAACTTCGAGATGTACGGCTGGCTCTTCATGCGCCTGTCCGGCATCGTCCTGGTCGTCCTGGTCATCGGTCACCTGCTGATCCAGCTCGTGCTCGACGGCGGCGTCACCAAGGTCGGCTTCGCCTTCGTCGCCGGCCGCTGGGCCTCGCCGTTCTGGCAGACCTGGGACCTGCTCATGCTGTGGCTGGCGATGCTGCACGGCGGCAACGGCCTGCGCACCGTGATCAACGACTACGCGGAGCGGGACAACACCCGGTTCTGGCTGAAGATGCTGGTCTACACCGCGACCGCGTTCACCATCGTCCTCGGCACGCTGGTGATCTTCACCTTCGACCCGAACATCCGCTAGCCAGGGCTGGACAGGGAAGCGACCCCTCATGCAGATCCACAAGTACGACACCGTCATCGTCGGCGCGGGCGGCGCCGGCATGCGCGCCGCCATCGAGGCGACGAAGCGCAGCCGCACCGCCGTGCTGACGAAGCTCTACCCCACCCGCTCCCACACCGGCGCCGCCCAGGGCGGCATGGCCGCGGCCCTCGCGAACGTCGAGGACGACAACTGGGAGTGGCACACCTTCGACACGATCAAGGGCGGTGACTACCTGGTCGACCAGGACGCCGCCGAGATCCTGGCGAAGGAGGCCATCGACGCGGTCCTCGACCTCGAGAAGATGGGCCTGCCCTTCAACCGCACCCCCGAGGGCCGGATCGACCAGCGCCGCTTCGGCGGCCACTCCCGCAACCACGGCGAGGCCCCGGTCCGCCGTGCCTGCTACGCGGCCGACCGCACCGGCCACATGATCCTCCAGACGCTGTACCAGAACTGCGTCAAGGAGGGCGTGGAGTTCTTCAACGAGTTCTACGTCCTCGACCAGCTCATCGTCGAGGAGGACGGCGTCAAGCGGTCCGCCGGCGTCATCGCCTACGAGCTGGCCACCGGCGAGATCCACGTCTTCCAGGCGAAGGCCGTGGTGTACGCCTCCGGCGGCACCGGCAAGTTCTTCAAGGTCACCTCCAACGCGCACACCCTCACCGGTGACGGCCAGGCCGCCGTCTACCGCCGCGGTCTGCCGCTGGAGGACATGGAGTTCTTCCAGTTCCACCCGACCGGCATCTGGCGCATGGGCATCCTGCTGACGGAGGGCGCCCGCGGTGAGGGCGGCATCCTCCGCAACAAGGACGGCGAGCGCTTCATGGAGAAGTACGCGCCGGTCATGAAGGACCTCGCCTCGCGTGACGTCGTCTCCCGGGCGATCTACACCGAGATCCGCGAGGGCCGCGGCTGCGGTCCCGAGGGCGACCACGTCTACCTCGACCTGACCCACCTGCCGCCGGAGCAGCTGGACGCCAAGCTCCCGGACATCACCGAGTTCGCGCGGACCTACCTCGGCATCGAGCCCTACACGGACCCGATCCCGATCCAGCCGACCGCGCACTACGCCATGGGCGGCATCCCCACCAACGTCCAGGGTGAGGTCCTGTCGGACAACACCACCGTCGTCCCGGGCCTGTACGCCGCCGGCGAGGTCGCCTGCGTCTCCGTGCACGGCGCCAACCGCCTCGGCACCAACTCGCTGCTGGACATCAACGTCTTCGGCCGGCGGGCCGGCGTCGCCGCCGCCGAGTACTCCGCGGACCACGACTACGTCGAGCTCCCCGAGGCCCCGGCCCAGTTCGTGGTCGACCTGGTGGAGCGGCTGCGTGCCTCCACCGGCAACGAGCGGGTCGCGCAGCTGCGCAAGGAGCTGCAGGAGACCATGGACGCGAACGTCATGGTGTTCCGCACCGAGCAGACCATCAAGACCGCCGTCGAGAAGATCGGCGAGCTGCGCGCGCGGTACCGGAACGTGTCGATCCAGGACAAGGGCAAGCGGTTCAACACCGACCTGCTCGAGGCCATCGAGCTCGGCAACCTGCTCGACCTCGCCGAGGTCATGGCGGTCTCGGCCCTGGCCCGCAAGGAGTCCCGCGGCGGCCACTACCGCGAGGACTACCCGAACCGCGACGACGTCAACTTCATGCGGCACACGATGGCGTACCGCGAGGTGGGTGCCGACGGCACCGAGGCGATCCGTCTCGACTACAAGCCGGTCGTGCAGACCCGCTACCAGCCGATGGAGCGTAAGTACTGATGAGCACCGCGACCCTCGACAAGGTCGAGGCCGAGGCCGAGGCCTCGCCCTACATCACGGTCACCTTCCGGATCCGCCGGTTCAACCCGGAGATCTCGGACGAGGCCACCTGGCAGGACTTCGAGCTGGAGATCGACCCCAAGGAGCGGGTCCTCGACGGCCTCCACAAGATCAAGTGGGACATGGACGGAACGCTGACGTTCCGTCGCTCCTGCGCCCACGGCATCTGCGGCTCCGACGCCATGCGCATCAACGGCCGCAACCGGCTGGCCTGCAAGACCCTGATCAAGGACATCAACCCGGACAAGCCCATCACCGTCGAGCCCATCAAGGGCCTGACGGTGCTGAAGGACCTGGTCGTCGACATGGACCCGTTCTTCCAGGCCTACCGGGACGTGATGCCCTTCCTCATCACCAAGGGCAACGAGCCGACGCGCGAGCGCCTGCAGTCCGCCGAGGACCGCGCGCGCTTCGACGACACCACCAAGTGCATCCTGTGCGCCGCGTGCACGTCGTCCTGCCCGGTCTTCTGGAACGACGGCCAGTACTTCGGCCCGGCGGCCATCGTCAACGCCCACCGCTTCATCTTCGACTCGCGTGACGAGGGCGGCGAGCAGCGGCTCGAGGTGCTGAACGACAAGGACGGCGTGTGGCGCTGCCGCACCACGTTCAACTGCACCGACGCCTGCCCGCGTGGCATCGAGGTCACCAAGGCGATCCAGGAGGTGAAGCGCGCGCTCATCACGCGTCGCTTCTGATCCCCTCCGCCGAGGCTCCCCCGAGGGCCCCGCAGCCGGTCAGCCGGCAGCGGGGCCCTCGGGCGTTCCCGGGGTCAGCGCGCGGCGGATCTGCCTGCGGGTGACCGTGTGGCCGGCACACCCCGCGAGCCTGCGCAGCTCGTCCCGGCCGGCGTCACCGTCCAGGCGGGCCAGGGCGCGTATGCCGGCACCGGCGACGACGGTCTTGACCGGGGAACGTTCGACGAGGGCACCCAGAACGCGGACGGTCTCCGGGTGGGGAGGCACGGACGGCGACGACAGCAGCCAGGCCAGGCCGCGGACGGCGGTGACGTTCCAGGGGTCGTGGCCGGCCGCCTCGGCGCTTCCGCCGTGGGTGGCCAGCGCGAGCCAGGGGGTGGCGGTACGGCGCACCGTCTCGGCGTCGACGCCGTCGAGGATCGTGCCCGCCGCCCGGTCCCAGCGCGCGCTGGGCGCCGGCTTGGCGGCACGCAGATGCGGGATCAGCCGCCGCCAGGGATCGCCGAGTTCCGGTAGCTGGGCCAGCACCCGGTCGGACCAGAGCTCACCGGGATTGAGGGGCGGCTCGGGGAGGCGGTCGAGCAGCAGCTGCGCCCAGCCGAGGCCATGGTGCGCGCACCTGCGGATCATCCCGACGACCTCCGCCGACAGAGGACGTCCTGCGTCGAGCAGGGCCTCGGCGACCGGGGGCATCTCGTCGTCGCAGTCGAACCAGTACGACCTACGGGCGATGCCCTCCAGCCTGTCGTTCCAGACGCCGCACCACGCGTCGTGCACGAAACCCCGGGACACCGTGGCCAGCAGCACCATGACACGCTCGTACCGGTCGGGCGTAGAGCCGGGCGCGTTGGCACGCTCGACGAGCAGCCTCGCGAGGGCGACACGTCGTTCCCAGGGCATCGCCTTCAGACGGGACACCGCTGCGTAGCCCTCGCAGTCGGCCGCCGCCAGCAGATGCCCGGCCAGCTCGGTCACCTCCCCCTCCGCGGCGAGCCGGGCGATGAATTCGATCCGGCCCTCGTCCTCCCAGGGCGAGCATCCCGGGGTCCTTGCGCGCTTCACAGCCGGCTCACGATCGTCGGGTCGGTGATCTCCGTGTCGTGGGCGAGGAGCAGCGTCTTGCCGAGGACCACCGACAGCATGGGGTCGCCCTCGAAGGGCAGGGGGCGCGGGAGCGCGCAGGCGTGGGCGGGCGGGACGACGCACAGGTGGCGGTCGCCGGGGGAGATGAGGACGTTGCCGGAACCTATGTGGATCCGGTACGTGTGCCGGTCACCGCGGACGTGCAGGAAGCGGCCCTCGACGGTGCAGCGTCCGGCGATGGCCAGCCGCGGCACGAGGCGGGACAGCACCTCGCGGCGCGTCTTCGCGCACGGGGTCAGCTCGCCGAAGCCGTAGGACGCCCAGTAGGCGCGGAAGCGGCCGTCGGGGCCGCCGTCCTGCCAGGTGGGGTCGTTGCCGATGCCAGCGGCGCCCACGAAGAGGTCCACGTCGCGCAGGACTTCGCTGAGGACGAGCGGCGGGACGTCGGCGAGCGGCAGCGGATCGGCGGCCCGGTTCCCGCGGGCGTGCAGCGGGAGGAAGCGCACCTGGTCCGTGCCGACGTACAGATGGCTGCCGAAGTGACCGAAGACGTCCCCGTCGACGCCCTGGACCCGCAGCTCCGCCCGCAGCCCCCACCGCGGGAGTTCGCGCGTGGCGGGCGGGAAGGCCTCGTCGACCGGCAGGCGCGGGCGGTACCGCCAGCCGCGGGCGGCGGCCAGCGAGGCGAACCGGTGCTGTCTCAGGACGTGGTGCGTGGCGCTGACGCGTGCGGCGTCCGCGAGGCCGTACACCTCGCGGTGGGCCTGCCGAAAGGGCTGCGTGACGCCGTGCCGCTCCAGCCACTCCCGCCAGGCGGTGATCTCCGCGCGGTCGCGCCCCCAGGGGTGCCACAGTCCGACGACGTCCTCCCCGCCGCCCAGGACCCGCTCACCGTCGAGGGTGCGCAGGCCGCCGTCGGCCCACCCGCAGGCGACCCCGTCGACCGTCCACAGCAGGCGCCGGACGAGGGTCCCGAGCAGCGGATGGCCCAGCAGCCGCTCCCGCCACACGGGGTACGCCCACGTGCGCCGTTCCGGGAACTGCCGGTCCAGCCACGCGGCCTGCGCCGCCAGCGTCCGGTCGATGTCCCCGACGGTCGCCCTGAGCCGCGTCCACTCCCCCGCGTGCTCGCGCCGCACGGCGGCCGGAGCGCCCCTCAGTGCCTTGCCCGCCGCGTTGCGCCACCCCAGCACGGCCCGCCCGTCCCGGATCCCCAGCTCCGCGGTGACCCCACCCAGCCGCTGCGCCACCCCGATCCCGTACCCGGGCACGGCCGGCTCCCCGACGTCCCCCCACGCGATGACACTCACCGTCCACCCCCTGTGCGGCGACCCCCGCAGTCCCCAACCCCGCCGAGCGTAGGACCGCCCTCTGACAACGCCCCGTCTGCGCTTGTACGTGACTTGATTCAGCCTATGGTGCGTTTATTGATGATCTGTCATGCTCCGAGCAGGATGCGGGGAGCTCCTGTGGGGGGACATGGCAAAGCTTGGGCGGCCGCAACCACTCGGACTCGGACATGCAGCCCAGGAAGCCCATTCCATCGCCGCCCCGATGTTGACGGCTGCCGCACTGGCCCTGGCCGGTGTGGTGGCGGGCGCAAACTCGAACACCTTTGTATGGTCTGGGCCGACTCTCCTCGTCCTGGTCGCAGCGTCGCTGTCCTTGGTGGCCAGCATTCAACTGCATTATCATGCACGCCATTTCTACTACTCCGTACAGGACATCGATTTCTGGTACGGGTTCGACGTCCGTCGCGGATCTGACGTCTTCAAAGAACTATGTCATCGCCAGCAGAAGGATTTCGAGATCTGGGAGCGATACATACGGCGGGCCGCGGCATGCTTCAATATAGGCGCCTTACTGCTGGGAGTCGGAGTATCCCTCGCACTTGCTCCGGCACCGGGCGACAAGCAGGAAACTTGGCGCTGGATCGCCCTCTCCATGGTGCTCGTCTGCACCGTGGCGGATGCGGCATGGGTTGCATACCTCTACAGCAAGAGGTCCGAATACGCCGACCGCGATGCCGCCCTAAATGAACTCAATGGCGTCCCCGACCAACCTAGCGAGGAATAATACAATGGACATGCACGCCATGACACTTCCAGGGTTCGTCGGCCCCCGTCGGAGGCGCCGAACCAAGGAATGTTCCGGTGAAGGATGCTTCGGGCAGATCCCCATAGAGCCAGAGACCGGGGACACCGTAACGGCATGGGCCGATACGGTGCGTCAGGGGAAAGCCGCGATCTCGGCGTACATCGAAAAATACAAGGCCCCCCACGCGCAGGGCTGCCGATATCGAGAGCTTCCGCCCTCGATCCACAGCGCGGCCGCCGCCGAAGGCCGGAGGCCAGAGCCCCATCTCGAAAGGGCCCTCGCCGAACTCAACGAAGCCCGCGGCGAAAGCTAGCCACCCGTCCGGCAACCTGGGCCACGCCCGCCACTACGATGACGCGCGTGGCTCGGACGGACAGGGAACGGGGGCGTTGTCCCGCCCCATGGCTGGGTCTGGGCGCGCTGGCGCTCGGGAGCTTCGCCGTAGGGGACACCCTGCACCGGGTGCGCGTGGCAGCGGAGTGGGCCGTCACGTGGTGGCCCTGGCTGCTGCTCGCGCTGGCGGTACTCAACCTCGTGCGGTCCTTCGTCGCCGTCAGCTCCCTCATAGCCCCTGGCGTCCTGGCCGCGATCGCACTCGTGGGGCTCGCCCACGGGCACGCCGTCAGCGGCCGTGTCCTGGTGAACGTCGTCCTGCCCGTCTCACTCGCGCTCGTGGGCGTCGCGTTGCTGCGTCCCTCCGTTCGGCCGGGGGACGGGCGGTGGACGCGGTTCCTGTCCACGGGCCGCGTCCGCGGTCCCGGGGCGATCGGAGAACGCACCCGGCACCCGCTCCTGGAGCTGCGGGCCGTCGCCGGTGAGATACGGGCGGACCTCACCGGTTCGGCGCTCGACGGTGACGTGACCGTCCGCATCACGGCGGTCGCAGGGCACGTGCATCTGACCGTTCCCCGGAGCTGGCCGGTCACGGTGCAGACGACGGGCATGCTCCTCACACGGGTCACCGACTCAGGGCCGAGGGACGCCATCGACACGGACTCCGGTGGCGTGGGCCTGCATCTCCTGGGACTGGGCGGCGCGGTCAGCCTCGTACGGGCGTAGCGCTCATCGCAGACGGTCGGATATTTGCCGGAACAGGTCCCACTCACCATCGTGGTCGGGGAGTTCGTGGCCCATCGCCTTGGCCAGATCGAGCCGGTGCAGGTCGTAGACGACGTACATCAGCCCCGCGTACGCCTGGGCAGCCGTCACCGCCCCCTTGTACGCGAGGGCTGCGCCCGCCAGGGACACGGCGAGGAGCCACCACTGCCGCGGTTCGTCGTGGAAGGCCACCGCGCCGACCAGGGTGCAGGCGAGGAAGCAGTGGCACAGGTTCACCGCGGTGTCGAGGGAGTCCCGGGCGGAACTCAGCGCGGCGGCCAGGCGGCCGGAGACCTGCGGGAGGATCCGCGGCCAGGAGGCCAGCGTCGCCAGGCCGTAGCGCTCTCCGGCTCTGAGTTCGCCCGCACGCAGGGCGTTTCCGAGGGCTGTGGGAAGCAGCACGTTGCCCGGAGGAAGCGCCGCCAGTCGCCGGACAGCCTGATGGCGGTCGCGTTCGAGGCGGGCGAGGGAGTCCCGCTCCCGTATCTGCTCGCCGAGGCTCTTGCCCGTGGAGCTCTCCACGGCCGTGTTCTCGCGTGTGGTGGCGTCGAACAGGACCAGCCACCTGCGCCGCTGGTACTCCACCAGCACTCCCGCCAGCCGCGACGTCGGCGCCCACCGCTCCCAGTAGCCCTCCAGCACCCGGACGGCCCGTACCTGGAAAGGGTGCAACAGCAGGCCGAGCAGTGCGGCGGAGGCGGAGATCGCGAGCATTGCGGCCGCGGCCGCGGCAGGGGTGGCGGGGAGGGCTTCGTGCCATCGGGTGCGGCCGGAGAACGCGCCCGCGCGGGTGAGGGTCCAGGCGTATGTGACGAACAGGGCGCTCGGCGCGAAGTGCACGGACAGCATCCGGCGCAACGGGTTCCCGCCCTTCCCCCATTCGCATCAAGGAACCCAGTATGCGCTGGGCCGACCGGTGTCCACAGCGGTGCCCCCGGTTCGGTTGCGGGGGGTCGCAGCTTGTACCGTCCCCCCATGGCCGCGACACCCCCCACACCGCCGCGACGTGCCGTCCTCGGACTCGGCGTGGCCGCCGCGCTGCTTCCCGCCGGGAAGGCGATGGCGGCCGGCAGATCCGTGGTCGGGGGCGAGCGGCTGGGGAGGCGCGGGGTGCAGGTGGCGGCGGGGGCGCCGAGGCTGCCGGAGACGAACTCCCTGTCGTGGATCGTCGCGGACGCCGACTCCGGTGACGTGCTGGCGTCGTACAACGCGCACCGGCAGCTGCCTCCGGCGAGCACGCTGAAAATGCTGTTCGCGGACACGCTGCTGCCGCGCTTCGGCCGGCGGACCCGGCACGAGGTGACGCACGCGGACCTGGCGGACATAGGAGCCGGGAGCAGTCTGGTCGGGATCGAGGCGGGGATCACCTACACGGTCGAGCAGCTGTGGCTCGGGGTGTTCCTGCGGTCGGGGAACGACGCGGTGCACGTGCTGTGCTCGATGAACGGCGGGGTGGAGAAGACCGTCCGGGAGATGCGGGCGCGGGCGCGGGAGCTGCAGGCGAACGACACGTACGTGGTGAGCCCGGACGGCTACGACACGCCCGACCAGCTGTCGTCGGCGTACGACCTGACGCTCTTCGCGCGGGCGGGGCTGCGGAACCCGGACTTCAGGTACTACTGCCGGACGCAGGTCGCGCGGTTCCCCGCGGAGAAGGGCGCGACCTTCGAGATCCAGAACACCAACCGGCTGCTGGGCGACTACGACGGCATGATCGGGGTGAAGAACGGCTACACCACCAACGCCGGGAACACCTTCACGGGCGCGGCGGAGCGCGACGGACGGACGCTGCTGGTGACCGTGATGCACCCGGAGTCGGGGTACGACGAGGTGTACCGGGAGGCGGCCGACCTGCTGGACTGGGGGTTCGACGCGGTGGGCCGCGTGGAGCCGGTCGGGGAGCTGGTGCCGACGCTGAGCCAGGTGCGCGCGATGGCCGGGGGGCCTCCCGGCGAGAGCCGCGGCCCGCGGCCCGCGGCGGCGGGGGACGCGTCGAAGGGTTCCTCGTGGTTCGGACCTGCCGTGGAGACGGTCCTGGTGGCGGCGGTCGCGGCGTTCGTCCTGGCGATCAGGCGGCGCCCCCTGCCGCAGCGGGCGGCGGCCCGGGGGGACGCCGGGCGGCGCGGGCGCGGCTCGAGCCGCGCCCGCTGAGGTCGCCGTCCCGCGGCCGGGGTACGCGGCTCACCCGGCGAAGGTCCCGTAGGCGGCGACGACCAGCGCCAGCAACCCGGTGAGCGCCGCCACGGCGGGCAGCGGCCAGCGGGAACGCTCCAGCGCCTCGATGCGGTCCTCGTGCTCGCCCAGCACCTTGTCGGTCTGGTCGGCGCGCTGCAGGAGCAGGGCGAGATCACCCCGCGTGGTGGCGAAGCCGACGTCGACGGAGCGGCGCAGTCGCTCGAGTTCGAGGGCGACCCCGAGGGTGCCTTCCTGATGCGTGGTCATCTGCCTCACCGCCTCAGCCAGGAGGGCAGCAGCCGCTCGACGGCGTCGAGGGACATCACGCGGGTGACGGCGGCCGCGACGGCGAGCACGGTGCAGGCGCCCGGCCAGGTCGCGTCGACCAGCAGCGGCGCGGCTGCGGCGAGGGCGACGCCGGTCTGGACGAGGGTGCGGACGGTACGGCGGTCGGCGTCGGTCATGTGGTCTCCTTCCTCTTCGGGACGTGCAGTCCGTCCCAACTGGTGCGGCCGGGGATGCCGTCGGCGTCCGCGCCGCCGTAGCCGAGCTTGCGCTGCCAAGCGGCGTAGGAGCGGCGGTCGGCTTCGGTCCACTCCGGCCCGGGCCCTTGCCGGTAGCGGCCGCAGCCCACGGCGACGAGGCGCCGGCCCATCGCCGTGACGACGTCGCTGCGCCGGCCGGGCCGGAAGAAGGCGGCGCCCGGGAAGGGCTCGTACGTCCGTGCGGGCGGGGTTCCGAGCCGCTTGGCGACGCGCTCCCGCATGGCCGGCATCGGGAAGCTCGGATCGATCTTCCGTCGCGTCCATTCCTTGTGCCCGATGACGTGGCCGGCGCTCCAGCCGTGCACCCGGCACAGGGCGACGGCGGTCCTCTCCACGGCCGCCAACTGGGCGGCGGGGTAGGGGTCGCGGCCATCGCCCAGGTTCTCGATCTCGAACCCGTAGAAGTGGGCGTTGCCGTCGACGGCGTCGGCACCGGGCTTCGCGGGCAGCGGGCGGCCGGTGCGGACGGCGTCGTACACGGCGCTCGAACCGCTGCCGGCGTGGTTGGTGCGCCCGTATCCGACCAGGTGCACGGTGCCGTCCTTGGCGATGACCCCGATGCACAGGGGTCCCGGCAGGTCGGCGCGGCCGGTCCGGCACAGCCCCACGCTGTCCCGGCCGGCGGTGTGATGCAGCATCACACCGTGCACCTGGCCCCAGGCGGCGACGGCGTTGCGGTTGTGGGTGCGCCAGTCGCCGTGTCCGGCGACGGTGACGCCTTCGGCATCGAGAGCGGCCAGGAATGCCGTCGCGGAGACGGGTGTGGCCATGGTTCCTCCTCTGATCGGTGGGACGTTGGGACGTTGGGACGTCGGGACTGGGAACGGGAACGGGGAAGCCCCGGGCCGCCGTGTGCACGGCGGCCCGGGGCTCTGGGCCCGGGGGCGGACGGTCCTACAGCAGCGGGTCGATCCGGATGAAGCGGGTGTCGAAGTTGGCCGTGCTGGACGCGTTGCCGGAGCGGTAGGCGGGTGTGGCGGTGTAGCCGGTGCCCGCCGTGAGGCCCGTCACGAGGAACTGGCTGGACGACGAACCCCGGCCGGTGTTGGTGACCAGTGCCGCCCGGTCGTCGCTGGTGGCGAGGATCACCGCGTTGTCCGAGGCTCTGCGGACCGTGGCGGACATGTAGGAGCTGTACGTCCCCGAGCTCCACATGTAGGCGCCCACCGTCACGATGACCTGGCCGGAGGCGGGCGCCGTGAAGGCGGCCGCCATGGGGTCGCCGACCGCGTCGGTCAGGGTCTCCGCGTACGTCGTCGAGTTCGTGGTGCCACCGTCCACGTTCACCCGGAACACCGGGACGGCCCCCACCGGTGCCCAGGCGGTCCCGGTGTACTGCACCAGCCGGCCGGGGGTCGTCAGCCAGGCGACCATGCCGGCCACGGGTGCCGTGACCTTGGCGTCGCGCGACGCCGCGTCCGCGAAGCGCATCACGGTACGGCCGTCCACGCCCTCCGCGAGCGCCCTGAGGTTCGCGGGCAGGTCGGCGGCGTCGGTGGCCTGGGGGTAGGGGAGATTGCTGATCGGGGTGTACTGCGTGCTCACGCGGTGGCCTCCGCTGCGGACTCGGGTACGCCGCCGCCTTCGGCGGTGTACGGGGACGGGGTGGCTTCCTCCTCCTCGCCGGGGCCGTGCGGGGACGGCGGGTCCGGTTCCCCGTCCGGCGGCAGGCCGTCGCTGACCGTGACGGCGACCGGAAGGTCGGGCCCGTGGTCCGCGGCCGCGCCGACGCCGAGGTATCCGGCGAGTTCCGTCGTCACCGCGTCGGCCAGCTGCAGGAACTGAACGTCCGTCAGGGTGACGGGCCCGGACGGCCCGGGGGTGTTCTCAGGCATGGGTCCCCTCCTTGATGTCCCGCCAGGTCCGGCCGCCGGCCTTCACCTCGGCGAGGGTCGGATACGCGGCCGCCACCTGGGCGTACGTCTGCCACACCTCCGTCACCGGGGCCGCCGGGGCGTCGGGGGTCAGCCCGGAGTCCGCGGGGACCCCGTTGGCCACGGTCCCGCGCAGGGTCAGGGTCTGCCGCACCCCGCCGGCCGCCGTCGCCGCGGTCTTGATCCCGGTGACCCAGGCCAGGGTGTCCAGTCGGGCGCCGCTGGTGTCGACCAGCCGCACGACGTCGCCGAGCTGGATCCGCGGGTCGGGGAGCACCTCGACGTCGCCGATGACGGGGACGGGGTACTCGCCGGCCTTGCGCATGGCGTCGGCGAGCGACTGCGCGCCCCGCAGGTCCTGCACCCAGTCCGTGGCCTCGGCGGAGTACTCCTGGCGTCCGTAGAACCGTTCGCCGGCACTGCCCGCCACCCAGGAGGTGGCGAAGCGCTCGGCCGGGTCGTCGGCCGGCTTGAGGGTCTCGAGGTGGACGGACGGCTCGCCGGTCTTCGTGACGGTGTAGAGCGTCTGCGCGCTGCGGTTGCTGAAGCGCACCACGAGGTAGCCGTCCTCACGGCGGGTCAGGACGTCGACCGCGCCCTTGACCGCCGTCGCCCCGGCCGCGGGCGACGTCGCGAAGCGCACCGAGGACCCGGAGGTGGTGACGGAGTCGTCGTCGGTCAGCGGCGGTCCGATGTCGAACTCCTCCTCGGCCATCACGTAGCTGACCGTGACCGATCGGTTCGCGGGGATCTCCCGGATGGTGCCGTCGTCGTAGACGGTCCCGGTCGCCGCGCCGGTCTTTGACCAGTCCTTGGCGGGCTGGACGCAGTAGTTCCGGCAGGCGTCGATCTCCTCCGTGACGGTCAGCGCGGCGATGTCCCGCACGGTGGTCAGCGTGAGGTCGGCCGCCGTGGGGGGCTGGGCGAACCGGGTGTGGTTGCGCCAGCGGAATACGCCGAGCTCGTCGAACTCGGCGGTCGCCATGGTCGCCTTGGCGATCTGCGTCAGCACGTCCCACTGCGAGCCCGAGACGCGGGGGACGGAGACCAGCGGGAAGACCGCGTCGTCGAGGACCGCGCCCTTGGTCCAGGTGCCGGACTGGCTGAAGACGGCCGCGGCCGGCATCGCGGCCAGCCCGGAGGTCACCTGCAGCGATTCCACGGCCACGGTGGTGACCAGCCGCACCTGGTCCAGCTCGGCGGACTTCTGGACGCCGGACGGCTGGACGTACGTGGCCGCCGTCCCCAGCAGCTGCGTTCCGTCGGGTGCGGTCAGCCTCGGCTGCACGGTGGGGTACACCGCGGTCCCGGTGCCCGCCGTGTCGAAGAACGCGCCGATGTGCCAGACGCCCCGCTGTGCCCTGATGGCCGGCCATGACCACTCGAAGTACCAGTAGCCCTGGTCCGAGCCCTCGGAGTAGAGGCGGACGGTGCCGGCGACGAAGTCGACGACCAGGCGCAGGGTGCCCGTCGCCGATCCCGTGCGGTTGAGCTGGAGGTGGATCTCCACCGTGTCGCCGATGCCGACGGCGTTGTTGACCCACGCCTCGGCGAACAGCCGGCTGCCCGGCACGGTGACCCGGCTGCGCGGGAACCAGGAGGTCGTCAGGCCCGTGGTGCCCGGCTCCAGCCCGGTGGGCACGAGCGCCATCTCGTGGGGCGCGTCCTGCCTGGTCCACGTGTAGTTCCGCGGATCGGGCAGCACCTCCGGCTGGCCGTAGGGCGTGGTGAACCCGCCGTGCAGCGTCGCGTGGACGAGGGTGAGCGGCTGCCCCTCGACGAACTCGGGGTAGCGCGCGGGCGGGGAGCTGTGGAGTCCCGCCTGCCGGAGGAGTTCGTCCACGCACCAGGTCGCCGAGGACACCGGGCGCTTCCGGAAGAACCCGATGTACGGCTTCGGCAGGACGGCGGGGCCGCGCAGCCGCTCGGCCCCGTCCAGCGCGGTGACCTTGACGGTGTCGCTGCCGGAGGCCGCGCTGCGGGCCCGGACCGTGCCGCGGAAGGCGGCCAGGTCGTTCCCGCCGAGCCCCGCGGCGTGCACCACGGACTGGCCGGGACGGACGAGGTCTCCCGTGCTCCTGGGCGCCCACGGCGAGTACAGCTGCGGGCCGGACTGGTCGGCTCTGCCCTGCAGGTGTTCGTCCGACGAGACGGCCGCACCCGAGATCTCGAACTCGGCCTGGGCCGAGGCGCTGCCCGCGAACGCCCGCATCGCCTCCGGAAGGTCGGTCGCGTACGACCGGTCCACGCTCCACGACTGCACCTGGGCGCCGAGGTCCTTGCCGCCGAAGCGGGTGGAGTGGGACGTGGTCCGCTCGCCCTGCGCGAGGGCCGCGCCGAGCGCGTCGTCAGCCCGCTGCACCGGCCACCTCCACCAGGTCGATGCTCACGCCGCGGTACGGCAGCGGCTGGGCCGGCACGTCGCTGTACCCGGTGACCGCCATCGCGGGGCAGCCGTCGCCGGGGACGCCGTCCGCGGCGCCGTCGTCGTACGACAGGCAGGCCCCGGCGAGGGCGTACGTCCCGGCGGCCCCGGGCTTCGCGCAGGGCGTCACGAAGGCCGCGCCCGCCGGTACGGTCCCCGCCACGTAGGCGCCGTTCGCCGACACCGACGACAGGTAGGCACCGGCGGCGTTCTTGAAGTCGAGGTTCACCGCGCACGTCGGCAGGGCGGCGATCGCCGTGGGGGCCCGGAAGGAGATCCGGGTGCCGGGCGCGACGGGGTGGTTGCCCCAGTAGCGGTGGCGCCAGGCGACCTTTCCTGCGGTGTCCGAGGCGGTGAAGGCGAAGACCCCGGGGGACGCCGATTCCGCGACGGTCCCCGTGCCACCGCCCACCACCAGGAACCACTGGCTGAGCCCCAGGCTCCCCGGCTCCCCCCGGCCGGCCGCCTGCAGGGCGTCCAGCATGTTGGCCGCCGCCGGGTCGAGCAGCACGACCGGCCCGGCGCCGTCGGTGCGGCGGGCCAGCCGGTCCAGCACCCTGGCCTGCGCGGGCTCCAGCGTGTCCCAGCTCAGCTTGGTCCGGCGGTTGGCGCGCGCGTTGCGCACGACGGTCACCCGGCCGCCGAGCGACGTGAACTCCGACACGCCGAGGTCGGCGCTCCGGTCGAAGCTCCGTGCCGCGCGGTCGATCTCGTACAGCGAACCGGGCGGTCCGATCCACAGGTTCCGGCCCATGTGTCACCTCGTCTCTTGCCGTCAGGGCATGAAAAAGGCCGGCGACACGGTCGCCGGCGTCGAATCCGTACGAAGGGCGGAGAGGGGCGCGGCTCAGCGCCGCGCGAGTTGCCTGTTGCCCAGCGACACGGCCCGCGCGATGGTCTGTGCGTCCACCTGGACGACGACGGGGCGCTCCGCGAGCTTCTCCACGGCCGCCGCCAGCCGCGCCATGTGCGCCGGCGATCCGCCGCCCCTGCCGAGCATCCGCTCCAGCCTGCTGAGCGGGATGACCGCCTCGGCCTCACCGCCCTCACCGACCAGCGCCAGCGTGCCGCCGTCGCGGGCGGGGACGACACCGCCCTGGGCGAGGGTGGGGATGTTGGGGATCTGCGGGAGGTGGATCGAGAAGGACTTGCCGCCGATCACCGGCACCCAGCCCGGGATCGACACGTGGACCCGGTTCAGCGCGGAGATCATGTAGTTGATGCCGCTGATGTAGGCGCGGGGCAGCGCGGTGAAGGCGTTGATGATGCCCTTCAGCACGGACTTGATGGGACCCGCGTGGGACTTGATGGCACCGAGGATGGCGTTCCAGGCCCACTTCACGCCCTTGGCCAGGGCGGCGGACACCTTGTCCATGTTGATGAACTGGGAGATGATCGGCGCGAGCAGTGCCATGACGAGCCCGAACGGGTTCGCCGCCATCGCGAGGTTGAGCCCCCGCTGCGCGAGCGAGGCCCCCTTGACCCCCTTGCCGAGGCTCCCCATGGACTTCCCACCGCGGTCGGCGTTCTTGCCGGCCTTCCCGACGGACTTCTCGACGGCGTCGGACTGACGCTTGACCTCACGCAAGGCCCCCTCGGCCTTGCCGGAGGCGCCCTTGAGCCTGTCGAGGGACGTCTTGAACTTGTCGGTGCTCCCGCGGGACTTGCCGAGTGAGCTGTCGGCTCCCACCGCGGACGCTTTCACCTTATCGAGGCCGGAGCCGCCGCCGGCCGCCGCCGACTTCATTCTGCCGAGCGAGGTGTTCAGCCGGTCCGAACCGCCGCGGATCCTGTCCAGCGAGGGGCCGGCCCCGGCTGTCGAGGACTGGATCTGCCGTGCGGCCGTAGCCGCTTGGGAAGCCGCGCCCCGAAATCGGGCCAACGATCCCGCGGCCGTGTTCGCGCTTCGCGAAAGAGACATGTGGACTCCAGGTTGTTTCAGGCCATCTGGCGTGCGGCGCCGTTCAATTCCTTGGTGAGATCACTGAGAGATCTGGACAGGGCGATGGACGCACTCCGCATGGATTTCACTCGCTCCACATCGATGCTTTCCACCGGGGCTTGCACCGCCGGCTCCGCGTTCTTCTTCCGGCGCGGAATCCCGTTCTCGTCGTGCTCGATCCGAGCCTTTCCCAAAAGGGAAGTCTTCAGCTTGTCCGTATCGAAGAGGGTGCTGACGACGAAGCCGCCCACGATCGCCGTGAGTGCCGACCAGGCCGCCACCGAGTCGGCCTTGAAGTCCTGGAGACCCTTGACCACTTCATCCAACCCGAAGCCGATCGCCTTGGCCCAGTTCTCCGCCTGGGTCGGCTCTTCCTTCGCGTCCTTGAACTTCTGGTCGAGATATTCCTTGCTGAGCCCCCCGCCTTTCTGCTCCTTGAACTTTCCGTCGATGTAAGCCTGGGTGGCTATACCACCCCCCGTCTCGAGTTTGCCCTTTATGTCTGCTACTTGGCTGTACACCTCGTCGATCGAGTGATTCGCCATGACGGCACCTTCCTCGCGGTAATGATGGGCACCCAGAGGGCACTTGACACGCGCAACCAACAACCCCAGACTGGAGCGTCGTTCATTTGGCAAGCATTTGAGGTTCCCACAAGGGGGGAAATGTACGGCCCGGCGATTCCGGTGTCCGCTCTGTCGGCCTTTGCTCTCTGGCTGTCATTGCGGATCTTCCGAGGGGGTCGCGCGCTGAGGAAGCGCGGGATCCGGACCACGGCAACGTGCGTGAACACGGGAGGCGGCCCGAACGGCAGTGTTCAGCTCATGGTGCAGTTCACCACGGACACCGGCGAAGCCGTTCGGACCAGCATTGGCCCCTTCAATTTCCCACCCGTCCGCACAGGCGGACTTCTTGAAGTGGTCTACGACCCGCAGGAGCCGGTCAACGTCGAGACCCCCGACCGGCTGACGAACGGCAGGGTGGCACTGGCTTTCGTCCTCGGCTCCGCGACCGCGCTCCTCCTCTCGCTGGCGCTGATCGTCCTGGGCTAGTGCTCCGGGGCCCTACGCCGTCTCGTACGTACCGCTGACGCGCAGGAAGCTCCCGCTCGAGAACGCCGTGCCGAACACGCCGCCGCTGCCGACCTGGTTGAGGGTGGACGCGCTCGTCGAGCCCGGCGCCCACACGGTGAAGCCGGTGGCTCCCGAGGTGGCGGCGAGCTGGCCGCTGACGAGTGCGCGGCCCGCGGAGTTGGAGGCGTTGCCGACGAACTGGACGAGGGTGCCGGTGGCGCCGGCGACGACGGGGAGGCCGAAGGTGTAGGCACCGCTGCCGTTCGCCGTGGTGGCGCCGACGGCGAGGTACATCTGGAAGTGGCAGGTCCTGCCGACGAGGGCGTAGCGGCCGGCGATCGTACCGTCGCCGATCGCGGGGTTGGTGGTCGTGGCCGTCCATGTGGGGGTGTAGCCGTTCCAGACGCCGAGCCCGACCCAGGCGGTGCCGGTGCAGTAGGTGAAGCAGCCGGGAGCGGTCAGCCAGACGAGCATGCCCGCGGCGGGTGCGGTGATCTTGGCGTCCCGCGTCGCCGCGTCGGGGAAGCGCAGGACGGTACGGCCGTCGGCCGCCTCGGCGAGGGCCTTCACGTGGGCCGGCAGGTCGGCGTTGTCGGTGGGCTGCGGATACGGAAGCGCGCTGAGCGCCGTGTAACTGGTCACGGATGGATCGGCCCCTCAGGCGAAGAAACGGATCAACTGCGCGGGCGTGGGGTTCTCGGGAAACGGCGACGGGCCCTGGTCCGCAACGGGGCCGGCCTCGGCGCCGGGGCGTGGGACGGGCTGGGGGTACTCGAGCGCCTCCGCGTCCTCGTCGCGGTTCACGGTGGCGAACATCCAGTTGGCCTCGGCGAGGTGGTCGACCACGTGGGCGAGCAGGTGGTCGCCCACCGACCAGTCGGCGGCCTCCCCGTGGATGCGGCGCAGGGTCGCGCTGTCGCGTGGCAGGTGCCGGACCAGCACCGCGAGCCGGCGGGAGGACAGCCGGCCGCGGTGCCAGTCCAGCAGGTCCACGCCGTAGTGGCGGAGCAGGTCCGCCTCGAGCGCCTCGGCGTGTTCGTCGACGAACCCGCCGAGGCTCAGCCTTCCCCCAGGCCGAGCCCGGTCTCCTTGCCGTAGGCCTCCAGGATGGCCGCGATGTCCTGCATCGTGACCTCGTGGCGGTCGAAGCGCTCGAACTGCGGCTCGCCCAGGAGCAGTTCGAGCAGCCCGTCCACGTCGTTGTCGTCCAGGGCCCGCAGCTTGCGGGCCGTGGAGCGGCCGAGCTCGGTGGGGAGCTCGAAGGTGTCACCGTCGACGGTGAAGGTCCAGGAACGGCCGAGCGCCTCCAGGCGCTGGGCCCGGGCTGCGCTGACGTCGAAACCGGCCATGGTGGATCCCCTCTGTGATGGGTGGGTGGGTGGAACGGAAGGTGCGGGACGGGGGCCGGACCCGGGGCCGGTGGCGTGGCGCCACCGGCCCCGGCGGTCGGACGGGGCGCCTACGCGTAGGAGGCGTCCTTCATGAGGATCGTGGCCAGCGGCTTGACGTCGTCCACGGCGAGCGCGGTGAAGGTGACGCCGAGCTTGACCGACGAGGTGCGGTTGAGCGTGATCTCCTCGGTCTCGGTCACCTGGCCGCGCGGGATCACGAAGCGGTAGGTGACGTTGGCGCCGTCGGTGAACTCGATGCCCATCGCCTTCTCGTTGAACTTCGGCGCGCCGGCCAGGTCGTACTTCCACTCCGTACCGGAGGCGGCCACGCTGTCGCCGCCCATGAAGAAGGGCAGGGTGTCCTCGTTGAGCTGCAGCAGCTGGAACTTCACGCTCAGGTCGCGGTCGGAGTAGATGAACCGCGCCGGGCTGACGGACTGCCAGGTCTCGACCGGGTCGAGCTTGTCCTTCTTGTTGAACTTGATGCCGTCGGGCGAGGTGTAGCCGAGGTCCTTCCAGGCGGCTGCCCAGGCGACGACGGTGTCGGCCGGGGCGGCGGTGCCGACGGGGGCGACGAGGATGCGGCCGGTGCCGGCGACGCGGATCTCGGAAGAGTTGTTGCCTGCCATGCTGAACTCCTTGCCGGGGATGCGGATATGACGAAGGCCCCGCCGGACGGCAGGGCCTGATCAGGGGTGAGCGCCGGGCGCTCAGGCGGGCCGGATGTACAGCCGCGTCGTGGAGTAGTAGCGGTTCGCGGCGGCCCGGTTCCAGTCGGGCAGCCAGCGCGGGCCGTCGGCCTCGACGACGTCGGTGACGACGGCCGTCCCGTAGGTCGTCGCCCGCAGCGCCTGCACGGCGGACCGGGCGGACAGGGCCAGGGTGTGGGCGGCCGTCTTGGTCGGGCCGTAGACCTCCAGGTCGACCAGCGGCTGGTCCAGGTGCGCGTCGTCGATCCAGGCCCCTCCCGCGCGGGAGACCAGCACGACCGGCTGGGTGCCGTCGAAGCCGGCGGGCGCGGTGTTGTCGACAGTCGCTCCGGTCAGTTCGGGGCGGGCCTTCAGGAAGTCGACGACCAGCTTCTCCACATCGGGGAAGACGGGTGGATTGGGCAAGGGCTTCTGCTCCCTTCGAACGGTGGCGGCGGCCCCGCGGTGCGGGCGATGGGCCGCCGTCCAGCACGAAGCGGCGGTCCGTCGCCCGGTGTCCCGGGCACAGCTCCGCCGCTGCATCCATGGTGATTGATTGCGCTCGCGCGCGCAACTTGAATCGTCTCCGCAATGGCTGGATCCGTGACCCGAACCGCGACGCCCGAGGATTGGCGGCACCCGAAAGTGGTGAACACGTGTTTGAAGGACGTCTGGGTCCGGCGACGCTCGACCGCCGCTCGGCACCAGGGGGTAACGGGGAGGGAGTGCCGTGCCAGGCACGGAGGACATGCACGAACCGGCGGAGCACCGGGCGCGGGAGCGCACGCAGGAACACGCACAGGAACAGGCCCGGCCGGCCGCTCCGCCGGCCGCCCGGACACTGACGGAGGAGGAGGCCCGAGGGCTCATCGAGGAGATCGTCCAGGCGTGCCTGCCCGGGGGCCTCGTGGCCGTCACTCGCTCCCACCTGGAGGAAATCACTCTGCGCGCCTACGCCCACGGCTGGCAGGACGCGATGAGCCAGTACGAGGAGGAAGCGGAGACGGAGCGGGAGGACGGCGTCGCCCGTCCGCGGCCGGGGGACTTTCCGCGGCTCGTGAGCCCGGCGCCCGACACGGCGTCCGCCCCGCCGGGGCCGGCGCCGGCTCCCCGGCCGCGGCGCCCGCGCCGCCCGCCCCGGGGTCTGCCGGGGGCGGGCATGACCTGACGCCGGCCGGTCCCCGGACACGACGCCGCCCCGCGTACCTCCTCGGGTACACGGGGCGATGCAGGGAGATGTCGTGGCGTCAGGCGCGCCGCGTGGGCGCTTTTCGGCCACGCGCCAGCCGTTCGGCGGCGAACACGTCCTCCAGCCGGTACAGGCTCGCCCGGCCGCTGCGGCCGGCCGCGGCCAGGTGCCCGAGCTGCACCCACTTGCGGACCGTGGCCGGGACGACCCCCGTCTCCCGTGCGGCGGACTCGCCGTTGATCAGCGTCGGGCCGGGGTACCGCGCGCTCCTCACACGGCCTCCCGGTCCACGAGGCCGGCGATCGCCGCCGGATCCAGGGGAAGTTGTCCCCATGCGGTCTCGGCCCAGGTGTGACGGTGCGCGGGGTCGTCCGCGCAGCCGCAGTCCTCGTCCGTGCAGCGGCACCCGGGGTTCACGCAGAGCACCGCCCTCCGGGCGGGAAGGGCTCGCAAGGAGACCGAGTCGCACCAGGGGCAGCGTCCGTCCACCCGGACCAGGACCTCGGTCTCCCCCAGCACCGACCCGCAGCGGCGGGCCATGCGACGGCATTCGTCGAGGACGTGCGCGGCCAGGACGGGGTGCTCGGCGACCCGGTCGAGCAGGCCCGCGATCCGGCTCAGCCGCTCGGGGACGGGGGCGCGGCGGGCACGGTCGAGGCCGAGCTTGTCCCGGACGGCCTCCTCCAGTTCGACGACGCCGTCGGTGACGTCCCGCAGGGCGTCGGACACATGGAGCCGCAGCGGAGCGGCGCCCCCGCCGAGCACCCACTCGCGGTCGGTCCGGTCCTCCCGGTCGCGTTCCGCGAGCGACCGCAGCGCCTGCGGCGTGAGGAGGCCCCTGGACGCGGCCGCGGAGCCGGGACTTCCGGGAACGAGTTCGCGGACGAGCTCGGGGAACTGGCGCCGGAGGATGTCGAGCCACCGGACGGCCCGGGCGGTGTGCTCGGTGGCGAGGTTGCAGGTCACGTGACGATTCCTTTCGTTGCGGACGGCGGTCCCGGGACTCACGCGGACGGGCCGGGCGCCGACGCCACCGCGGTCACCCGGCCGTTGCGCCACAGGCGGCCCGCGCAGACGCCGTCGAACCAGCTGTGCTCGGGGTCGACGACCTCCTCGCACACCGCGCGGATCGGGCACCGGCCGCAGGCGAGCAGCGCCGGCAGCGCCTCCCGGGCGTGCCGGGCGAAGACCACCGAGGGCGGCAGGCCGGCACAGGCGGGGGCTTGCGGGGGCTGAGGTTCGTACGGGGAACGTAAGGACACGACGGTCGGACCCTCCGACGGTTGACGTTGCGAATTCGAACATACTTTCGCATGTTGCGAACGCGCACGCAACAAATTTGTTCCCGGCGCAGGCCTACGGCACGTGCCTGAGGGATATGCCCGACACCCCGCGGACCAGGGGCGTCCTGAACACGGGATCTTCACCGATGCGAACGCGCAACGGTACATTTCGCACGCGCACGCTGGTTATCGTGAAGAAGCAAGAGGGAGGAGCCCCACAGGTGCCGAGCGATGCCGACCACATCGAAGAGTTCGCCGACTGGATCGAAGGCCTCATGCGCGGCCGGGGGTACGACATCGACAGCCCGCGCGGGGGCGGCAGGTCGAAGCTCGCGGACGACGCCGGAGTGCACCGCGCGGCCATCACACGGCTGCTGCAGCGGCAGAGCATGCCGGATCTGGAGACGATGCGGGGGCTCGCCCGTGCGCTCGGCATCCCCGTGCGCGACGTGCTCGTCCGGTCGGGCAAGCTGACCGAGGACGACCTTCCCCGGCCGGACGTCCACGCTTCGGGCGCCGGCCCCGCGGGACCTCGGATGACCGCCGCGCAGGCGGCGGACGCCCTGGGCATCCCCGAACACCTGAAGGCGGCGTTCATCCAGGTGACGGAGCAGTTCACGCGCCCCGACCGCGCCGCGGACCTGGGCGCGGGAGACCGCGCGACGGGCTGAGCGTCAGTTGCGGGCGACCCAGACCTGGTTGAGCTGCTCCTGGTAGTAGAAGGAGGTCAGCCCGAACGCGGGGGCCAGCAGCAGTCCCTTGAGGCCGGAGACCGTGTCGTGGAGGCCCGCGCGGCGCTGAGCGCGGGCGATGCGGCAGCCGGTGTTGTAGAGCGAGACGACGGCGGGCACGAGCAGCAGCGCGCCCAGGCTGACGGCGAGCACGGCGAGGGCGGGGCGGACCTTGATGCCGGGGTCGAATTCCCGCAGTTCCCTGTTGGCCCGGTAGTACCAGACGAGCCAGTACACGCCGAAGGTGAGGGACCCCAGGAGCCAGACGGCCCCGGGGCGGCGCATGTCGCCGGACGGCGTGGCGAGTCCCACGCCCCCGGAGACGGGGAAGCCCGGGAAGGGTCCCCGCGGGTAGGGGAGGGTCCGGTAGCGGTCCTCGTCGAACATGCTGCCCCCAGGTCGGGCCTTCGGCCGGTGACGGAGCGGTTGCGTGCCGAAGAGAAGGTAAAGCTACTCGGCGGTTCGGCGGCCTGTCAGCGGGGAACGCTCACAAATTTCGCACAGGATGTCGGATCTTCCCGGATCCTGTGTTCAGCCGTCCTCCGCCACCACCATGACGCGTCGCAGCAGGTCGGAGAGGTAGCGGCGTTCGTCGGCGTCGAGGGTCCCCAGCAGCCGGTACTCCTCGTGGCCGAGGACGTCCATGGCACCGAGCCAGGTGGCGCGGCCGTCGTCGGTGAGCTCGACGTCGACGCGCCGGCGGTCGGCGGTGGAGTGGGTGCGCCGGACGTGGCCGCGGGCCTCCAGCGCGTCGAGGCGGCCGGTGACGGACGCGGGGGCCAGGTCGAGGTCCGCGGCGAGTTCGGACGGGGCGGCGCGGCCGCCGCGCCCGGCGAGGGCGTGCAGGGTGTCGAACTCGTGCCGCTGCAGGCCGAAGTCGACCAGCGACTGCTCGCGGACCTTGCGCAGGTGGCTGGTGACGAGCTTCATGCGGGTGACGGCGCCCTCGATGTCGGGGTCGAGGTCCGGCAGGAGGGGCAGCCAGCGCTCCACGTGCCCGTCGGTCCAGTCCCGTTCCACCGCGGCTCCCACGGCGTCGGCGTCGGCGTCTGCGTCCATGGCCGAATCCTACGGCGCAGTATATTTCGGTGGCGAATGATTCGACGCCGAAATACATTGCGGTGCCATGACGACCACGCATCCCCTCCGGCTCCGCGGCTTCCGGCTGCTGTTCGCCGGACGCACCCTGTCCCTGCTCGGCGACGGGGTCGTACCCGCCGCACTGGTCATCGCCGTGACCCGGGCGACCGGCGACGTCTCGGCCCTCGCCCTCGTCCTGGCCTGCGCGATGGTGCCCAAGCTGCTGCTCCTGCCGCTCGGCGGGGTGGTCGCGGACCGCTTCGACGCCCGGCGCGTGGCGCTCCTCACCGACCTCGTACGCTGCGCCGCCCAGCTCTTCGTCGGCTTCGAACTGCTCGGCGGCGACCCGTCGCTGGCCCCCATCGCGCTCGCCGAGGCGGTGGGCGGCACCGCCTCGGCGTTCGCGATGCCGACCCAGTCGCCGCTGGTCGCCGGCACGGTCACCGACGGGGCGGCACGGCAGCGGGCCAACGCCCTGATGGGCGTGGCGAACAGCGCGACCCGGCTGTGCGGCCCGGCCCTGGCCGCGGCGCTGATCTGGGCCGCAGGCCCCGGCCTGGCCTTCGTGCTGGACGCGGCCTCCTTCGCGGTGAGCGCCGGGCTCCTTGCGGTGCTGCGGGTCGAGCGGACCCCGCTGCCGCGCGCGACGATGCTCGCGGACCTCAAGGAGGGCTGGAGCGAGGTCCGTTCCCGCGACTGGTACTGGACGAGTCTGGTCGCGCACGCCGTGTGGAACGGGGCCGCCGCGGTCCTGACCACCCTCGGCCCGGCCGTCGCGATCCACCGGCTCGGAGGCGAGGGCGTGTGGTTCTGGGTCCTGGAGGCCGGGGCGGTCGGCCTCGTCCTCGGCTCCCTGCTGGCCGCGCGGGCCCGTCCCCGCCGTCCCGTGCTCGTCGCCAACCTGGGCCTGGCGACGTACGCGCTGCCGCTGACCCTGCTGGCCCTCGCCGCCCCGGCCCCGCTGCTCGTCGTGGCGTACGGGCTGGCGCTGACCGCGCTCGGCTACCTCAACCCGGTCTGGGAGACGGTCGTCCAGCAGCAGGTGCCGCCGCGGGCACTGGCCCGGGTGACCTCGTACGACTGGCTGCTGTCGCTCGCCGCGATGCCCGTGGGCTACGCGCTGGCCCCGCTCGCCGCGAACCTGTGGGGCTCGGCGGTCCCGCTGGCGGTGTCGGCGGCGCTGGTGGCGGCCGCCTGCCTGGCGACCGCGGCGGTGCCCGCGGTGCGGGCGATCGGGGCCCAGGTCCACGCGGAGCCGGCCGCGCCCGCTCCATCCGCCGGCCGGACGGCGAAGGGCTGACCGCGAAGGGCTGACGGTCCCGGGGCGCGGCGCACCCGGGGCGGGGCGCACCCGCCCCACGGCCCCTGCGGGCCGCCGCACTTCTCGCTTGAACATGTTCAAAAACAGGTCTACAGTCATCGGCAACGGGTTTTGAACACGTTCGAAAAGGGTGGGACCCATGGACCTCACGGTCGTCGCATACGTCATCTACCTGCTCGTCAGCGTCGCGCTGACGGTGTGGGTGGCCCGGACCCTCAGCCGGGCCGGCAAGGTCTTCCTCGAAGACGTGCTCCACGGCAACGAGAAGCTGGCCGACGCCGTCAACCACCTTCTGGTGGTCGGCTTCTACCTCGTGAACCTCGGCTTCGTGGCGCTGTACCTGAAGAACGCCGACCAGGTCGGGAACGCCCGCGAGCTCTTCGAGGCGCTGTCGGTCAAGCTCGGTGTCGTCCTGCTCGTCCTCGGGGTGCTGCACCTGTGCAACGTGTACGTCCTCAACAAGATCCGCCGCCGGGGCGTCATGGACCGCGAGCAGATCCCGCCCGTCCGCCCGCAGGGCTGGACCGCCCCCGCGCAGCCGGGGGCGTGACGGCGATGGACCGCACCCCAGCGACCGGGGCCGCTCCGGCGGCCCCGGTGCCGGTCCGCCTGCTGACCGTCCTGTACGACCCGGACTGCTCGCTCTGCTCCTTCGTCCGCCGCTGGCTGGAGCGCCAGCGGCAGATCGTGCCGCTGGACCTCGTCCCGGTCGGCTCCGACGAGGCCCGCCGCCGCTTCCCTGAGCTGGACCACACCGCGACCCTGCGCGAGATCACCGTCGTCGGGGACTCCGGACAGGTCTACCGCGACGACGCCGCCTGGCTGGTCTGCCTGTGGGCCCTGGCCGAGTACCGGCCGATGGCGCACCGCCTCAGCACCCGCGCCGGAGCGCCCGTCGCCCGGGCCGCCGTGCTCGCCGCCGCCCGCTACCGCGAGGCGCAGTGGGGCGGCGGGGCCGCCGCGACGGGCTGGGGCGGCCGGGTGTACCCCAGCGGCGAGGGCTGGTCCTACGACCCCAAGGACGGCTGGACGCACCGTGCCCCGGGCGCCGTCCCGGACGCCTGCGCGGACGGCTGCGCCCCGCCCGGTTAGGCTCACGGACGTGGAAGAAGCACCCCCCGGCACGACCTCCGGGGCACCCCGGCCCCCCAAGAGCGAGCAGACGCGCGCCCTGATCCTCGAGACGGCCATGCGGCTGTTCGAGGAACGGGGATACGACAAGACGACGATGCGCGCCATCGCCAAGGAGGCCGGGGTCTCGGTCGGCAACGCCTACTACTACTTCGAGGGCAAGGAACACCTCGTCCAGGGCTTCTACGACCGCCTCGCCGCCGAACACGCGGCCGCGGTCCAGGGCCTCCTGGACGGCGGCGGGGAGAGGGACCTGGCGGCACGGCTGCTCACCGTCATGACCTCCTGGATCGACGTGGCCCGCCCCTACCACCAGTTCGCCGCGCAGTTCTTCAAGAACGCCGCCGACCCGGCGAGCCCGCTCAGCCCCTTCTCCCCCGAGTCGCACCCGGCCCGCGACGCCGCCATCTCCATCCACGAACGGGTGCTCTCCGGCTCCGACATCAAGGTCGACGCCGAACTGGCCGAGGTGCTGCCCGAGCTGATGTGGATGTACCAGATGGGCATCGTCGTCTACTGGGTCTTCGACCACTCCCCCGACACCGAGCGCACCCGCCGGCTGGTCGCGCGGACCGCTCCGCTGGGCGCGCGGATCCTCAGGCTCTCCCGCTACCGGCTGCTGCGGCCGATCGTGCGTGAGATCCGCGAACTGCTCTCGGAGTTCCTCTTCCGGCGCTGAGCCGGCCCGCCGCTCCCACCGGTCGTACGCGGCGCACCCCGTCAGCCCACGGCGGGCTCGGCCAGCACCGCCCAGACCGTCTTGCCGTACCGGCCGCGCTCCCGGACGCCCCAGGTGTCCGAGAGCGCCTGCACCAGCCGCAGACCACGCCCCGACTCGTCGCCGTCCCCCGCCTCGCGCGGCACGGGGCGGGACTGCGCATCGCCGTCGGAGACCTCGACGACGCACGAGCCGTCGCTGTGGACGGTCACCGCCACCTCGAACTCCCGCTCCAGGAGCGGACTGTGCCGTACGGCGTTGGTCGCCAGCTCCGACACGACCAGGACGACCGACTCGACGGTCCCGCCCTCCTGCTCCCAGCCCTCCAGGTGGTCACGCACCCGGTGCCGGGCCAGCCCGACCGAGGTCGGGTGCCGGGGCAGCCGGAACGCACTGCGCCTCATCAGGTCACTCTCCCCATGAGCGAACGCCCCCCTTCCGTTGCGCCATCCCTTACCAGTTTCGACGCGGGGAATGCGCTCCGTGTCGGATTGTTCTCACCCGGTGAGAACTTTCCGGCCACATTCAGGCGCGCGGTGAGGCGAGGGTCACGATCGTGATGTCGGAGGGCGCGCCCACGCGGACCGGCGGGCCCCAGGCCCCCGCGCCACGGGTCACGTACAGCTGGGTGTCGCCGTAGCTTTCCAGGCCGGCCACCGTGGGATTGGCCAGTTCCGCGATGTAGTTGCCGGGCCACAGCTGCCCGCCGTGGGTGTGCCCGGACAACTGCAGGTCGACGTGGTGCCGGACCGCTTCGTGGATCATCACCGGCTGGTGGGCGAGGAGCACGACCGCCCGCGAGGTGTCCCGGTCGCCGAGCGCCTTGGTGTAGTCGGGGGCATAGTCGTGGTCCGCGCCGCTGATGTCGTTGACCCCGGCCAGGTCGAAGCCGGCGAGTTCGGTGCGGGCGTTCTCCAGCGGGTGGACGCCCAGGTCGCGCACGAAGTCGATCCAGGGTGCGGCCCCGGAGAAGTACTCGTGGTTGCCGGTGACGAAAAAGCTCCCGTCCCGCGCCCGGAGCCGGGCCAGCGGCTCGGCCGCGGGGCCCAGTTCCGGCACCGAGCCGTCGACCAGGTCGCCGACGATGGTGACGAGGTCCGGGCGGGCCCCGTTGATCGTGTCCACGATCCGCTGGGTGTGCGCCTTGCCGAGGACCGGACCGAGGTGGATGTCGCTCACCACGGCGATCCGGTAGCCGTCGGCACGCGCGGGGAGCTTGGCGAGCGGCACGGTGACGTACTTCAGGCGCGGGCCGCGCAGCACTCCGTACGTGCCCTGGCCGACCGTCACCCCCGCGGCCACGGCCGCCGCGGCACCGACCGTACGGGCGACGAACAGCCGCCTCGTCTGCCCGGCGGGCGCGGGCTCCGGCCGCGGCCCGGGATCCGCGGCGTCCTGCCCGGCCGGCTCGGCGGCCCCGGCCTCCCGTACGCCCCGGGACCGGTCCCTGCGTTCGAGCGCGCCCCGCAGCAGCGGCCGTACGGCCTCACCGGCCAGTACCGCCAGCGTCAGGTACAGCAGCACCGCCAGCCACAGGTAGCCCGGCCAGGCCAGCCACCGCTCGGCCGCCAGTGGCAGCGCCCGCCCGCCGACCAGCGCGCCCAGGCTCAGCAGCGGCAGGACGACCGCCAGCACCGTCCCCGTCCGCCGCCACCAGCCCCCGGGCGCGGACACGTCGCGGACCAGCCGGCGCCACAGGTAGTAGTGCACCCCGCCGAGGAGGGCCAGGACGGCCGCGACGACGGCGACCACCGCGAGGATCACCGGGCAGCCCGCAGCGCTCTCAGACCGCGGACGCCGAGGACGCCGATCGCGGTGCCCAGCACGAGGGAGGTCACCGCCAGCGTCAGGTGCACCCAGAAGTACGCGGTGGGCGAGCCGTGGTCACCGCCCTCGAAGGCGAGCCCGCTGGCGTCCTTCCACAGGTTCTTGACGAACGTCGTCCATACGATCCAGCTCCACACCCCGAAGGCGGTCAGGAACCAGGACACGGGGCGGCTGAGCTTCATGCGACCAGTATGGGGGCCGCCGCGCGGCCCCCTCCGCCGGGGTCGTCCCGCCACCCGTACCGCGGGCCGCCGCCCAAGACGCCCGTGGGCACCGCCCGGTTGCACATCCGGGACGTGGGATCGGTCACGGCCCGATCGGCCCCCCACGACTGCCGCAGGTCCCGGACGGCCTGTAACTTCTCATCGTGCCGAACTCCTCCCCCCGCGCCGCGCGCCGTTCCGCCCTGGTGCTCTCCGCCCTCGCACTCGCCGGTGGTACGGCCCTGACCGCCGCGCCCGTCGCGCACGCGAAGACCCCGTCGCCCTCGGCCACTCCGACGCCGCCCGCACGGATGTCGACGGTCGGCGGGGAACGGCTGGGACAGCCCGGCACCCAGGTCAGCGCGCTGACCGGCGCTCCCGCCCTGCCGGAGCAGCTCACCTCACGGTCGTGGATCGTCTCCGACGCCGAGACCGGGCAGGTGCTGGCCGCCCACAACGCGCACTGGGAGCTGCCGCCCGCCAGCACGCTCAAGATGCTGTTCGCCGACACGGTCCTGCCGAAGCTGGACAAGTCGCAGACCTACCAGGTGCAACCCTCCGACCTCGACGGCGTCGGCGCGGGCAGCAGCCTCGTCGGCATCAAGGAGAACCTCACCTACACCGTCCACGACCTGTGGCTCGGTGTCTTCCTGCGCTCCGGGAACGACGCCGTCCACGTCCTGTCCTCCATGAACGGCGGCGTGGACGCGACCGTCCTGGAGATGCAGCGCAAGGCCGAGGACCTGCAGGCGGACGACACCACCGTGATCTCCCCCGACGGCTACGACATGCCCGGCCAGGTCTCCTCGGCGTACGACCTGACCCTCTTCGCCCGCGCCGGACTGCAGAACGCGGACTTCCGCGAGTACTGCTCGACGGTGCGCGCCAAGTTCCCCGGCGAGTGGAAGACCGTCAAGGGGAAGAAGGGCAAGAAGAGCACGAAGAAGCGCGGGACCTTCGAGATACAGAACACCAACCGGCTGCTCTCCGGCGACTACGACCTCTCGACCTACGACGGCATCGCGGGCGTGAAGAACGGCTACACCACCAACGCGGGCAACACCTTCACCGGTGTCGCGCAGCGCGGCGACCGCACGCTGCTGGTGACCGTCATGCACCCCGGCGAGGGCCACAACATGGCCTACAAGGAGGCCGCGAAGCTGCTCGACTGGGGGTTCCAGGCGGACGGCATGGTGACCCCCGTCGGCACCCTGGTGCCCCCGAAGTCCGCCATCGCGTCGGCCTCGCCCTCGCCCTCCGCCTCCCCCAGCAGGCAGGCGCGGGCGCAGGCCGCCCCGCACGCCTCCTCCGGTGGCGGCGGGGCGTGGACCGCCCTCGCTCTCGCGGGCGGCTCCGTCCTGGTCGTCGCCGCCCTGGCCTTCCTCGTACGGCGCCGCTGGCCGCTGCCGCAGCGGACGTCGACGGCCGCCATCCCCGCCCCGACCAAGCCCGGTGACGACGCGCCCGCGAAGACCGCCGAGGCGGAGACGGACGCCGGAAAGGCGGACGCCGAGAAGGCCGACGCCGCGAAGGCGGAGGAAGGGCCGAAGGAGGCCGGGGAGAGGACGGACGAGGCGAAGGCGGACGAGGCGAAGGCGGACGAGGCGGAGGGGGCGGCCGCGGAGGAGGGCACCGAGCGGGAGGCGCCCGCGCAGCAGGCCGAAGCCACGGCGGACCATCCGGCCTGACCGCCGGCCGACGTGGCCTGATCCGTCGCGTCCCGCTTCGCCGGCCGGCGGCGCCCCACTAAGGTCGGCCCGAGCCGGAAGATCGTTCCCGTCGGTCCTGCGGCCAGGCTGCGGCCGGTGGCTCCCGCCACCGGCCGCAGTCGTGTCGTGCCACGCGCACATGCCCCCGGCCCGGGGGGCGCTCGACGGCGCACGTGCGGCTCGTGCGCCCACCCCGCTGCGACCGCCCCCTGCCGCGCGGGCCGCCCGGCCGGTACCCAGGAACCAGGCAAAGCCGGTACGGGAAGGGAGCACGCCATGGGCATGTTGTCGGTCTTCGGGCTCGTCCTGGGCCTCGTCGCGGTCGCCTACTGTCTCCGCTCGGCACTCCGGGCCAAGACCCCCGCCGGACGCGCCGGATGGTTCATGGCCGCCCCGGCGGCCGTGCTCGCCGGGGTCTACCTCGTGGGCTACATCCTCGTCACCGTGCTGGTGCTGGCCGCCGCGTGGTTCACCGTCGCCCACTTCCTGCGCTGAACCGATGAGTTCCGGGCAGCCGTCCGGTCCACCTCCGCGTACACCCGACACCGGAGGAGACCACGATGACCGCCACCACCACGACCGCCCCGCCCCGCGACCGCAGCCGGGCGGACACCGCCGTGTGGGCGCTGCAGATCCTGCTCGCCCTGTTCTTCGCGGTCGCCAGCGCCACGCCGAAGCTCATCGCGCACTCCTCGGCCGCCGAGAGCTTCGACACCATCGGCTACGGCAACTGGTTCATGTACCTCATCGGCGCCCTCGAACTCGCCGGTGCCATCGGCCTCGTCATCCCGCGCCTGGCCGGGATCACGGCGGTGGCCTTCATCGGCCTGCTGGCCGGCGCGTTCACCTTCCAGGTCGTCTACTTCGACGGCGAGAACGCGGCCACGCCCATCGTCATCGCAGCCCTGATGGGCGTCATCGCCTGGCGTCGTCTGCGCCGCGCGTGACCGCGTACGCCACGAAGTCCGCCCACGCGCCGGGCGTGAACGTCAGCCGAGCCCCGGCCCGGTCCTTGGAGTCCCGCACCAGGACCGCGCCGGGGCCGAACGCGACCTCGACGCAGGCGCCGCCCTCGGAGTTGCTGTAGCTGGACGTGAACCACACGAGCCCGTCGGTCATGGCCTCTCCGCCAAGTCTTCGATGAACCGCGCGGACTCCTCGGGGCCGAGGGCCTGGCGGGTGATCATGTCGTGGCGCCGCATGACGATACTGACCCGCGCCGGGTCCGCATAGAGGACTCCCGTGGTCTGTCCCTCCTCGTAGACGAGGTGCTGGTGCTCGGCGGTCTCCAGCAACACGAACGGGCCGTGCAGCCCGGGATGGAGGCCCCGCTCCGCGGGCATGACCTGGATGGTGACGTTCCGGGTCCGTCCCCGCACCAGCAGCGTCCGCAGCTGCTCCCGGTGTGCGCCGGGGTCAGCGAAGGAGCGCAGCGCCGACTCCTCGATCACGAAGCTGAACGAGCGGGTTCGGTTGTCCAGCATCAACTGGCGTTCCAGCCGCGCCGCCACCCGTTCTTCGAGCGTCTCCTCGTCAAGCGGTGGCCAATGGGACGAGAGCAACGTGCGCACGTACGCTTCGCATTGGAGGAGCCCCGGGATGTACTGGCTCTCGTACCAGTTGACGGCGATCGCCTCGGCCTCGTACCGCATGTAGTCCCGCGCGTAGGTCGGGTACTTCTCCGGGGCGAGGAACGCCTCCGCCGCCGTGAGTTTGCCCTGTGCCCCGCACAGCCCGTCGGCGATCTGGAGCAGCCGCTGTGTCGGGCGGCGGCGCCCCTGCTCCATCGACTTGACGGTCTCGTAGCCGTACCCCGCCTCGTCGGCCAGTTGCTCGCGCGTGACGCCGGCGTGTTCGCGCCAGAGCTTGACCTGGTTGCCGCAGTACCGCCACGCCATCGGAGGCGGGGACACGTCACTGGCCACTCGGGTACAACCACCCTCCGTACTCGCGCCGCTACTCCCGACGGTACGCTGCGACCTGCACTTTTGAGCCATGGACGAGACAACTCCCCCTGCCGAGTGGTGGTTTTCGCGCCACCCGCGCAGCGTCGGGCGGGCGCGGGCCAGGCTGCGGGAACAGGCCCTCGCGTGGGGCCTCGACGCCGAGGCGACGGACACCGCGGTCCTGCTGCTCAGCGAGTTGATGGGCAACGCAGTCCGCCACGCACGGGTCCCACCGGACCGGCGGATCGCCGCTCGCGCCGCCCTGGCCTCGGGGACGCTGCGGGTGGAGGTCTGCGACGCCGGCGACGACCCGCCCGTACTGCGGCAGGCGTCGGCGACGGACGAGTCGGGACGCGGGCTGGCGCTCGTGGAGTTGCTCGCCGACGACTGGAACGTTCAACCTCGGCTGCACGGCATCGGTAAAACGGTCTGGTTCGAACTCAGAGTGACAAAACCATTCGTAAACAGTAGTGACCAGTGGCCTGATCTCGACGTAGGGTTCGCGCCATGGACAGTGACCTGGGACTCCTGAACGTCATCGACGTCGAGGCGACGTGCTGGGACGGCGAGCCGCCGCAAGGCTCGGTGAGCGAGATCATCGAGATCGGGCTGACCGTCGTGGACCTCGTCGCGGGCGAGCGCGTCGCCCGCCACCGCGTCCTCGTACGGCCCGCGCGCTCCGCCGTGAGTCCCTTCTGCACGCAACTGACCGGTCTGACGCAGGCCGAGGTGGAATCGGGCCTGGACTTCGCGGACGCGTGCAAGCTGCTCGCCGTCGAGCACCGGGCGGGGTCGCGGGCGTGGGCGAGCTGGGGCGACTACGACCGTCACCAGTTCAACCGCCAGTGCCGGGCGACCGATACGACGTACCCCTTCGGCAGCCGGCACATCAACGTCAAGACGCTCTTCACCCAGGCCCACCGCCTCACCAAGCGCCCCGGCATGGCGGAGGCGCTCCGGCTCGTCGGGCTGCCCGTCGAAGGCCGCCACCACCGCGGCGAGGACGACGCGTGGAACATCGCCGCCCTCGTCGTGGACCTGGCGCGCCGGGGCGCCTGGCCGGCGACGCCGGCCTACTGACGGCCGGGCCCTTCCACGTCGTCAGGCGGTCTCGGGGCGCGCGGGCCGCGCGTGCTCCGGCTCGCCCGGCCCGCCCGGCTCGTCCTTGCGGGCGGTGGCGAGTTCGGCGCTGTGCGGGGTGGCCGTCCAGGCCGCGCAGTACAGCAGCAGCTTCGCCGTGAAGTTCATCCACAGCAGCAGCGCGATGGGCACCCCGAAGGCGCCGTACATGCTCTTGGTGGCCACGCTCTGCAGGTAGCCGCTGATGAGCAGCTTCAGCACCTCGAAGCCGATCGCACCGATGAGGCTCGCCACGACGACGTCGCGGCGGTTCGGGGTGACCCCGGGCAGCAGGGTGAGCAGGTAGGCGAGGATCAGCAGGTCCACGAGGACGGCGATCCAGAAGCCCGCCACCGACAACAGGGCCCGCCCCGGTCCGTGTTCGTCGAGGCCGATGGCGTCGCCGAGACGGCCGACGGCCGTCCCGGCGAGGGCCGAGCAGGCGACGGAGAGCAGGGCGACGACACCCAGGCCGACCAGGACGCCGAAGTCCTTGAGCTTCTGGACGAAGGGGTTCTCGGCCTCGTCGTCCTTGTGCCAGACAGCCCTGAGGCAGTCGCGCAGGGCGCCGACCCAGCTGACGCCGGTGACGACCAGCAGGACGGCGGCGATGGTGCCCACCGTGCCCGCGTTGTCGACGAGCCCGCCGATGTTGAGCTGGTCGGCGATGCCGGGGACCTGCTCGGCCAGCTTGTCCTCGAGTTCCTTCAGCCGGCCGGGGGACAGCAGGGCCGCGCCGACGGCGGCGCCGACGGTCAGCAGCGGGAAGAGCGCGACGAAGCTGACGAAGGTGATGGCGGCGGCGAGCCGCGTCCAGTGCACGTCCTCCAGATGTTCGTACGTGCGCCAGGCGTGGGTGCGCATGAGCCGCGCGATCCACGGTCCGATCCCTGGGAGCCGAGTCAGCCATTCCATACCGCGCGCCTACCCTCCGTCACGACGTGCACTCTAGGTGGCGGTCGTCGTCGCGGTGGTGATCGCGTCCAGGACGCGGTCCGTGTCGGCCTCGGATGTACGCCAGTTGCTGAAGGCCGCCCGCACCGCGGGCACACCGTGGAGGACCGTCGGGGTGAGGAAGGCCTCCCCGGAGGCGGCGACGGCACGGACGAGCGCGTCGACGCGCTCGGGCGTGGGGTCGTCGGCCAGGGTGAAGCAGACGACGTTGAGCCGGACGGGGGCCAGCAGCCGCAGGCGGGGGTCGGCCTCGATGCGCTCGCCGAGGCGCCGGGCGCAGGCGGCGTTGCGTTCGACGACCTCGCGGTGGCCCTCGCTGCCGTAGGCGGTGAGGGAGAACCACGCGGCGAGGGCGCGCAGCCGGCGGGAGTTCTCGGGGGTGAGGTGGAGGAAGTCCGGGTCGGGCAGGGACGGCAGGCCCAGGTAGGGCGAGTCGTTGTGGAAGACCCGCACCTGGAGGTCCTGGCGGCGGGTGAACTGGACGGCGGCGTCGTAGGGCACGTTCAGCCATTTGTGGAGGTCGACGCAGACGGAGTCGGCGGCGTCGATGCCCTCGGCGAGGTGCGCGTACGCGGGTGACAGCGCGGCGAAGCCGCCGAACGCGGCGTCGACGTGGAGCCAGAAACCGTGGCGCTCCTTCAGGGCGGCGATCGCGCGCAGGTCGTCGAAGTCGACGGTGTTGACGGTGCCCGCGTTGGCGACCACGACGGCCGGACGGTCCTCCAGCGACTCCAGCGCCGCGGCGAGGCGGTCGACGTCCACCGCCTCGCGGCCACCGGGCAGCACCGGTACACGGGTCAGGGACGACCGGCCGAGGCCGAGCACGGACAGGGCCTTGCCGATGCTGGAGTGCGGGGTTCCGGACAGCACCGTCACCGGGCCGAGCGCGGCCAGCCCGTCGCGGGACACGGACAGCCCCCGCCGTTCGCCGAGCCACTCGCGCGCCACGGCCAGGCCGACGGTGTTGGAGACGGTCGCGCCGGTGACGAAGGCGCCGCTGTGCTCCTCGCCGAGGCCGAGCATCGCGCGGAGCCAGCCGACGGTCTCGCGTTCCAGGGCGGCGGCGGAGGAGTCGCCGCCCGCCGAGACGTTCTGGTCGTAGGTACTGGTGAGCCAGTCCCCCGCGACGGCGGCGGGGGTCGCTCCCCCGGTCACGAAGCCCAGGTAGCGCGGGCCGGCGCTGCCCGAGAAACCGGGTGCCCAGCGCCGTTCGAAGAGCGCGAGCGCGCCGTCGGCGCCGGTCCCGGTGACGGGGAGGGGCTGCGGTTCGGGTGCGGGCCCGGGGCGCGCGGCCGGGCGGTCGTCGACGGCGGCCAGCTCACGGGCGGCCAGGTCCCTTACCGCTTGGAGGAGTTCGGGGAGGTGTGCGCGGTCCGCGGCGAGTGTGGGGTGCATGGCGGCAGCGTAGGCGGACGCTCGTGCGCGGCTTGGCCCGGCGTGCTCACGCGTGCGGTGGGCCTCCCGCGGGAGCCGGGCTGAGCGGCTCGCACGCACCGGGCTGGTGCGGCACGAGGGAATGCCCGGCGCCGCCGAAGGGGTAGTCCCGCACACTGCGCCAGACGCCCTCGTCGTCCTGCTCGTACAGCGAGAAGCAGCTGACGGTCCAGGTGGCGACGAAGTCGGACAGCTCCGTCTCGGCGCGGTCCAGCGCCTCGTCGGGGATGCCGTGGCCGATGGTGACGTGCGGGTGGTACGGGAACTGGAGCTCGCGCCGGACCGGGCCGGAGCGGACCCGCTCCTGCAGGTCGGCGCAGTCGAGGCCGCCCTGGACGAGCTCGACGTAGACGACCGGGGTGACCGGCCGGAAGCTGGCCGTGCCCTCCAGCCGCATGGGGAAGGCACGGCCGGTGGCGGCGACCTCGGCGAGGTGCTCCCGGAAGGCCGGGAGCAGCTCCGTGTCCACCTCGGTGGGCGGGAGCAGCGTGACGTGGGTCGGGATGCAGTACGCCAGCGGGTCTCCGTAGCCGGCGCGGCGCTGCTGCAGCAGGCTGCCGTAAGGCTCGGGGACCGCGATCGACACGCCGATCATGCGGTTTCCCACGTGTTCACCCCTTCCCCTGGTCGGTTCGCGGCATCGTACGCACGCCGTACGACACCACTGCGTCAGCTGCCAGTGTGACGCGCGCGCGGCCTCCCGCGCGAGCGTCGTCCGTCACACCTGCGCGGGACCTAAGGCCCCTCTTTCCGGGCGTCCACGGGCGCGGAGGAGCCGTCAGTGCTTCGCGGGCAGGAAGCCGATCCTCTCGTACGCCTTCGCCAGGGTCTCCGCGGCGACGGACCGGGCCTTCTCGGCGCCCTTCGCGAGGACCGAGTCCAGCGTCTCCGGGTCGCCCAGGTACTCCTGGGTACGCTCGCGGAAGGGCGTGACCCATTCCACGAAGACCTCCGCGAGGTCGGTCTTGAGCGCACCGTAGCCCTTGCCCTCGTACTTCTGCTCGAGTTCCGGGATACCGGTGCCGGTGAGGGTGGAGTAGATGGTCAGCAGGTTGCTGACGCCCGGCTTCTCCTGCTCGTCGTAGCGGACCACGGTGTCGGTGTCGGTGACCGCGCTCTTGATCTTCTTCGCCGAGGTCTTGGGCTCGTCGAGGAGGTTGATCAGGCCCTTCGGGGACGCCGCCGACTTGCTCATCTTCGACAGCGGTTCCTGCAGGTCGTAGATCTTCGCCGTCTCCTTGACGATGTAGGCGCCGGGGATGGTGAAGGTCTCGCCGAACCGGCCGTTGAAGCGCTCCGCGAGGTCGCGGGTGAGCTCGATGTGCTGGCGCTGGTCCTCGCCGACCGGGACGGCGTTCGCCTGGTACAGCAGGATGTCCGCGACCTGCAGGATCGGGTACGTGAACAGGCCGACGGTGGCCCGGTCCGCGCCCTGCTTGGCGGACTTGTCCTTGAACTGCGTCATGCGGGACGCCTCGCCGAAGCCGGTGAGGCAGTTGAACACCCAGCCGAGCTGCGCGTGTTCGGGGACGTGGCTCTGGACGAACAGGGTGCAGCGCTCGGGGTCGAGCCCGGCGGCCAGCAGCTGGGCGGCGGCGAGCCGGGTGTTGGCGCGCAGCTCGGCCGGGTCCTGCGGCACGGTGATCGCGTGGAGGTCGACGACCATGTAGAAGGCGTCGTGGGACTCCTGCAGGGCCACCCACTGGCGGACCGCGCCCAGGTAGTTGCCCAGGTGGAACGAACCTGCGGTGGGCTGGATGCCGGAGAGCACACGGGGACGATCGAGAGCCATGGCACTCATTCTCTCAGGTCCGCGCGGATTCCACGGCCGCGGTGGGAACCCGGGGGCGGGCAGCGGTGTAGTAGGGGTGACGGGAGCCGCACGGGGGCGGCGCCGGCGACGGGAGGGGGTCCGCCACGGAGGGGGAGGCGGCGGTGATCGCGCGCGTACGCGCCGGTGAGCGGGAGGCGTACGCGGAGCTGGTGCGCCCGCACGCGGACGTCGCGCACCGCACCGCCGTGCTGCTCGGCGCGGGCGCCGACGCGGAGGACGTGGTGCAGGTCTCGTTCGTCAAGGCGTACCGCGCGCTCGCGACCTTCCAGGAGGGGGCTGCCTTCCGGCCGTGGCTGCTGCGGATCGTCGCCAACGAGGCGAGGAACGCCGGGCGGGCGGCGCGCCGTCTGCGGTCGGCGGTGGAGCGCAACGCCGCGCTGGAGGCCCTGCCCCTCGCGGAGGACGACCCGGAGTCGCTGGCGGTGTCGCGGGAACGCCGGGCGGAGCTGCTGTCCGCCGTGCGGGCGCTGAGCGAGCCGCACCGGATGGTGGTCACCTGCCGCTATCTGCTGGACCTGGACGAGGAGGAGACGGCGACGGTGCTCGGCTGGCCGCGTGGCACGGTGAAGTCCCGGCTGCACCGGGCCCTGGCCCGGCTGCGGGCGGGGCTCGGCGAGCCGGTGCTGTCCAGCCCGTGCGACGACGGGGGGCGGCGCCCATGACCGACCGTCTCCCGGAGGAGCTGCGCGAGGTGGGCCGGCGGCTGGAGATCCCGGCGCCGTCGCCCGACTCCGTCGCCGAGCAGGTGCTGGCCCGGCTGCTGGCCGAGGCGGTGCCGGCCCCCGTCGTGCCCGCTCCCGTCGTGCCCGGCCGCGGCCGCGGCGCCCGGGCGCGCGCGTGGGCCGCGGCGCGCTGGCGTGCCCTGACGGCGGCGCTGTGCGGGCTGCTGGTGGTGCTCGTGCTCACCCCGCCGGTGCGGGCCGCGGTCGCGGACTGGTTCGGCTTCGGCGGTGTCGTCGTGCACCGGGACCCCTCCGCCCGCCCGAGCACGGGCGCCCCGCCGCCGGTGCGGGGGGACGCGCCGCTGGACGGGGCGTACGTGCCGGCCGAGCTGGGCGAGCCGGACGGGGTGTCGGTGGTCGACGGGGGGCGGGTGCTGTCGATGAGCTGGCGGGTGGACGGGCGCACGGTACGGCTCGACCAGTTCCGGGCCACGATCGACGTGGTCTTCCTCAAGACGGTCGGCGACGCGGTCGAATGGGTCGATCTGGGCCCCGGGAGCGACTACGGGGTGTGGTTCGCCGAGCCTCACTACGTCCGGCTCGTCGACCCCGACGGCCGTGCCCGCCGCGAGCCTCCCCGGACGGCCGGACCCACCCTGGTCTGGCAGCGCGGGCGGACGACGCTGCGCCTGGAGGGCGTGCCGGACCTGGCACGCGCGGTCGCCGTCGCGAAGTCCGCCCGGCCGCGTTAGGGCCCTTCTCCGCGCGTCCGTTCCCCTCCCCTTCTCCCGCGGACGGGAACCCGGCGGGCTCGGGCGGTGTAACAGGGGCAGGACCGAGGGAGAGGGGGACCGGATGCGGATCAGAAGGATCGTCAGCTGGGCCGGAGTCACCGTCACGGCGCTCGCCGCCGTGATCGGGGGGTCGGGCCCGGCGGCCGCGGGCGGGCCGACGAGCGTGATGCTCGTCGCTCCGGGCAGTGGCAGGGCCGCGGGCATCTACGCCAGTTCACCCGACTACCAGGAATTGGACCAGGCCATCGGGAACGGCTCGAAGGAGGATCCGCCGGACTCGCTGTCGGACGTGATGAACGACCAGCACCGCCAGATCACCGTGACGTGGCTGATCCACGACGTGTCGGTCTGGAAGGTGGACTACGTGTACCCGGACGGTCCCGGCGGTGCCTGGGTCCATACCCGCACGGTGACCGACACGGGTCTGCCGGAGCAGGGTGTGTGGCGCAAGGCGGCGCAGCCGGAGACGCTCGACCGCCTGCTCGGCCGGCTGGGCCTCATGGGGTCCGACAAGGGCCTCGGCGTCAGCGCCCCCGACTACCCGCTCGGCCCGGACGGCGCCACGACCGTGGAGGAGACCGCGGCGGCCGTACCGGATGACCCCGCCACCGCCCCGCAGGCCACGGCGGCCGGGGACGGCGGCGGACCGGACGGCTGGTGGCTGTCCCTGCCCGGGCTCGGGGTCGGTCTGCTCGTCGGCGGCGCCGGCACCTTCCTCGTCCTGCGCCGGATATCCCGGCACACGCCCGGGGAGGGGCCCCGCCAGGAGCTCGTCGACGCCTGACGCGAGGGGGGTGCGGGCCACACCGGCACGCACCCCGCGCGGGCGGCGGGTCAGCTCAGGTCGATCCCGGGGTAGAGCGGGAAACCGGCCAGCAGGTCCGCCGCGCGCTGCGCGATCTCGTCGGAGACCTTCACGTCCAGCACGTGCTGCGCCTTGGACGGCTTGCCGGCCGAGGTGACGCCCGCCGTCGTGGCCGTGAGCACCCGGTCGATCAGCCCGGCGATCTCGTCCATCTCACCCGTGCCGAGGCCGCGGGTGGTCAGCGCGGGGGTGCCGATGCGGATGCCGGAGGTGTACCAGGCTCCGTTGGGGTCCTGGGGGATGGAGTTGCGGTTGGTGACGATGCCCGAGTCCAGCAGCGCGGCCTCGGCCTGCCGGCCGGTGATCCCGTAGGAGGACTCGACGTCGATCAGGACGAGGTGGTTGTCCGTGCCGCCGGTCACCAGCGTGGCACCGCGCCGCAGCAGCCCCTCGGCCAGGGCCCGGGAGTTGTCCACGATGCGCTGTGCGTAGCTGTGGAAGTCGGGGCGGCGGGCCTCCGCCAGGGCCACCGCCTTGGCGGCCATCACGTGCGGCAGCGGGCCGCCGAGCACCATGGGACAACCGCGGTCGACCTGCTCGGCGAGCGAGGAGTCGCACAGCACCATGCCGCCGCGCGGGCCACGCAGCGACTTGTGCGTGGTGGTGGTGACGATCTGCGCGTGCGGCACGGGGTCGAAGTCACCGGTGAGGACCTTGCCGGCGACCAGGCCCGCGAAGTGCGCCATGTCGACCATCAGCGTGGCGCCCACCTCGTCGGCGATCTCCCGCATGATCCGGAAGTTCACCAGCCGCGGGTAGGCCGAATAGCCCGCCACGATGATGAGCGGCCGGAACTCGCGGGCGGTCTTGCGCAGGGCCTCGTAGTCCAGCAGCCCCGTGGCGGGGTCGGTGCCGTAGCTGCGCTGGTCGAACATCTTGCCCGAGATGTTGGGCCGGAAGCCGTGCGTGAGGTGGCCGCCCGCGTCCAGGGACATGCCGAGCATGCGCTGGTCGCCGAGCTCGTGGCGCAGCCGCGCCCAGTCCTCCTCGGTCAGGTCGTTGACCTGGCGGGCCCCGGCCCGCTCCAGCGCGGGCGCCTCGACCCGGGCGGCGAGCACGGCCCAGAAGGCGACGAGGTTGGCGTCGATGCCGGAGTGCGGCTGCGCGTAGGCGTGCTGGGCGCCGAACACCTCGCGCGCGTGCTCGGCGGCGAGCGCCTCGACGGTGTCGACGTTGCGGCAGCCGGCGTAGAAGCGGCGGCCGACCGTGCCCTCGGCGTACTTGTCGCTGAACCAGTTGCCCATGGTCAGCAGCACGGCCGGGGAGGCGTAGTTCTCACTGGCGATGAGCTTGAGCGAGGCGCGCTGGTCCTCGATCTCCTGGCCGATGGCATCGGCCACGCGCGGCTCGACGCCCCTGATCACCTCAAGGGCACTGCGGAAGGCGGTGGATTCGGTGGAACCACTCGTCATGTCAGACCTCCTGCTGCACGGCACGGCATACGGGACGGCCCAGGCGCACGGCACACAGTTCACGGGCCGCTCCCCGATGGTCAATCCCATCCCAGCGCGCCAGTCACGACCCCTGGCCAGCCTAGCAACGCCCGTGGGGAAGCCGCCCGGCGCGAGGTTTCTTCGCATCCGGGACGAGCGACGATAGAAAGGGGCCCCACCGGGCCCCAGCGCCACAACTCCCGACGTACCACGAACGGAGCACTCACGTGTCGACCGCCGCCGAGCACATCGCCGCCACCGAGGCGCACAGCGCCCACAACTACCACCCCCTCCCGGTCGTCGTCGCCTCCGCCGAAGGCGCCTGGGTGACGGACGTCGAGGGCCGCCGCTACCTCGACATGCTCGCCGGCTACTCGGCGCTGAACTTCGGGCACCGCAACGCCCGTCTCATCGAGGCCGCCAAGGCCCAGCTCGACCGTGTGACGCTCACCTCGCGGGCGTTCCACCACGACCGCTTCGCGCGTTTCTGCACGGAGCTGGCCGAGCTGTGCGGCATGGAGATGGTGCTGCCGATGAACACCGGCGCGGAGGCCGTCGAGACGGCGGTGAAGACGGCCCGCAAGTGGGGCTACCGGGTCAAGGGCGTGCCGGACGGCCAGGCCAAGATCGTCGTCGCCGCGGACAACTTCCACGGGCGGACGACCACCATCATCAGCTTCTCCACCGACCCCGAGGCCCGCGCGGACTTCGGCCCCTACACCCCCGGCTTCGAGGTCGTCCCCTACGGCGACCTGCCCGCGCTGGAGGCGGCGCTGGACGACCGCACCGTGGCCGTGCTGATGGAGCCCATCCAGGGCGAGGCGGGGGTCCTCGTGCCACCGGCCGGGTACTGGGCGGGCGTGCGCCGGCTCACCGAGGAGCGCGGGATCCTCTTCATCGCCGACGAGATCCAGTCGGGGCTGGGCCGCACGGGCCGCACCTTCGCGTCGGAGCACGAGGGCGTCGTCCCGGACATGTACGTGCTGGGCAAGGCGCTCGGCGGTGGCGTCGTCCCCGTCTCGGCGGTCGTGTCCTCCGCGGAGGTGCTCGGGGTCTACCGGCCCGGCGAGCACGGCTCCACCTTCGGCGGCAACCCGCTGGCCTGCGCGGTGGCGCTGGAGGTCCTGGCGATGCTGCGCACCGGCGAGTACCAGCAGCGGGCCACCGAACTCGGCGACCACCTGCACCACGAACTGGCACTGCTGACCGGCAGCGGGGCCGTCACGAAGGTCCGCGGCCGCGGTCTGTGGGCGGGCGTGGACATCGCCCCGGAGCACGGCACCGGCCGGCAGGTCTCCGAACGGCTCCTGGAGCGGGGTGTCCTGGTCAAGGACACCCACGGCTCCACGATCCGGCTCGCGCCGCCGCTGGTGATCTCCAAGGAGGACCTGGACTGGGGTCTCGACCAGCTGCGGGCCGTGCTGTCGGCCTGAGCCCCGGGAACCGGGGCCGGGCGGAGGGGTGCGCCCCGGCGGTCAGACGCCGTCGGGGCGGACCGCCGGGGACATCCGCGTCGTCACGCCGATGCGGTTCCAGGCGTTGATGGTGATGCACATGGCGATCAGCCGGGCCAGTTCCTCCTCGTCGAAGACCCGGGCGGCCTCGTCGTAGACCGCGTCCGGGACGCCACGCTCCCCGAGCCGGGTCACCGCCTCGCTCAGCGCCAGCGCAGCACGCTCGCGCACGGTGAAGAACGGGGTCTCCCACCACACGGTGAGCCCGTTGAGCTTCTGCTCGGTCAGCCCGAGCTTGCGTGCGTCGTTCAGGTGCTGGTCCACGCAGTAGGCACAGCCGTTGAGCTGCGAGGCACGGGCCTTGACCAGTTCCTTGATCACGGGGTCGAGGCCGGTTGCCGCCGCCGCGTCCAGCGCGATCATCGCCTTGTAGAAGTCGGGGGCGGCCTTGCCGAGCACCATGCGCGGCGTGTGGGCGGGCACCAGGTCGTCCGGGCCGAGGTCGGCCGGAGCGCCGGCGGAAGTCGTGATCATCGTCATGCGACCCAACGTAGTGACGGGGTGGCCTCGGCTCGTGGTCCACTTGGAGGGTGAACGAGTGGGCCATTTCAGGGGTCGACCTCCATCTGGACCTCGCCGGCGGCACCGGTGCGCGCGCCGGGCTGGAGGACGCACTGCGTGAGGCCGTGCGCGGCGGCAGGCTCGCCCCCGGCACCCGGCTGCCGTCCTCCCGGACGCTCGCCAAGGACCTGGGCGTCGCCCGCAACACCGTCGCCGACGCCTACGGGCAGCTGGTGGCCGAGGGCTGGCTGACCGCCCGCCAGGGCTCCGGCACACGCGTCGGCGACGGCTGGCGCGCGGCGGCCCCGCCCCGCGGCCACCACGCCCGCACCACCGCACCGCAACCGGAGAGCACCGCGGACCCCGTCGGCATCCCGGAACCGGCCGGCCCGCCGCGGCCCCGGGAACAGGTCCCGTACGACCTGCGGCCGGGCTCGCCCGACCTCGGCTCGTTCCCCCGCGCCGCGTGGTCCGCCGCCGCGCGCCGCGCCCTGGCGGCCGCGCCCAACGAGGCCCTCGGCTACACCGACCCGCGCGGCCGCCCCGAACTGCGCGAGGCCCTCGCGGCGTACCTGGGCCGGGTGCGCGGCGTGCGCACCACTGCGGAGCTGGTCGTGGTGTGCACGGGCTTCGTCCAGGCCGCCGGGCTGATCGGCCGTACCCTGCGGGCCCGGGGGGCCCGCAGCGTCGCCGTCGAGGCGCTCGGCTACCCGCACACCCTGCGGATCCTGCGGAAGGCGGGGCTCACCACCGTTCCGCTGCCCGTCGACGACGACGGGGCGCAGGTCTCCCTCCTCGACGCCGGTGTCGACGCCGCGCTGCTCACGCCCGCGCACCAGTTCCCGTACGGCGCCCCGCTCTCCCCCGCCCGGCGCACGGCCGCGGTGGCCTGGGCCCGCGCCACCGGCGGCCTGGTCGTCGAGGACGACTACGACGGGGAGTTCCGCTACGACCGGCAGCCGGTCGGCGCCCTGCAGGGGCTCGCGCCCGAGCACGTCGTCTACGCCGGAACCGCCAGCAAGAGCCTCGCCCCCGGGCTGCGGCTGGCCTGGCTCGCCCTGCCGACCGCCCTCGTGGAACCCGTACTCGCCGAGAAGGTCCTCGCCGACCACCAGTCGCCCGTGCTCGACCAGCTGACCCTCGCCGAACTCATCGTCTCCGGCGGCTACGACCGCCACGTGCGCCGGATGCGGCTGCACTACCGCCGCCGCCGCGACCGCCTCGTCACCGCACTCGCCGCCCGCGCCCCCGCCGTACGGGTGTCGGGAATCGCCGCCGGCCTCCACGCCGTACTGCGGCTGCCGCCCGGCACCCCGGCCGACGCGCTGGTCGCACGGGCGCGCGAGCACGGCCTCGCCCTGCAGAGCATCACCGACTTCGGCGGCACGGAGGGCGACGCGATCGTCGTCGGCTACGGCGCACCGCCCGAGCACGCCTTCGCCGGCTGCCTGGACGTCCTGTGCGCGCTGCTCGCGGCGCACACCGGCTGAGCACACGGAACGGCCCTCCGCCGCGCCAGTGCGGGGCGCGGCGGAGGGCCGGTCGTGGGACTCGGCGTCCCGGGTTCAGATGAGGCCGAGGCCGCGGACCGCGTCGCGCTCCTCCTCGAGCTCCTTGACCGAGGCGTCGATGCGCGCACGGGAGAACTCGTTGACGTCCAGGCCCTGGACGATCTCGAACTTGCCGTCCTTCGCGGTCACCGGGAAGGAGGAGATGAGGCCCTCCGGCACGCCGTAGGAGCCGTCGGAGACGACACCGGCGGAGGTCCAGTCACCCTCGGCGGTGCCGTTGGTCCAGGTGAAGACGTGGTCGATCGCGGCGTTGGCGGCCGACGCGGCGGAGGACGCGCCACGGGCCGCGATGATCGCCGCACCGCGCTTGGCGACGGTGGGGATGAACTCCTCGGCCAGCCACTTCTCGTCGTTGACCGTCTCGGCGGCGTTCTTGCCGGCGACCTCGGCGTGGAAGATGTCCGGGTACTGCGTGGCGGAGTGGTTGCCCCAGATGGTGAGGCGGCGGATCTCGCTCACCGGCACGCCGGTCCTCTTCGACAGCTGCGAGATGGCGCGGTTGTGGTCCAGGCGGGTCATCGCGGTGAAGCGGTCGGCCGGGACGTCCGGGGCCGAGGACTGCGCGATGAGCGCGTTGGTGTTCGCCGGGTTGCCGACGACGAGGACGCGGATGTCGTCCGCGGCGTGGTCGTTGATGGCCTTGCCCTGCGGGCCGAAGATGCCGCCGTTGGCCTCCAGCAGGTCGCCGCGCTCCATGCCGGCGGTGCGGGGGCGGGCGCCGACGAGCAGGCCCACGTTGGTGCCGTCGAAGGCGACGTTCGGGTCGTCGGAGATGTCGATGCCCTGGAGCAGCGGGAACGCGCAGTCGTCCAGCTCCATCGCGGTGCCCTCGGCGGCCTTGAGCGCCGGGGTGATCTCCAGCAGCCGCAGCTTCACCGGGACATCGGGGCCGAGCAGGTGGCCGGAGGCGATGCGGAAGAGCAGCGCGTAGCCGATCTGGCCGGCCGCTCCGGTTACGGTGACGTTGACGGGAGTGCGAGTCATTGCCTTCTCCTGGCCTTCTCCTGCTGGATCCCTTGCCGCCCCGGCAGCGTCCCTTGCCCCGGAACGGGGATCTCTCGGCGTCAAGAGACCCACGCCAGGCTATACCCGTGCCGTCGTGGCGGCTGCCACCCCCAGTGTGGCCCCGGTCACCGCCCCCGCGCAGCGCGCTCGTCCACGGTCACCGTGGCGGTGCCGTTCCGTTGGGGACGGTCCGTCGGGGTGCGGGGCTTACGACCGCCGCACGGCCCGGGAGGTCGGCGGCGGTCGTCAGTCCGGCGGGGGTGTGGCGCAGCCGTGGGGGCCGGTGGTGAGGGTGGCGCAGGCGCGGGCGGCACCGGGGGTGCGGACGGCGAGCATCGACGTGTACGCCGCGGGGTCCTGGCCGATGCGGCTGTGCTGGGAGCGGTGTGCCCCGCCCGCCTCCGTGACGCTGACCGTGTCGCCGGGGGCCCCGGCGGAGATGCGGGCCCAGGCGGCCGCGCAGACCCCGCTGTAGCGCATCTCGACGTACGCGCCGCCCACCCAGGCCGCCGCGGCCGTACGGGCGTTGCCGCCGCCGCACCCCATGCCCTCCGGGTCCTTGCCGGTGCAGTCCTGGCCGGTGCACTTCACGCCCGCGGGCAGTCCGGCCGCCCGCGCGGTAGGGGACGGGCCGGGCCGCGCGCGGTCGTCCCCTCCCCCGCCGCCGGTCAGGACGGTGGCGCCGGCCACCGCCAGCACGACGGCCACGACGCCCACCACGAAGATCACGACCGGACGGCGCCGTACCGCGGAAGCGGAAGCAGGACCAGAATCAGAAGCAGAAGCAGAAGCAGAAGTGGACGCGGGAGCAGATGCGGAAGGGGCCGGAGCCGGGGCCGGGCCGAACTCCCCGAGCGCGGCGCGGGCCTCGGCGATCCGGAGCGCCTCCATCGTGACGTCGCGGCGGCCCTCGGCACGGCTCCAGACCCGCTCCGTGACCTCCCACATCGTGGTGAAGTGCGCCGGGTCGGCACCCGTCGCCTCCGCGAGGGCGACCACGGCGTAACGGGGCGGCAGCAGCCGGCCGTTGAGGTACCGCTCCCACGAACTCCTGCTGTACCCGGTCGCCTCGGCGAGCGCCGCGACGCTCAGGCCGCCACGGTCGAGCTGGCGCCGCAGTTGCTCGGTGAACTCCCGTACCCGCGGGTCCAGGTCATCGGCCAGTGGCCGCCAGCGGGCCATCTCCCGTTCCCCCTCTTGCTGTTGCCGTTCTGCCCCGGAAGACTACCGTTGAAGATGCTTCGGGCGGCCCGTCCGGTTGCGCCCGTCATCCGATGCAGATGCCCAGGATGATCAGGCCCAGGCAGAGCCCCTTGCCGGAGCTGCGGCTCGGGGAGGGGGAGGGCGCCGCCGCCGGGGCGCTCGTCGCGGGCGGCGGTGCCTGGGTGGTGGGAGCGCCGCCAACGGGTGCCGCCGTCGTCGTCCCGCCCGTGCCGGGCGCCGTGTGCGGGCCCTTGCCCGGGGCGGAGGACACCCCGCCGGTCTCCGCCACCTGCGCGGCGGGCGTGCCGCCGTCCGGGGACATGGCGCCCGCGGTACGGGAGGCCCGCGCGTCCGTCGCCTCCGCCGGGGGAACCGACCCGGGCCAGGAGGTGACGGCGGACCCGGCGGAACCCGTGGCGGAGGGCGCGGGGCCGGCCGGCACGCTGGTCGTGGGGCGGGCCGCCAGCGGCGCGTCGGCCCGCCCGGTCCCGTCCGTGGCCACCCCGCTCGCCACGAGCAGCGCGAACACCCCGCCCAGCACCAGCCCGCCCGCGGCCGCCAGCAAGGCCTTGCGCCGTCGCCGCAGGGCGTGCCGGGGCAGCCCCTCGACGGGGGCCAGCGGGTCGAGCGGGTCGGCGTACGGGAAGCCCTTCATGGTGTCGGTGACCCCGCGGTCGGCCAGCTCCCACAGGGCGATCAGCCGGTCGTAGTCGGCGCCGCTGAGCTGCCCCAGCACCTCGACCGCGTCACGCGGCGGGATCCGCACGCCGTTGAGGTACTGCTCCCAGGCCCCGGTGCTGCTCGCCGTGCGTGCGGCGAGCGCCGGGACGCTCAGCCCGCTGCGGTCCTTCATCCGGCGCAGATGCACGGCGAGACGGCGCGCGCCACCGTCCAGTGTCTCGGGCAATGGCTCCCAGCGTGCCACCACGCACCCCCCGGCTCCGTCGGTCAACCCACGGTAGCGACGCACATACGCTCGATGCATGGAATCCGGAGAATCCTCACGCTCCCCGCGGGGTGACGAGTCCGGTCTCGTAGGCGAGGACGACCGCCTGGGCGCGGCTGCCGAGGTCGAGCTTGGACATCGTGCGGTTGAGGTGGGTCTTGACCGTCGCCTCGCTGATGAAGAGGAGGTCGGCGATCTCCGGGTTCGACAGGCCACGGGCGATCAGCCGCAGCACTTCCAGTTCCCGGGCGGTCAGCGCCGCCAGTTCGGCGGGCGGGGCACGGTCCGCGCCGACGGGCGGGGCACCGGGGCGGGGCGGCGCGTAGGCCTCGATCAGCCTCCGCGTGACGCTGGGGGCGAAGAGGGTGTCCCCTCCGGCGACGGCGTGGACGGCGGCGATCAGGCGTTCGGGACCGGCGTCCTTGAGCAGGAATCCGGAGGCCCCGGCGCGCAGCGCCGTGTAGACGTACTCGTCGAGGTCGAAGGTGGTGAGGACGAGGATCCGCGGCGGCGGGTCCGCCGCGGCGGCCAGGATGCGCTCGGTGGCGACGACCCCGCTGATCCCCGGCATCCGGATGTCCATGAGGATCACGTCGGGCGCGGTCCGCGCCGCGCGCTCCACGGCCTCCTCGCCGTCGCCCGCCTCCCCGACCACCTCGACGCCGGGCGCGGCGTGCAGCAGCGCGACGAGGCCGGCCCGGATCAGGAACTGGTCGTCGACGACGAGCACCCTGGTCATACGCCCGATGCGTCCCCTCGCCGCTCTGTCCCCCGCGCGGACGTGGGGAGCACGAGCCGTACCTCGAAGCCCTCGCCGAGCGGGCCGATGTCCACCGTCCCGCCGTAGAGCCTGGCGCGCTCCCGCATGCCGATCAAGCCGTGGCCCGTTCCCGGGACGATTGTGGCCGGATCGGATCGGCCCGGTGGCGCTCCGGAGCCGCTGCCCGGGCCGATGCCGGTGCCGTCGTCGGTGACGGTCACCGTCAGGCGGTGCGGTTCGTAGGCGACCAGGACCCGGGCCCGCGCGAGGGGGGCGTGCTTGAGCACGTTGGTCAGCGCCTCCTGCACCACCCGGTACGCGCACAGGCCGACACCGGGGGCGACGGGCCGCGGCTCGCCCACGATCCGCAGCTCGACGGCGAGGCCGGCGGCCCGCACCCGCTCGATCATCTCGCCCAGCCGGGTCACCGAGGGCATCGGATCGTACGAGGCCCAGCCCTCCTCCGGTTCGCCCGGCCCGGCGCGGAGCACCTTGAGCATGCGGCGCATCTCCTGGAGCGCCTCACGGGTGGTGTCGGAGATGGTGTCGAGCGCGCCGCGGGCGGTCTCCGGGGAGGTGCGGAAGACGTACGCGGCCATGCCCGCGTGCACCGAGATCACCGACATGTGGTGGGCGACCACGTCGTGCAGCTCGCGGGCGATCCGCGCCTGCTCCTCCGCCACCGCCTCCCGGGCCCGGTCCTGCTGCTCGGTGCGCAGCTGCTCGGTGAGCCGGGCCAGCCGCTCCTCGCGCTTGCCCGACACCCGGGCGGACCGCCCGAAACGGCACATCACCAGGGGGAACACCACGGCCTGGGCGGCCACCGTGGCCATCGAGCTCTGCGCCGCCGTCAGCCCGGCGTACACCCAGACCCCGCCGGTCAGCACCGCGCAGGCCAGCGCGGTGCGCACCGGGCGCAGGGCCGCGACGGTGTAGAGCGCGAGCAGCGGCGCCATCGAGTTGACGACCGGCCAGTACCCGGCGGCGACGTACAGCGTCCAGGCGGCGCAGACGAAGACGCAGACACCGGCCGGCGCCCGGCGGCGCACCGCGACGGGCAGGTTGACCAGGGCGGTCAGCGCGTAGCCGAACAGGTCCAGCCGCATCCAGTCCCCGGGTGGCCGTTCGTGCCCCAGCAGCATGCTGGCGGCGGTGAAGCCCACCGCCAGCAGGACGTCGACCAGCCCCTTTTTCCCCACGGGCGCAGCGTAGGCCCCGGCCGTACGGGTGTGCGTCAGTCCCCCGCCGTACCGCGGAAGTTGTACGTCCTGTTCCCAAAGGTCAAACCGGCACGGGACGACCTCCCGGCACCGCCGGCCGTAGCGTCGTCGCCGGGGGCCAGAGGGGGGCGCCCCAACACGACGGTGCCCCGTCCTCCGACGGGGGGAGGACGGGGTACCCGGTCGTGCGGGTGCCGCGCGGCGCCGGACGTCCGGCTCAGACGGACATGCGCTTGCGCAGGTTCTCCTCGACGGCGGCGAGGAACCGCTCGGTCGTCAGCCACGGCTGCTCCGGGCCGACCAGCACCGCCAGGTCCTGGGTGAGCTGGCCGGCCTCGACGACCTCCAGGCAGGCGTTCTCCAGCGTCCCGGCGAACCGGGCGAGTTCGGGGGTGTCGTCCAGCCGGGCGCGGTGGGCCAGGCCGCGGCTCCATGCGAAGACCATGGCGATGGGGTTGGTCGAGGTCGGCCGGCCCGCCTGGTGCCTGCGGTAGTGGCGGGTGACCGTGCCGTGCGCCGCCTCCGACAGCACGGTCCTGCCGTCGGAGGTCATGAGGACCGAGGTCATCAGCCCCGCCGAACCGACGCCCCGGGTGAGGACCCCGGACAGGATGTCTCCGTCGTAGTTCTTGCACGCCCAGACGTAGCCGCCGGCGCCCTTCAGGGCCGAGGCCGCCATGTCGTCGACCTGGCGGTGCTCGTAGCCCAGGCCCGACGCCTCGAACTCGCGCCGGAACTCGCCGTCGAAGACCTCCTGGAAGAGGTCCTTGAAGCGGCCGTCGTACTTCCTGAGCACCGTGTTCTTCGTGGACAGGTAGACGGGGAGCCCGCGCGCCAGCCCGTAGCGGAAGGCGGCGCGCGCGAACTCGCGGATCGAGTCGTCCAGGTTGACCATGCCGAGCGCCACGCCGGCGCCCGGGAAGTGGTGGACCTCCAGCTCGACCGGGTCGGAGCCGTCGGCCGGGGTGAAGCTCAGGGAGAGGGTGCCCGCGCCGGGGATCCGCAACTCGGTGGCCCGGTACTGGTCGCCGAAGGCGTGCCGGGCGATCACCACGGGCCGGGTCCCGCCGGGCACGGCCCTCGGCACGTTCCGCAGGACGACGGGTTCACGGAAGATCCCGCCGCCGAGGCGGTCGCGGATGGTGGCGTTCGGGGAGCGGTACATCCCCTTGAGGCCGAACTCCGCGACCCGCGCCTCGTCGGGCGTGACGGTGGCGCACTTCACGCCGACGCCGTGCCTGCCGACCGCCTCCGCCGCTTCCGCCGTCACCCGGTCGTGGGTGGCGTCCCGGTGCTCGATGCCCAGGTCGAAGCGGACCAGTTCGATGTCGAGGTACGGCAGGACCAGCTCGTCCCTGATGAACCGCCAGATGATCCGCGCCATCTCGTCGCCGTCGAGCTCGACGACCGGGTTCCTTGCCTTGATCTTGGCCATGGGAGTCGTTCTCCCTCTCACGCCGGTGACGTGTGCCCGGGGTGCACGTCGTACGTCAGGACACTCGCCACACAGCGTAACCGGATCAACGCACGGAGAAGCGGACGACATCCTCCAGGAAGGGGATCTCCAGCACCGGGTGCGGCTGCGCCATCAGCGCCAGCAGCACGATCAGGGCGCCCAGCACACCGTAGGTGATCATGTCGGTGAAGCGGCTGCGGACGGCCAGCATGCCGACCGACGGCAGCAGCCGGCGCATCAGCGCGCCCGCGAGCAGCGCCGAGCCGACCAGCACCAGGCCGGCCCGGGTGACGTCCGCGGCCACCAGCACCAGGCCGAGCAGCACCGCGCCGGAGACCACGAGGATCGGCCACTGACGGGCCGGGGCCGGGGCGTGGGCGCCCATGGCCCGGCCGCCGCCCTCGGGGCGCGCGGTACCGCGGGTCAGCACCTGGAAGCGGCGGCTGCGGCCGGCTTCGCCGGCCCCCTCCGGTTCCGTCGCTCGCGTACGGGGGCCCGTCCCGGTCATGCGTACCGGCCCTCCGCGGCCTCCACGACGTTCGCCAGCAGCATGGCCCGGGTCATCGGGCCGACGCCGCCGGGGTTCGGCGAGATCCACCCGGCGACCTCGGCCACGCCCGGGTGCACGTCGCCGACGATCTTGCCGTTCTCGTCGCGGCTGACGCCGACGTCCAGCACGGCCGCGCCCGGTCGCACGTCCTCCGGCTTCACCAGGTGCGGCACGCCCGCGGCGGCCACGATGACGTCGGCCTGGCGCAGCTGGGCGGACAGGTCACGGGTGCCGGTGTGGCAGAGGGTGACGGTGGCGTTCTCCGACTTGCGGGTCAGCAGCAGCCCGATCGAGCGGCCGACGGTGACGCCGCGGCCGACCACGGTGACGTGCGCGCCGTTGATCTCCACGCCGTGCCGCCGCAGCAGCTCCACGATGCCGTTGGGGGTGCAGGGCAGCGGGCCGCGTTCGCCCAGGACCAGCCGCCCGAGGTTCGTCGGGTGCAGTCCGTCGGCGTCCTTGGCCGGGTCCATCAGCCCCAGGACGCGGTTGGTGTCGATCCCCTTGGGCAGCGGCAGCTGGACGATGTAGCCGGTGCACTCCGGGTTGTCGTTGAGTTCACGGACGACCGCCTCGATCTCCTCCTGGGTGGCGGTCTCCGGCAGCTCGCGCTGGATGGACGCGATGCCGACCTCCGCGCAGTCGCGGTGCTTGCCCGCGACGTACCAGCGGCTGCCGGGGTCGTCGCCGACCAGCAGCGTGCCCAGCCCCGGGGTGACACCCCGCGCCTTGAGCGCCTGGACGCGGGTGGACAGTTCGGACTTGATCGCGGCGGCAGTGGCCTTGCCATCGAGAATCTGGGCGGTCATACCTCCATCTTCTCAGGTCCGCACACCAACGCTGGACAGCGGATGACGCCGCCCAGGACGATGTGGCCCGTCCCCAGTCCCATCCGCGCGAAAGAAGCCAACGTGAGCTACCCGCCCGGTCCCGGCAATCCGTACGGCCAGCAGCCGCCTCAGCAGCCCTACGGCTACCCGCAGCAGCCCCCGGCCCAGCCCGGTTACGGCTACCCGACGCAGCCCCAGCCGCCCTACGGCGCCGTTCCGCCGCAGGCCCAGGGCCCGTACGGCTACGGCTACCCCGGGGGCCCCGCCGGTCCCGTCCCGGGCATGCCCCCGTTCGCGAGCTGGGGTGCGCGGGTGGGCGCGACGCTGATCGACTTCCTGGTCGCCGGACTCGTGCCGATGATCCTCATCGGCGTCGGCTACGCGCAGTTCATCACCGAGGTGGTCGACGCGGCCCGCGCGTGCGACCAGAGCGGCACCTACTCCTGCCCCGCGCCCACGATGCCGGGTGGCGCCATCGCCCTGATCGGCCTCGGCTTCCTCCTGTCCCTCGCCGGCAGCCTGTTCCTGTGCTACCGCGAGGGCAAGACCGGCCAGACGCCGGGCAAGAAGGCCCTCGGCATCATCGTGCTGCGGGAGTTGGACGGCCGTCCGCTCGGCTTCGGCATGGCCTTCGTCCGCCGGCTGTGCCACGGCCTGGACGGCGCCGCCTGCTACATCGGCTACCTGTGGCCGCTGTGGGACGACAAGAAGCAGACCTTCGCCGACAAGATCCTCAACTCGGTCGTCGTCAAGACCCAGTAGGCCCGGTTCCCCGGTCCCGTCCCCGCGAAGGAAGTGAGAAGTGAGCCATCCGCCCGGCCCCGGCGATCCCTACGGCCGGCAGCCACCGCAGCAGCCGTACGGATACCCGCAACAGCCCCCGGCCCAGCCCGGTTACGGCTACCCGACGCAGCCCCAGCCGCAGCCCCAGCCGCAGGCGCAGCCGCCGTACGGCTACCCCCAGCAGCCGCCGCAGCCGAACGCGCCGTTCGCGGCGTACCCGGGCGGGCCGGAGGTCATGCCGTCGTCGGCCAGGACGGCCCGGGCGATGCTCTTCGTGCTCGGCGGGCTCCAGATCCTGGGCGGCCTGCTGCTCCTGCTCGGGGCCGCGGCGCTCAAGAGCGTGGACGACACCGACGAACTGACCATGCCCATCGGCCTGGTCTACGTCATGGGGGTGCTCTTCCTCGCCTTCGCCGTGCTGTCGATCGGCATGGGTGCCAAGTACAGGACCGGCGGCAACGGCACACGGATCGGGTCCATCGTGATCGGCGTGCTGGTCGCGCTGAGCAGTGTCGCCACCATGTTCAGCGGCGCCTTCCTGCTGCTCGCACCGCTCGCGCTCAGCGTGCTGCTGATCGTCTTCGCGGCGAAGGCCGAGACGGCGGCCTGGTTCAAGCGCCCGCAGTACTGAGCGGGCCGCCCGCAGGCCGAAGGCCCCCGCTCGCGCGGGGGCCTTCGGCGTTCCGGCACACCGGCCGGTCAGTGGAAGAAGTGCCGCGTCCCGGTGAGGTACATGGTCACGCCGGCCTTGCGCGCGGCCTCGACCACGGCCTCGTCGCGCACCGAACCACCGGGCTGCACCACGGCCTTGACGCCCGCGCCGGTGAGCACCTCCAGCCCGTCCGGGAAGGGGAAGAAGGCGTCGGAGGCGGCGTAGGAGCCCGCGGCCCGCTCCTTGCCGGCCCGCTGGACGGCGAGCTTGGCGGAGTCGACCCGGTTGACCTGGCCCATGCCGACGCCGACCGTCGCGCCGTCCTTCGCCAGCAGGATGGCGTTGGACTTCACGGCGCGGCAGGCCCGCCAGGCGAACGCCAGGTCGGCCAGCTCGTCGGCGGTCAGCGGCTCGCCGGTGGCCAGCGTCCAGGTGGCGGGGTCGTCCCCGGCGGCCTGGAGGCGGTCCTTCTCCTGCAGCAGCAGCCCGCCCTCGACCGGACGGAACTCCGTCTCCGCGACGGGCGCCTCCGGGCAGCGCAGCACGCGGATGTTCTTCTTGCGGGCGAGGACCTCGACCGCGCCCTCCTCGAAGTCCGGCGCGACGATGACCTCGGTGAAGATCTCGGCGACCTGCTCGGCCATGGCCACGCTCACGGGCCGGTTGACGGCGATGACGCCGCCGAAGGCGGACAGCGGGTCGCAGGCGTGCGCCTTGCGGTGCGCCTGCGCGACGTCGTCGCCCACCGCGATGCCGCACGGGTTGGCGTGCTTGATGATCGCGACGCAGGGCTCGTCGTGGTCGTACGCCGCCCGGCGCGCGGCCTCGGTGTCGACGTAGTTGTTGTAGGACATCTCCTTGCCGTGCAGCTGCTCGGCATTGGCCAGGCCCGCGCCGCCGTCGGTGTAGAGCGCGGCGGCCTGGTGCGGGTTCTCGCCGTAGCGCAGCACGTTCTTGCGCTCGTAGGTGGCGCCCAGGAAGTCCGGGAAGGGGCTGTCGTCGGCGGGGGCGTACGAGCTCGCGAACCAGCTCGCGACCGCGACGTCGTACGCCGCGGTGTGCTGGAACGCCTCGGCCGCCAGGCGCTTGCGGGTGGTGAGGTCGAAGCCGCCCTCACGGACGGCGCCGAGCACGTCCGCGTACCGCTCGGGGCTGGTCACGACCGCCACGGACGGGTGGTTCTTGGCCGCGGCACGGACCATCGAGGGGCCGCCGATGTCGATCTGCTCGACGCACTCGTCCTGCGAGGCGCCGGAGGCGACCGTCTCGCGGAAGGGGTAGAGGTTGACCACGACCAGGTCGAAGGGCTCGACGCCCAGCTCCTCCAGCTGCCGGCGGTGGTCCTCCAGCCGCAGGTCGGCGAGGATGCCGGCGTGCACCTTCGGGTGCAGGGTCTTCACGCGGCCGTCCAGGCACTCGGGGAACCCGGTCAGCTCCTCGACCTTGGTGACCGGCACCCCGGCGGCGGCGATCCGCCCGGCCGTCGAGCCCGTGGAGACCAGCTGGACGCCCGCCTCGTGCAGGCCGCGGGCCAGCTCCTCCAGACCGGTCTTGTCGTAGACGCTGACCAGTGCGCGACGGATCTCCCGCTTGGTACTCACGGCAACAGAACCTTTCGTCCCTCAATGCGATAGCCGTCGCGGGACAGCCGCCCCACGACGTCGACGAGCAGCGTGCGCTCGACTTCCTTGATGCGCTCGTGGAGCGCTTCCTCCGTGTCGTCCTCCCGGACCCCGACCGCGCCCTGGGCGATGATCGGGCCGGTGTCGACGCCGTCGTCGACGAAGTGGACGGTGCAGCCAGTGACCTTCACCCCGTACGCGAGGGCGTCGCGCACCCCGTGGGCACCCGGGAAGCTCGGCAGCAGCGCCGGGTGGGTGTTGACGAAACGGCCGCCGAACCGGGCGAGGAACTCCTTGCCCACGATCTTCATGAACCCGGCCGAGACGACCAGGTCGGGCTCGTGCGCGGCCACCGCCCCGGTCAGCGCGGCGTCCCACGCCTCACGGTCGCCGTGGTCGGTGACCCGGCAGACGAACGTCGGCAGCCCGGCGCGCTCGGCGCGCTCCAGGCCGGCGATGCCGGACCGGTCCGCGCCGACGGCGACGACGTGCAGTCCCGCGTCGAGCAGCGCCTGCAGGTTCGTGCCCGAACCGGAGACGAGCACGACGAGTCGGGCGGGGCGGGAAAGGGGCGGAAAGACTGTGGCCACTGCGGGTCATCTCTCGGGATCCGGCGCTTTGGAGGATCGTACGACTCGAAGATCGCCGGAATTCCGGGGAACTCTACGAGGCCGTCGACCGTCAGCAACGATACCGGCACACCCGACCGCCCCCACGGGACGGGGGAGCGCGCGGGCGGTAGCGTCTGGGGTGAAGAACGGCGAAGTCACAGGTCCGACAACTCGAGGAGTCGACGGCAAGGGGATGACCCAGGCAAGCATGAGCAGTGGCCGAGGCCACGAGCAGGACAACCCGTTCGCCCCGCCGGCGGAGAACGCGCCCGAGCAGCCCTGGCAGCCGCGCCGGCCGGAGCAGCCCTCCGACTCCGGGGACGAGCGCCCCACGCCCACACCGCCTCCGCCGCCCCCGGCATGGGGCGGCCAGTGGAGCGAGCGGCAGCCCGGCCGCCAGGACGGCGGCTACGGCGACCGCCCCGGTGGGGGCTACGGCGGCGGGCGGCGCCCGGACGGGCCGCGCTTCGACCCCACCGACCCCGCCCAGCGGCGTGCCCGCTACGCCATGATCTGCGGCATGTGGGGGCTCTTCTTCGCCCTCTTCCTGGGCTGGACGTACGTGGGGCTGCTGCTCGGCGCCCTCGCGTTGTACTGGAGCGTCAACGCGCTGCGGATGAAGCCCGAGGAACGGGCCAAGGCCCGCGCCGAGGCGGCCGCCCTGCTGGCCGAGGGCGGCGCCACCCCTCCCCCGCAGCGGCCCACCGACCCCCGCAGCAAGCCGCAGCGCCCGGCCGCGCTCGGCGGTCTGATCATGGGCGGGCTCGCCCTCTGCGTCGTGGCGACGACCTTCACGACCCAGGTGGTCTACAAGGACTACTACTCCTGCACGCGCGACGCGCTGACCTCCTCGTCGCGCGACGCCTGCCAGCAGTTGCTGCCGACCCCGCTGCGCGACGTGCTCCACACGCCCTGACGCGCCGCTCGCGCCGACCCCGGACGGAGGCTCAGGCCTCCGACGGGGCGGCGCCGGGCAGCGCGTCGTTCTGCGCCGCCGCTTCCTCGCCCACCGCTTCCCCGCCCACAGCTTCCTCGTCCTCCGCTTCCTCGTCCTCCGCGTCCCGGCCCTTTGTCGCGGCGGCGGCGCGGCGGACCCGCACCCAGCGCACCAGCAGGGCCGTGGGCGTACCGGCGGCCGCCGTCCACCCGGCCGCCGTGAACCCAGTGAGCCACCAGGACGGCCCGAAGTCCTCCAGCGCCCCGGTGCCCAGCGGCCCCGCCGCGAACCCGGTGAGCAGCGCCATGGCGATCCCGCACACCAGCCCGCCCAGTGCGGCGTGCGCCGCGGTGCGCCCGAGGCCGCACGGCTCCCGCCGGTCGACGGCGAGCACCCCCACCGCGATCCCGGCGAGCACCGGCACGACCAGCGCCGCCCAGGTCAGCGACGTCCCGGGCCCGGGCTGGGGCAGCGCCGCGAGGAGCGGGAAGTCCGGCAGCACCGGCTCCCCCACCACGCCGGCCGGACGCACCGCGGCCTGCGTGCCGAGCGCGAAACCGGGGCCGAGCGCGTAGGCCGCGCCCCACACGGCGGCGTTCGGGATCAGCGCGACCGCCACCGCCAGCACCGCCAGCCGCCCGGACAACGCCTCGCTGAGCCGGGTGAACGACGCCCCCGCGGCGCCGGGGTGCAGCGCCAGGGTCACCGCCGTGAGCGCCGCGCCGCCCGCGACGAGCACGCAGACGCCCGCCCCCGCCGAGCGCAGCACGACCGCGGCGTCCCGCAGCGGCACCGTCACGGTCACGGTCACCCGGGACAGCCACGCGGGCAGCGGGATCCGCGGCCGCCCCCGCTCCATCCAGGCCCCCGCGGCCGCCGCGAGGGCGGCGACGAGGGGCAGGTGCACCGCGGCGCCGAGGGCGTCGCTGCGCACCGGCCCGTACGAGGTGTAGACGACCACCCCGGCGCCCACCGCGAGGTACCCGCCGATCAGCCATGCGACGGCGGACCGCGCGACCTTGTCGTCCGAGGCCGGCGCGACCGCGTCCGCCCCCGCCCGGTACAGCAGCCACACCGGGAACGCCATGGGGAGCAGCGGCGTGACGCCGATGGGCGCGGCGACGCCGGAGAGGGTCTCGGTGCGCACCAGGCCGCCGCCGTGGGCGAGCAGCCAGCAGTCCGCGGCGACGTGGAGGGCGCCGTTCAGCCCGCTGTCGGGGAACGGCGAGACGACCCACAGGAAGAGCACGAGCATGGCGAAGCCGCCCAGGCCCAGGCACGCGGCGACCACGCCGCCGGTGAAGGCGGGGGCGGACTCGGAGGTGCGCAGGGTCTCGTGGGCGGCCCGGATCCGGTGCACGACGTGACTCAGGGCGCTTGCGGCACTCACGGATCTCATGCTGCCAAGAACATCCCCTTTCGCCGTGGCAGCATGCGAATGACCGTCGTGTCGCGGAATATGGCGTTATGCGTTTCTTCATTCGATCCGAGTGGTCGATCGCATGAGCCGCACATCCACGGCGAGGGCCGCGAAGGCCATCAGGAAGCGAAGGCGTCCCCGGCCGGCCAAGGCCCCCGGGGCGGCGCAGGCCGGGAACGCCGCGCAGGACCCGCAGGCCGCGCACGCGGACGCGGCGGGGGAATCGGGCGCGCCCGCGGAACGGGTGGAGCCGGAGGTCGAGGCCGCGGCTGAGGCGCGGGACCCGGCGATCGAGGCCGTACGGATCGCCGAGGCCGCCCAGGCGGCCTTCGACGGGCTGTACACCCGCAACGCGCCCGCCCTGCTCCGCCAGGTCGAACTGCTCACCGGCAACATGCGGCTGGCCCGGCACGCCGTGCACCGCGCCTTCGACCTGGCCTGGCAGCGGTGGCCCGAGGTCGCCGTCGACCCCGACCCGGCGGGGTGGATCCGTGCGGAGGCGCACCACCACGCCCTCGCGCCCTGGCAGCAGACGCTGCCCTGGTACCGCACCCCGCCACGGGAGCGCAGCCCGTTCCAGCGGCTGCCGCGCGGCACCCGGCACGCCGTACTGCTCCACGACGGCCTGGGGCTGAGCCTGCGGCGCACGGCGGCGGAGAGCATGGCCACCACCTCCATGACCAGGCGGCGCATCGTCCGGGGGCGCGAGGCCCTGGGCGAGAGGGCGCCGGCCCGGCTGGGCGACCTGCTGGACGAGCAGCCGCAGCCGGAGTTCCCGGCGGCCATGGTGCGCGAACTGAGCGAGCAGTGGCTGCGCATCCGCACGGTGGGTGCCGTGGTGGCGACGGTGGTGATCGCGCTGGCGACGGCGGTCGGGCTGGTCTTCGGGCCGCTCAGCGACCGGGTCGCGGCCGACCACGACCCGGTCGGGCAGCGCACCTCCGCCCCCGCGCGCTGAGCACGCCCGCACACACGCACACGGGCCCGCCCCCCGGAGGGAGCGGGCCCGTGTGCGTACCTCCGTACGGAGGCGAGGATCAGCCCTGCAGGATGGCGCGCGCGAGGCGGGCCGTCTCCGACGGGGTCTTGCCGACCTTGACGCCGGCGGCCTCGAGGGCCTCCTTCTTCGCCTGGGCGGTGCCGGAGGAACCGGAGACGATGGCGCCGGCGTGGCCCATGGTCTTGCCCTCGGGCGCGGTGAAGCCCGCGACGTAGCCGACGACCGGCTTAGTGACGTGCTCGGCGATGAAGGCCGCGGCACGCTCCTCGGCGTCGCCGCCGATCTCGCCGATCATGACGATCAGGTCGGTCTCGGGGTCGTCCTGGAACGCCTTCAGCGCGTCGATGTGGGTGGTGCCGATGATCGGGTCACCGCCGATGCCGACCGCCGAGGAGAAGCCGATGTCGCTGAGCTCGTACATCATCTGGTAGGTCAGCGTGCCCGACTTCGACACCAGGCCGATGCGGCCGGAGGTGGTGATGTCGGCCGGGATGATGCCCGCGTTGGACTGGCCGGGGGTGATCAGGCCGGGGCAGTTGGGACCGATGATCCGGGTCTTGTTGCCCTTGCTGCCCGCGTACGCCCAGAAGGCGGCGGTGTCGTGGACCGCGATGCCCTCGGTGATCACGACCGCGAGGCCGATACCGGCGTCGATGGCCTCGATGACCGCGTCCTTGGCGAACTTCGGCGGGACGAAGATGACGGTGACGTCGGCACCGGTCTTCTCCATGGCCTCGGCGACGGAGCCGAAGACCGGCACATCGGTGCCGTCGAAGTCCACGCTGGTGCCGGCCTTGCGCGGGTTCACGCCGCCGACGATGTTGGTGCCCGAGGCGAGCATGCGCCGGGTGTGCTTGGTGCCCTCGGAACCGGTCATCCCCTGGACGATGACCTTGCTCTCCTTGGTCAGGAAGATAGCCATGATGTGGTGACCTGTCCCTTACTTCGCAGCCAGCTCGGCGGCGCGCTCCGCGGCGCCGTCCATGGTGTCGACCTGCTCGACCAGCGGGTGGTTGGCGTCGGTCAGGATCTGCCGACCGAGCTCCGCGTTGTTGCCGTCCAGGCGGACGACGAGCGGCTTGGTGACCTCTTCGCCCTTGGACTTCAGCAGCTCCAGGGCCTGGACGATGCCGTTGGCGACCGCGTCGCAGGCGGTGATGCCGCCGAAGACGTTGACGAAGACGGACTTGACGTCCGGGTCGCCCAGGATGATCTCGAGGCCGTTGGCCATGACCTCGGCGGAGGCGCCACCGCCGATGTCGAGGAAGTTGGCGGGCTTGACGTTGCCGTGGCCCTCACCGGCGTAGGCGACGACGTCCAGGGTGCTCATGACGAGACCCGCGCCGTTGCCGATGATGCCGACCTCGCCCTCGAGCTTGACGTAGTTGAGGCCCTTGGCCTTGGCCGCGGCCTCCAGCGGGTTGGCGGCGGCGTGGTCGACCAGCGCCTCGTGCTCCGGCTGGCGGAAGTCGGCGTTCTCGTCCAGCGAGACCTTGCCGTCGAGCGCGATGACGCGGCCGTCGGCGACCTTGGCGAGCGGGTTGACCTCGACGAGGAGCGCGTCCTCGGAGATGAAGGTCTTCCACAGGGTCTGCAGGATCTCGGTGACCTGGTCGGCGACGTCGGCCGGGAAGGCGGCCGCCACGACGATCTCGCGGGCCTTCTGCGGGGTCACGCCCTCGATGGCGTCCACCGGGATCTGGGCGACGGCCGTGGGGTTGGTCGCGGCCACCTCCTCGATCTCCATGCCGCCCTCGACGGACGCGATCGCCAGGAAGGTCCGGTTGGCGCGGTCGAGGAGGAAGGAGACGTAGTACTCGGAGGCGATCTCCGGGGCCAGCTCGGCCAGCATCACCTTGTGGACCGTGTGGCCCTTGATGTCCATGCCGAGGATCTGGCCGGCCTTCGCCACCGCGTCCTCGGGGTCCGACGCCACCTTCACGCCGCCGGCCTTGCCACGGCCACCGGTCTTCACCTGTGCCTTGACGACAGCCTTGCCACCGAGCCGCTCCGCGACCTCGCGCGCCGCCTCAGGCGTTTCGATGACTTCACCGGCCAGCACCGGTACACCGTGCTTGGCGAAGAGGTCCCTCGCCTGGTACTCGAACAGGTCCACGCGCGTCCGTCCTTGGTTATCGCGGTTCGTTGTCTGCGTGCCGGGGCGGGTCGTCGCTGACGTCTTCGTAACGAACCATACGAACGGCCGTACGGGGGGCGCACACGTCGGCCGAGCACGCGGCATGTCCGTCTCGCAGGTTATCGCCGCGCGGGCGGCACGGGTAAATCCGAGATGGTGCGAGAGCGGTGAGAACGGTCACAGACCAGCCGTTCGGGGGGTTCCCGCGGCGGCCGGGACGTGGGCGGGTCGCCCCGGCGGGGTCGCCCCGGCGGGGTCCGCCGGAACGGGGTCCGCCGGGGCGAGGTCCGCTGACCGAGGGTGACGAGGCCGCTCCCACCCGCCCCGTCCCGGCGTCACCCTCCGGGGGCGGGCTCGGGCACGGGCAGCGGCCGCTTCTCGATGGCGGCCGCCATGACCTCGGGGAAGAGGTCCGGGGTGCAGGCGAACGCGGGCGCCCCCAGCGCCGCGAGCGCCGCCGCGTGCTCGCGGTCGTAGGAGGGCGCGCCCTCGTCCGACAGCGCCAGCAGTGCCACGAACTGCACACCGGACGCCTTCATCTCCGCGACCCGCTTGAGCATCCCGTCGCGTATGCCGCCCTCGTACAGGTCGCTGATGAGAACGACGACGGTCTCGGCGGGCCGGCTGATGAGGGACTGGCAGTAGGCCAGCGCCCGGTTGATGTCGGTGCCGCCGCCGAGCCGGGTGCCGAACAGCACGTCGACGGGGTCGTCCAGATGTTCCGTCAGGTCGGCGACCGCCGTGTCGAAGACGACCAGCCGGGTGTCGATGCTGCGCATGGAGGCGAGCACGGCGCCGAAGACGGACGCGTAGACCACGGAGGCCGCCATCGAGCCCGACTGGTCGATGCAGAGCACGACGTCCTTCCGCACCGCCTGCGAGGCCCGGCCGTGGCCGATCAGCCGTTCGGGGACGACGGTGCCGTGCTCGGGCAGGTAGTGCCGGAGGTTGGCACGGATCGTGCGGTCCCAGTCGATGTCCCGGTGCCGGGGCCGGTGGACCCGCGCCGAACGGTCCAGCGCGCCGGTGAGGGTGGCCCGGGTCCGGGTCGCCAGGCGCCGCTCCAGGTCCTCCACGACCTTGCGGACCACCGCCCGCGCCGTCTCCTTCGTCGTCCCGGGCATCACCTTGTTCAGCGAGAGCAGCGTGCCGACCAGGTGGACGTCGGCCTCGACCGCCTCCAGCATCTCCGGTTCCAGCAGCAGCGCGGACAGCCCGAGCCGGTCGATGGCGTCGCGCTGCATCACCTGGACGACGCTGCTGGGGAAGTACCTGCGGATGTCCCCCAGCCAGCGCGCGACCTGGGGCGCCGAGCCGCCCAGCCCGGCGCTCCGCGCGGGCGGTGCCCCGCCCCCGTCGTGCGGGGCGGTGCCGTACAGCGCCTCCAGTGCCTGGTCCATCGCCGCGTCCCGGCCGGTGAGCCGCCGGCCCGTGCCGTCGGCGGGCCCGCCGCCGAGCACCATCCGCCAGCGCCGCAGCCGCTCGTCGGCGTCCGTGCCCGTGTCCGTGTCCATGTCCGTCATGCGTCCCGGCCCCCGTCCTCTCCGCCGGGCCCGAGCAGCAGCCGTACCGTGGACAGCGCCGCCTCCGCCCGCTCCTCGTCGAGCCCCGGGGCGAAACCCGGCAGCCCCTCCCCCGCGGCCCCGCCGCCCGCTCCCCCGCCTCCGGGGCCGCGCCGCACCAGCTCCCCCACCGTGCGCCGCGCCCCCGGGTCGAAGCCGCCGAAGGTCCGCCGCAGCAGCGGCAGCACGTCGTCGAAGGCGGCCGCCGGCACCCCGGACAGCCATCCGTCGACCAGCGTGAGCAGCCGCTCGTCGTGGACCAGCAGCATCCCGCCCCCGGCGAGGAAGCCCTCGACCCAGGCGGCCGCCTCCTGCGGCGGCGTGCCGGGCGACAGGGCGAGCCCCATCAGCCGGGCCACCTCCCCGGGCTCCAGGCGCGCGTCGTCGAGGAGCAGCCGTGCGGCGCTGCCCCGCAGCAGCCCCGGTACGCCTCGGTCGCGCACGGCCAGCCTCCGCAGCACGCCGGCCCAGCGGTCGCGCAGCGCGTCGTCGCCGAGCAGGACCAGGGCCCGCTGCACCTCCACGACATGACCGCGCATCTCGGCGGCGCCGTCCGCGTCGAGCCCCGCGCACGCGGGCGGGAGCCCGACGCAGACGCGCTCCGCGAGCCCCTCGGCGACCTCACGCAGCGCCCCCGCGTCCGTGCCCCGCACATCGCCGTAGCGGAGGGAGCGCACCAGCGCCGGCAGCGCCTGGGCGAGGTGCGCGACGTCCACGTCGAGCGCCGCGCGGTCGGCGAGCACCCGCATCACCGTCGGCAGGGCGTCCGCCAGCCCGGCGAGCAGGCAGCGTTCGGCGAGGCCCGTCACCTCGGCGAGCGCCCCCGCGTTCACCGCCGCGTCCTCGGCCCGGGCGGTGGCCGCGGACTCCACCGTGGTGCCCCACACCCCGGCCTCCGCGACCGCCACCGCGAGCTCCGGCTCCCAGCGCAGCCGCCAGCTCTCGCGGAAGGTGCCGGTGGCGGCCGTGCGGGACCGGCTCGGCTCGCCCCAGCCGATGGCGAGCATCCGCAGCCGGTGCAGCAGGCGGCTGCGTCCGGCGTCGGTGTCCTTGCGCAGGTCCAGGTCCACCTCCTTCTCCAGGGCCTCCGGTTTCATCCGCAGCCTGCGCTGCTCACGCGCCAGGTCGCGGGCGAGGGGCACCGCCGGCGCGCCCTCGGGGACCTCGCCCAGTACGTCCCCCACCACCAGCCGGTCCCGGATCAGCGCCAGCGGCACGTCCGATCCGTCGCACATCACCGCCCGTACCGCGTCCGTGGTCTCGCCGAGGCCGGGCAGCGGACGGCCGCGCAGCGTCGCGAGGGTGCCGGCGAGCCGTACCGCCTCGATGACGTGCGCGGAGGAGACCGGGAGGTCCTCCTCGCGGAGCAGGCCGGCGACCTTGGTCATCCACCGGGCGACGGGCCGGTCGGGCGAGGTGAACAGATGGCGGTACCAGCCGGGAGAGTCGACGCCCGCCCCGTAGCCACTGGCCCGGGAGAGCCTGCGGTGCGTCCAGGGCACCCAGGTGACCTCGACCTTCGCCTTGGGCAGGCCCTTGAGCAGGACCCGGTCGGAGGTGACCCCGCCGCCCCCGGCGAGCGCGGGCACGTGCCAGGCCCCGCACACCACGGCCACTCTCCCGTGCGCGCGGCGCGCCTCCCGTATCCGCAGCCGCATGTGGGCCTCGCGCACCGCGTCCTGCGGATGCCCCCCGTCGCCGTAGGTCTCGCGCAGCACGCCCATGGCCTCGGCGAGCGCCCCGAACGCGGCCAGCGGGTCGCCGTCCCCCTCCCCGTCCCGGCCGCGGTGCTCGACGGCGTCCTCCCACCACCGCTCCGGGTCGTCGTGGCCGGCCGTGCGCGCCAGCACGGCGAGCGGGTCGATGCGCGCGTCCGCCGCCTCCGGCTCCGCTTCTCCCCCGTCTCCTTCTCCTCCCTCCCCTTCTCCTCTTCCCTCTCCTTCCGTTCCCCCTTCTCCTCGCTCGTCGCGGAGCAGGAGCGAGTGCGCGGCGGGCAGGTCGATGAAGCGCACCGGCACCTCGCGTCCGGCCGCCCAGCGGATCGCCTCCCACTCGGGGGAGAACTCGGCGAAGGGCCAGAAGCCGGCCCGGGACGGCTCGTCGACGACGTGGGCGAGCAGCGCGACCGGCGGTCGCATCCCGGGATCGGCAGCGAGTGCCAGCACCGCGTCCGCCTCCGGCGGGCCCTCGACGAGCACGATCCCCGGCTGCAGCCGGTCGAGCGCGGCCCGCACGCCGCGGGCCGACCCGGGGCCGTGGTGCCGCACCCCCAGCAGCGCCACCCCGTCCGCGGCGGTCACGGCGTTCACGGGGTCACCTCCCGGCAGGCGCGGTAGAAGTCCTTCCAGCCCTCCCGCTCGCGGACGACGGTCTCCAGGTACTCCTGCCACACCACGCGGTCGGCGGCCGGGTCGCGGACCACCGCGCCGAGCAGCCCGGCGGCGACGTCCCCGGCACGCAGCACGCCGTCGCCGAAGTGCGCGGCCAGGGCGAGCCCGTTGGTCACCACGGAGATCGCCTCGGCCGTGGAGAGCGTGCCGGAGGGGGACTTCACCTTCGTGCGCCCGTCGGCGGTGACCCCGCCGCGCAGTTCGCGGAAGACGGTGACCACCCGCCGGATCTCGTCCGCGCCTTCCGGGGCGGCCGGCAGTTCCAGCGAGCGCCCGAGCTGGCCGACGCGGCGGCTGACGATGTCGACCTCCTCCTCCACGGTCGCGGGCAGCGGCAGCACGACCGTGTTGAAGCGCCGGCGCAGCGCGCTGGACAGGTCGTTGACGCCGCGGTCCCGGTCGTTGGCGGTCGCGATCAGGTTGAACCCGCGCACCGCCTGGGTCTCGGTGCCCAGCTCCGGTATCGGCAGCGTCTTCTCCGAGAGGATGGTGATGAGGGTGTCCTGGACGTCCGCGGGGACGCGGGTCAGCTCCTCCACGCGGGCGATGCGACCCTCGGCCATCGCCCTCATGACCGGGCTCGGGACCAGGGCCTCCGGGCTCGGCCCGCCGGTGAGCAGCCGGGCGTAGTTCCACCCGTAGCGGATGGCCTCCTCCGGCGTGCCCGCGGTGCCCTGCACGAGCAGCGTGGAGTCACCGCTGACGGCGGCGGCGAGGTGTTCGGAGACCCAGGTCTTCGCGGTGCCCGGGACACCGAGCAGCAGCAGCGCCCGGTCGGTCGCGAGCGTGCTGACCGCGACCTCCACGATCCGCCGCGGACCCACGTACTTGGGGGTGACGACCGTGCCGTCGGACAGCTCGCCGCCGAGCAGGTACGTGGCGACCGCCCACGGCGACAGGTTCCACCGGGCCGGGCGCGGCCGGGCGTCGGCCGCCGCGAGAGCCTTGAGCTCATGGGCGAACGCGTCTTCGGCGTGCGGCCGGAGTGCGGTGTCCACGGACATGGTTCTCCCCTGTTCTCACGTGGAGCGGATGGCGCGGACGCCTCGTCAGCCCCCCGCGGGGCGTCCGCGTTCCCACCATCGCGCACCCCACTGACAATCCCGTGCCCCCGTCAGGAACCCGCAGCTCAGGGCGGTTTGTCAGTGCCTGCCCGTAGCGTCGTGGCCATGGACGGGATGGACGGACAGCGGGCGGGGCGGTGGACCGCCGACCAGGTCCTGGCACTCGCGCCCGACGCGTCGTCGCGCAAGGCCGGGACGGCGCTGGCGACGGCCGCCCGCTGGTCCGGGACGGGGTCCTCGGGCACGGCGGTGTGGGGGTTGTGCGCGGGCAGCGGCGGCGCGCCGTACCAGGCGGTGGTCGACACGGCGGGGCCCGCCTTCAGGTGCGGCTGCCCCAGCCGCAAGTTCCCGTGCAAGCACGCGCTCGCGCTGCTCCTGCTGTGGGCGGGGGGCGAGGTCGGACCGGCCGCACACGGGGGCGGCCGGCCCGACTGGGTCACCGAGTGGCTGGACGCGCGCCGCGCGCGCGAGGAGCGGACGTCCCCGGGCGGGCGCGGCACGTCCGGCGGCGGTGACCCGGAGGCGGCGCGCAGGCGGGCCGAGCGCCGGGCGGGGCGGGTGGCCGCCGGCGCCACGGAGCTGGAGCGACGGCTGGCGGATCTGCTGCGGGACGGCCTGGCGGGAGCGGACCGCGAGGGGTACCGGCGGTGGGACGAGACGGCGGCGCGCATGGTGGACGCCCAGGCTCCCGGGCTCGCCTCGCGGGTGCGCGAGCTGGGCGCGCTGGCGGGGTCGGGGGGCGACTGGCCGTCACGGCTGCTGGAGGAGACGGCGCTGCTGCATCTGCTGGCCCGGGGCTGTCTGCGGCAGGACGCGCTGCCCGCGCCGCTGGCGGCCACCGTCCGGTCCCGGGTCGGCTTCACGGTGGACTCGGCGGAGCTCCTCGCGGGGCCGACGGTGCGGGACCGCTGGCTGGTCCTGGCACGGCACGACACCGCCGACGACCGTCTCACCACCCGCAGGACCTGGCTGCACGGGGAGGCCACCGGCCGTACCGCGCTGCTGCTGTCCTTCGGGGCCGCGGGCCGGGCGCCGGAGCCGGCACTGCCGGTCGGCCTCGGCCTCGACGCGGAGCTGGCCTTCCACCCCGGGGCCCGTCCGCTGCGGGCGGTGCTCGGGCCGCGGCACGACACGCCGCTGCCCGGCCGTGTGCCGCCGGGCGTGCCGGTCGCCGCGGCGCTCGGCGCCTACGGGGAGGCCCTGGCCGACGACCCGTGGCTGGACGCCTGGCCGGTCGTGCTCGCCGGCGTCGTGCCGATACCGGGCGGGACGGGCTGGCAGGTGGCGGACGCGGACGGGAGCGACGCCGTCCCGGTCACGGCGGGCGGCGCCGGTGCCGGAGCGGGGCTGTGGCGCCTCGCGGCGGTCTCCGGCGGCCACCCGGTGACGGTGTTCGGCGAGCTCGGCCACCAGGGCTTCCGGCCGTTCACGGCCTGGGGCGGCGCGGGCGCGGAGCCGGTGCCGCTGACGGTGTGATCCCGGCCGGGCTCCCGCGGGCGGCCGCACGGAGGAGACGACGAAGGAGGACCGATGACGACGACCTGGGCCGACCTGGTCGGCACCGCGCTCCTCGGCACCGACCGCAGGGGCGGCACACCCGAGGAGCTGCTGGACTCCGCCGCGCTCGCCGTCGTACGGCGCCGCGCCGGAGCACGGCCGGCGACGGCGGGGGCGCGGCCGGGCACGACGCCCCACGACCCGCGGCCGCCGCTGCCCGAGGCGGCACGACGGCGCCTGTCCCTGCTGCTGGCGGACCGCTCGGTCGGGGGCGGCGGGGGCAGCCGGCGTGGCGCCGCCCCCAACCTCGCCGAGCTGCTGCCCCAGTGGCTCGCCGTGGCCAACGCCCGCGGCTGGGCGTCCCCGCCGGAGCTGCTGCCCGCGCTGCTGGACGCCGCCCGCGCACGCACCGACCTGCGGCCGGACGCCCTGGCGCTGGCGGGACCGCGCGGGTTGTGGCTGGCGGAGCTGAACGCCGACTGGCGGTTCGCGCTGCGCGCCGGGGCGCCGGGCGTCGTGCCCGACACCGGTGACCCGGGCGCCGTGCGGACGCTGTGGGAGGAGGGGCTGTTCGCCGAACGGGTGGCCTTGCTGTCCCGGCTGCGGGCCCGCGACCCACGGCAGGCGCTGGAGCTGCTGCGCTCGGGATGGGCCGCGGAGCGCGCCGAGGACCGGCTGATGTTCCTGGACTCGCTCCGCGAGGGCCTGTCGCCGCAGGACGAGCCGTTCCTGGAGCAGGCCCTCACCGACCGCAGCCGCAATGTGCGGGCCACCGCCGCGGAGCTGCTGTCGGCGCTCCCCGGCTCCGCCCTCGCCGCCCGGATGGCCGCACGGGCCAGGACGTGCGTCGCGTGGGATCCGGGGGGCGGCCGGATCGGGGTGGAGGCGCCGTACGAGTGCGACGCGGCCATGGAACGCGACGGCGTGGTGGCGATACCGCCCGCCGGGCGCGGGGAGCGGGCGTGGTGGTTCGGCCAGGTGGTGGACGCGGCGCCGCTCGTCACGTGGCGGGAGCGGTTCGGCGGCCGGACGCCGGAGGAGATCATCGCGCTGCCGGTCGCGGACGACTGGCAGGCGGATCTGCACGCGGCGTGGTGCCGGGCCGCGGTGCGCCAGGGGGACGCGGCCTGGGCACGCGCCCTGCTGGGCCCCACCCCGGCGCCCGCGACGGCGGTCAGCCCCGTCGGGGACCCGGCGAAGCTGCTGTCGATCCTCCCGGCCCCGGAGCGGGCGGAGTGGGTGGCCCGCTTCATCGCGGCGCACGGCCTGTCGGAGGCGTTCCAGATGCTCGCGGTATGCGCCGTGCCCTGGGCCGAGCCGCTGGGGGCGGCGGTGGTGGACGCGCTGGACATCGCGCGGGACGCGGGCAGCTACCCGTGGAGCTTCAGCGGGGTGATGGGCCTGGCCGAACGGTGCATGGACCCCGCGGAGGCCGACCGGGCGGCCCCGCTGGCCGCGGTGCCGGCCGAGTCCGCCGACACCTCACCGGGCGCCGGGGCGTACTGGGCGGAGGCCTTCCAGCGACTGGTCGGCACCTTGCGCCTGCGGGCCGCGATGCTGGCGGAGCTCGCCTGAGCTGGCGACCGGAGCGGGCGGCGGTCCGGGCGGAAGGCCCGCACCGCCGCCCGTGACGATCAGGCTTCGGCCGGATGGCGGATGTTGTCGTTCACCCAGGTGACGACGTCGCCGGTCGACGTGCCCGGGGTGAAGATCGCGGCCACGCCCAGTTCCTGCAGCGGGGCGATGTCGTCCTCGGGGATGATCCCGCCGCCGAACACCTTGATGTCCTCCGCGTCACGCTCCCGGAGCAGCTCGATCACCTTGGCGAACAGCGTCATGTGGGCTCCGGAGAGGATGGACAGCCCGACGGCGTCGGCGTCCTCCTGGATCGCGGTGTCCACGATCTGCTCGGGCGTCTGGTGGAGACCGGTGTAGATGACCTCCATGCCGGCGTCCCGCAGCGCTCGCGCGATGACCTTGGCCCCGCGGTCGTGGCCGTCCAGGCCCGGCTTGGCGACCACCACACGGATCGGTCCGGACACTCCCATCGCTGCCTCCATACACGATTGCTGCGCTCAGCGGGCACATGTGTGAACGAACGTTATCGCCAGCATCCCCCGTGCGGACAGTTTCACGAAGGGCCCCGAGGGGGAAATCACACATGGGACACGTTCACGTTAGAAACGCGTTCGGCCCGTGGCCGTCCTTCGTTCAGCAGGCGACACGGGCCGTCGCGTTCTCGGCGCACGGGGGACAGGGCCGTCTCCGTGTGCCCACGGGAGGTAGGCCATGGGCGTCCTGTCTTTCGGTGTCGGAGACCGCTTGGTACGCCAGGCGGCCTACGTACGAGCCGCGGCGATCGAGATCGCCATCCTGACCGGTCATGTCTTCCTCTACCCGACCGGTATCTTCCAGGAGCGCGGGCCGCAGTTGACGGCCGGCGACTCCGAGGCGCCGCCACGGCTCCCCACCGCGGGCCGGAGCCATCCCCCGGTGCTCCTGCTGCACGGCTTCGTGGACAACCGTTCGGTGTTCGCGATGCTCCGCCGGTCGCTGCGACGGCACGGCTGGCCGCATGTGCAGGCGCTCAACTACTCGCCGCTGACCTGTGACATCCGTACGGCGGCCGCCCTCCTGGGACGCCATGTCGAACAGATCTGCGAACAGACGGGGCACCGCCAGGTGGACATCGTGGGCCACAGCCTCGGTGGACTCATCGCCCGCTACTACGCCCAGCGCCTGGGCGGCGACACGCGGGTGCGCACCGTGGTCACCCTGGGCACCCCGCACGCCGGGACCCGCGCCGCGCCGCTGCTGAACCCGCACCCGATCGTCCGGCAGATGCGGCCCAACTCCGACCTCATCGAGGAACTGGCCAAGCCGGCGACCGGCTGCCGCACCCGTTTCGTGGCGTTCTGGAGTGATCTGGACGAGCTGATGAGCCCGGTCGAGGCCGCCCGGCTCGACCACCCGGACCTCATCGCCCGCAACGTCCACGTCGCGGGGGTCGGGCATCTGACCATGCCGGTCCACGCGGCCATCGCCGCCGGCATCCGGCAGGCGCTGCTGGGCGAGGAACTGGCGTCGGGGGCCGTGGACGCCGCCTGACGGCCTTGCCCCCATAAGCATCGAAAGGCCATCGAACACAAGGCATCGGGGATACCCGAATCCCGCCGAAGATTGTGGGCGTCGCCCGCTGGGGGATACAGTCGCCGCTAATTCTCCTGCTGCCGAGGCGAAAGAGAAGCGGTGAACGACCGTCATCCGGCGGGGTACGCCCCCGAGTACAGCGGCTATGGGTACGAGGGGCATTCCGACGCCTCCTACGCGCCCGTGGGCGCCGCTCACGCGGATGACGATCCACTCTTCGGCTCCTGCCAGGGCTACCCCGCCTACGACACGGGGTCCTACGCCACCGTCTCGTACGACACCACCGCGACCGGTTACTGGCCCTCGGGGCAGGCCGCCGGCACCGCCGCCTACGGCGATCACGCGGGCACGGCCACCGGCACCTGGTACCCGGACGCCGCACAGGCGCAGCCGGCGGCGGCCTACGACTACGCGCAGTACGAGCACACGGCCGTCCACACCGCCTACGAGGAGCCCGAGGCCGCTCACGCCCACGCTCCCGAGCCCGCCGCCTACGAGCAGCCGGACCGGTACGGGACCGAGACGTACGCCCAGGAGCACTACGAGGCCGAGCACTACGAGGCCGACCGGTACGAGCCGGAGTCGTACGAGGCCGAGCAGTACGAGCCCTACGAGCCCGACGCCCACGACACCGCCGAGGACGACGCGGAGGCGGACCCGGAGCACGGCACCGAGGACGGCACCGAGGACGGCGCAGCCCCGGCCCCCCTGCCGCGCCCGCGCAGCGGGAACGGCGTCGGGAGCCGCCGGCGCCGCCCGGCCCGGCGCTCCGCCCTGCTCACCGTCGCCGTCCCCTCCGTGGCGGTGATGGGCGTCGCCTGCGCGGCCGCCGTCACCGTCAACACCGACGACCCCGACAGCAGCCGCACCCAGGCCGACGGCGTGCCCGAGGCGGCCAACGCCCCGACCACGAAGCTCGACCAGCAGCTCGCCGGGGTCAACCGGGACGTCGACGACTTCACCGACCGGGCCAGCCGCAACCAGGAGCGCATCGACCTCAAGGAGCGCCAGGCGCTGGAGCGTGCGAAGAAGGCGGCGGAGGCGGCCCTCAAGGAGCAGCTGCGCCCCAAGTTCCTGCTCCCGGTCAAGCAGCACGGCCTGAGCGCCTACTTCGGCCAGGCGGGCGTGAACTGGATGTCGGTCCACACCGGCATCGACTTCCCGGTGGACTACGGCACCCCGGTGATGGCCGCGACCGACGGCGTCGTGCGCACCCAGTGGAACAGCGCCTACGGCAACATGGCGATAGTGACCGCCCCCGACGGCACCGAGACCTGGTACTGCCATCTGAGCAGCACCAAGATCCGCTCGGGCTCGGTCAAGGCCGGCGAGGTCATCGCCTACTCGGGCAATTCCGGCAACTCCACCGGACCGCACCTCCACTTCGAGGTGCGTCCCGCGGGCGGCGCGGCCATCGACCCGCTGCAGTGGCTGCTGAAGCACGGGATCGACCCGCGCTGAGCCCGGGCCCCGCCGGAGCGGGACCAGGGCCGGGGTCGGAACCGGGACCGGACGAGGCCCGGGCGAGGACCGTTCCTGAAGCCCGCTAGAGCTTCTCCACCGGCGCGTACCGCAGCAGCAGCACCTTCGGCCGCTCGTCGCCGAAGTCGATGGTGGCCTTGGCCTTCTCCCCGCTGCCGTCGACCGCGACGACCGTGCCCAGCCCGAAGGTGTCGTGCGTGACCCGGTCACCGACCGCCAGCGAGATGACCGGGCGGTCCTGGGTGCGCCGCGTCGCGAATCCGGAGGGCCCGCTCTTCGACGGGGAACGCGACAGCATCGAGGCCGCCGCCGACACCGAGGCGGAGGGTGCCGCGGAGGCGCCCGTGCGCTTCCACTCGATGAGCGGCTCCGGGATCTCCTCCAGGAAGCGCGAGGGCGGGTTGTACGAGGGCTGGCCCCAGGCGCTGCGCATGGTCGACCGCGTCACGTACAGCCGCTGCCGCGCCCGCGTGATGCCGACGTAGGCGAGCCGCCGCTCCTCCTCCAGCTCCTTGGTCTGGCCGAGCGCGCGCATGTGCGGGAAGACCCCGTCCTCCATGCCGGTCAGGAAGACCACCGGGAACTCCAGGCCCTTGGCGGTGTGCAGGGTCATCAGCGTTATGACGCCGCCGCCCTCGTCGTCGTCCGGGATCTGGTCGGAGTCGGCGACCAGCGCGACCCGCTCCAGGAACTCCGCGAGCGTGCCGGGCTCCTCCTCGGTGCGCTCCTGCTCGAACTCCAGTGCCACCGCCGCGAGTTCCTGGAGGTTCTCGATGCGGGTCTCGTCCTGCGGGTCGGTGGAGGCCTGCAGCTCGGCCAGGTAGCCCGTGCGCTCCAGCACGGCCTCCAGGACGGTGGCGGGGCCGGCGCCGGAGTCGACGACGGTGCGCAGCTCCTCCAGGAGCTCGTTGAAGCGCTTGACGGCGTTGACCGAGCGCGACGCCATGCCGAAGGCCTCGTCGACCCGGCGCAGCGCGGCGGCGAAGGAGATCCGCTCGCGTGAGGCCAGGGCGTCGACCATGGCCTCGGCGCGCTCCCCGATGCCGCGCTTGGGCACGTTGAGGATGCGGCGCAGCGGGACGGTGTCCTCGGGGTTGGCGAGCACGCGCAGGTAGGCCAGGACGTCCCGGACCTCCTTGCGCTCGTAGAAGCGGACCCCGCCGACGACCTTGTAGGGCAGGCCGACGCGGATGAAGACCTCTTCGAAGACACGGGACTGCGCGTTGGTGCGGTAGAAGACCGCGACCTCGCCGGGGCGGGCGTCGCCGGCGTCGGTGAGCCGGTCGATCTCGTCGGCGATGAACTGCGCCTCGTCGTGCTCCTGGTCGGCGACGTAGCCGGTGATGACGGGGCCCTGGCCGGCCTCCGTCCACAGGTTCTTGGGGCGGCGGGAGGCGTTGCGCTCGATGACGGCGTTGGCGGCGGTCAGGATGTTCTGGGTGGAGCGGTAGTTCTGCTCCAGCAGGATCGTGCGGGCCTGCGGGTAGTCCTCCTCGAACTGGAGGATGTTGCGGATCGTGGCGCCGCGGAAGGCGTAGATGCTCTGGTCGGCGTCACCGACCACGCACAGCTCGGCGGGCCCCTCGCCGCCCTCCTCCGCGTCACCGGTCCCGACCAGCTCGCGCACCAGGGTGTACTGGGCGTGGTTGGTGTCCTGGTACTCGTCGACCAGGACGTGCCGGAACCGGCGCCGGTAGTGCTCGGCGACGTCCGGGAAGGCCTGGAGCAGGTTGACCGTGGTCATGATGATGTCGTCGAAGTCGAGCGCGTTGGCCTCGCGCAACCGCGACTGGTACATCGCGTAGGCCTCGGCGAGCTTCTTCTCGAAGGGGTTCTCGGCCTGGTCGGCGAAGGTCTCCTCGTCGATGAGCTCGTTCTTGAGGTTGGAGACCTTGGCGCTGAAGGACTTCGGCGGGAACTGCTTGGGGTCCAGGTCCAGGTCGCGGCAGACCAGGGCCATCAGCCGCTTGGAGTCGGCCGCGTCGTAGATCGAGAAGCTGGAGGTGAAGCCGAGCCTCTTGGACTCCCGGCGCAGGATGCGGACGCACGCGCTGTGGAAGGTGGAGACCCACATCACATTGGCGCGCGGGCCGACCAGCTGCTCGACGCGCTCCTTCATCTCCCCGGCGGCCTTGTTGGTGAAGGTGATCGCCAGGATCTGGCCGGGGTGCACCTTGCGGGCACCCAGCAGGTACGCGATGCGGTGGGTGAGCACCCGGGTCTTGCCGGAGCCGGCGCCGGCGACGATGAGCAGCGGGGAGCCGGTGTGCTCGACGGCGGCACGCTGCTGCTCGTTGAGCCCCTCCAGCAGCGCGGTCGGGTCGACGACCGGGCGGGGGGCGCCGTCCCGGTAGTACGCGTCCCGGTCGACGGGCGCGTCGAAGCGCCCCTCGAAGAGGTCGTCGGTAGCCGTGTCGGGCTCGTCCTCGGGAGGCGGCGGGGGCTCCTCCTCCCTCGGTTCGAGGCCGGCCAGGAAGCTGTCGTCAAAGAGGCTGCTCATCGCCTCCCGAGTCTAGGCCGTGGGACGGACAGCGGTGCGCCGCTTGCCCGAGCCCGAGCCCGCGTCCGCACCCTCCGCGGCACGGCCCGTCGCCGCCCGCGGCGGCCCCGCATGGTGAAGGTCACGAAATGATTGCGGACAATTCGAACACCAGGGTTCCCACGGACCCCCGCAGTTGACTACCGTGCCGCATCAGGCGGTCCGCTCCATGCGGCGGCGACCGTGCCGTCACGGGCCGCCTCCGCTGAGTCCGGCGACCGCCGGAGCCGGGGACCCACGACCTTGGGGTGAATCGGTCCGTACGAGCGCAGCGCGCCCGCACGGCCCGTAGGGCGGCCTTCCGAAGCCCGAACCCGACAGCTAACCCGGTAGGCGGTCCACGGAAGGAGCCGCCTGACTTGGCGACGCACCGCAAGCCGCGCCCGCGCGCGCTGACCGTCCCCGGCCCCAGGGCCGCGGTGGGGCTCACGACCGCCGCACTGGCGACCGTCACCCTCTTCGGCGAGAGCGCGAGCGCGGCGCCCGCCTCACCCGACAAGCCCTCCATCACCGAGGTCAAGGCCCAGGTCGACAAGCTCCACCACCAGGCCGAGGCCGCCACCGAGCGCTACAACGGCGCCAAGGAGCAGACCGAGCAGCAGCGGGCGCGCGCCGACGCGCTGCTGGACCAGGTGGCCCGCAGGACCGAGACGCTCAACTCCGCCCGCCGCACCATCGGCGAGTACGCCGCGGCGCAGTACCGGGGCGGCGGCCTGGACGGGACGACGAGCTTCCTGCTCACCTCCGACCCGCAGCAGTTCCTGGACCAGGCGCACCTGATGGACCGCCTGTCCGACCGCCAGGAGCACGCGCTGGAGACCTTCCGCTCCGAGCAGGCCGAGACGACGGCCAAGCGCGCCGAGGCCGTCGAGAGCCTGCAGAAGCTGACCGACGCGCAGCAGCGGCTGAACGCGGAGAAGACCACGGTCAAGCAGAAGCTCGCCGCGGCGCAGAAGCTGCTGAACAGCCTCACCGCCCAGGAGAAGGCGCGGCTGGCGGCGCTGGAGAAGAAGCGGCAGGAGGAGGCCGCCGCGAAGGCCGCGGAGATCGCCGCCAAGGAGAAAGCCGCGCAGGAGGCGGCCGGGGAGTCGGGCTCGACGGCCCCGGTGTCCGGCACCTACGCCGCCAAGGCGGCCAAGGCGATCGAGTTCGCGCGCGCCCAGTTGGGCAAGCCGTACGTGTACGGGGCCACCGGCCCCAACTCCTACGACTGCTCGGGCCTGACCCAGGCCGCCTGGGGCGCCGCGGGCGTCTCGATCCCCCGCGTCACCTACGACCAGGTCGACTTCGGCAGCCGCGTCACCGCCGACCAGCTGCAACCCGGCGACCTGGTCTTCTTCTACTCGGACGTCACCCACGTCGGCCTCTACATCGGCGGCGGCCAGATGATCCACGCCCCCCACACCGGGAGCGTGGTGAAGATCGCCCCGATCACGGAGATGCCGATCTACGGCTACGCCCGGATGGCCTGAGCCCCCGCCCGGCCCGTCCCCTCGGCCGGGCTCAGGTCCACAGCACCGCGATGAAGATGTTGGCGGTGGTCAGCGCACCCACGGTGCCGAAGGCCGCCGCCGGCACCTTCTCCTCGTCCCGCTTGACGTAGACCAGGCCGAGGATCACCACCAGGATCGCCAGCTTCACGCCGATCTTGATGTTGTTGACCGGCTGGTCGTCGGCCTGGTTGAGGCCGACCAGCAGCGCGCCCGTGACCAGCATGGTCAGCGCGCCGTGCAGCATGCCCGGCACGAACCGGGCCTCGCCGCGGCCCATGGCCTTCATCTGGGTGAGGAAGCCGCCCAGCAGCGCGGCGATGCCGATGATGTGCAGGCCGACGATCAGGTTGATGAGTACGTCCATGGCTCAGGACCCTAGTCAGGCTCATACCAGCACTCGGCACCGAGGTCGCCCTCTTCCGTCATATCGGTCACGGCCGGACCGCAAGTGACCAGGTCACCCGTCGAACAGCGGTCATCCGCGGGCAGTCCGCGGCCGAATCGGACCAGTCCCGCACAGTCCGGAGCCCGCTCACGACGTCCAGGTTTAGCGTCCTGCCCCAGGTGGCCGATCCCCACTGCCGCGAGGACCCCGTCCCCGGCACGGCCGCCCCCGCCGAAGGTCCGGCGGTGGACGGCTCCCCGTCCGCCCGCCGCCGGACCGCAGGGGGGCGTACGGACAGCCCGGAAGGAGTGACGGCGCGTGGCGTCGCACAGAAGGCCCAGGGAACGCGGCCTGGCAGGCACGACCGCGCGCACCGCAGCCGGTCTCGCCCTGGCGGGCGCGGCCTCCGTGACGGTGTTCGGGGAGGCCGGGCACGCCGAACCCCGGCTGACCACGGACGAGGCCAGGGCCCGGGTGGACCGGCTGTACGAGGAGGCCGAGCAGGCCACCGAGCGGTACAACGGAGCGAAGGAGAAGGCGGACACGGCCACCGGGCGGATCGAGCGCCTCCAGGACGAACTCGCCCGCAGGACCGAGCGGCTCAACGTCACCCGCGACGGCCTCGGCTCCCTCGCCACCGCCCAGTACCGCAGCGGCGGCATCGACCCCGCCGTCCAGCTGGCCCTCGCCTCCTCCCCCGGCGACTACCTGGAGCGCGCCGGGATGCTGGACCGGATGAGCAGCCGCCAGAACGCCGCGCTGCGCGCCCTGTCGGCCCAGCGGCGGGGCATCGAGCAGTTGCGCACCGAGACCGAGGGCGAGCTGGCGGAACTGCGCGGCACCCGCGCCGAACTCGCCCGCCACAAGCACACCGTGGAGCAGCGCCTGGCCTCCGCGCGGCAACTGCTCGGCCGTCTCACCGCCGCCCAGCGCGCCGAGGTGCTGTCCTCCGGGGGCCACGGTTCCGCCGACCCGGCCCGCGCCGGCCGCGGCGCCACCGGCTCCCGCGCCGGGCTGGCGCCCGCGGCCGCCCCCAACGCACGCGCCGCCCGTGCCGTCTCCTTCGCCTACGACTCCCTCGGCCTGCCCTACGTCTGGGGCGCCACCGGGCCCTCGGCGTACGACTGCTCGGGCTTCACGCAGGCCGCCTGGCGGTCGGCCGGGGTCTCCCTGCCGCGCACGACGTACACCCAGATCAACGCGGGCACCCGGATCTCCCGATCCCAACTGGAGCCCGGCGACCTGGTGTTCTTCTACTCGGGGATCAGCCACGTCGGCCTCTACGTGGGCAACGGCATGATGATCCACGCCCCCCGCACCGGTGACGTCGTCAAACTCGCCCCGGTCGACCAGATGCCCTTCGCGGGCGCCGCGCGTCCGGCGTGACGCCCGCGCCGCGGGCCCTCAGACCAGCCGGCGCGCGGTCGCCCAGCGGGTGAGTTCGTGCCGGTTGCTGAGCTGCAGCTTGCGCAGCACCGCCGAGACGTGCGACTCGACCGTCTTCACCGAGATGTAGAGCTGCTTGGCGACTTCCTTGTACGCGTAGCCGCGCGCGATCAGCCGCAGCACCTCGCGCTCACGCTGGGTCAGCCGGTCCAGGTCCTCGTCGACCGGCGGGGCGTCGGTGGAGGCGAAGGCGTCCAGGACGAAGCCGGCCAGCCGGGGCGAGAAGACGGCGTCGCCGTCGGCGACCCGGAAGACCGAACTGACCAGGTCGGGGCCGGTGATGGTCTTGGTGACGTAGCCGCGGGCGCCGCCGCGGATCACCCCGATGACGTCCTCGGCGGCGTCGGAGACCGACAACGCCAGGAAGCGCACGGGGTGTTCGGCGTCGGCCATGAGACCGGCGCAGCGCTTGAGGACCTCGACCCCGCCGCCGCCCGGCAGGTGGACGTCGAGCAGGACGACACCGGGCCGCGTCGCGGTGATCACGGAGACCGCCTGGTCCACGTCGGCGGCCTCGCCGACCACGTCGACCCCGGTCCGCTCGGTCTCGCCGATCTCGGCCTGCACCCCGGTGCGGAACATCCGGTGGTCGTCGACGAGGACGACCCTCACGCGTCGTTCCGTGCTCATGACGACCTCCCTGGTCCCTGGGCCCTGTCCATCTCCAGCTCCACTTCCGTCCCCCCGCCCGGCGCGGAGCGCAGCCGCGCCTCGCCGCCGTTGCGCCGCATCCGGCCGATGATGGACTCCCGGACGCCCATCCTGTCCGACGGTACGTCGTCGAGGTCGAAGCCGGGTCCGCGGTCGCGGACCGACACGAAGACCCTGCTCTCCTCGACCTCCGCGTACACCTGCACGGGTTCGTCCCCACCGTACTTGGCGGCGTTGACCATGGCCTCGCGGGCCGCCTGCATCTGCGCCACCAGGCCTTCGTCGAGCGGGCAGTCGCCCACGCACACCACTTCGACGGGGACGCCGTGCGCGTCCTCCACCTCGGCCGCGGCACGGCGCACCGCCTCGGCGAGGGTGGCCGGCTCGTCCTCCTTGCCGTTGCCCTCGGGCCGGTAGAGCCAGGCCCGCAGCTCGCGTTCCTGCGCGCGGGCCAGCCGCGCGACCTCGCGCGGGTCCTCGGCGTGCCGCTGGATGAGGGTCAGGGTGTGCAGCACGGAGTCGTGGACGTGTGCGGCGACCTCGGCCCGCTCCTGCGCGCGGATGCGGGCCAGCCGCTCGGCCGACAGGTCCTGGGTCATGCGCACGAGGTACGGTCCGGCGATCAGCGCCACGCCGACCAGGACGGCGAGCGCGGCCTGGAGGATGGTGCCCAGGTGGCTGACCGAGCCCTGCACCACGAGGAAACCGGTCACGCCCACGCCGACGAGGATCACCCCGGCGGCGCCGCGCGCGAACGGCAGCAGCCTCCTGCGGCGGCTCAGCTCGGCCCAGCGGGCCCGGCGGGCGTTGTCGGCCTGCCGCCACACCAGGGCGACGCCTAGCCCGATCAGCAGCAGCGGCCAGACGTAGGCGTTGGCCCTGCCGAGGTTGAGGTTGTCCAGCAGGATGCCGAGGCCGATGGCGAGTGCGATGAGCGCGACGATCTGGCCCCGGTCGGGCCTGCGTCCGGCGAGCCAGGAGCGGGCGTCGCGCGGCTCCTTGGCCTCGACCACCCCGCCGACGCCGAGCGGCACCACGAACCAGAAGACCGCGTACAGCAGGATGCCCAGGCCCTGGATGGTGGCCAGGACGACGAAGACGACGCGCACCCAGGCCACGGGCAGTCCGAGGTGTCCGGCCAGCCCCCGGGCGACGCCGCCGATCATCCGGCCCTCGGAGCTGCGGTAGAGCTTGCGGACCGGGGATCCGGCCGGGTCCGGCGGCGCGAAGTACGACGCCCCGTTGGGTGGGCTGGTCGGTGGTCCGGCGGCTGGCATGTCCCGATCGTCACACGTTTCGCGCACGGTGGGTATCAGGGTTGGCCCCCATGCGGGGTCAGGGTCGTTCCGGATACCGGCACACGTCCCGGCACGCCACCATGGAGCCATGACGGAGCAGCACACGGAGACGGAGGCGGCCGGGGCACCGCCGGGCCGGCGGCTGGCGCGCTGCCGCGAACGGAAGGTGGTCGCCGGCGTCTGCCAGGGCGCGGGACGGTACTTCGACATCGACCCGGTGGTCTTCCGGATCGTGCTCGGCGTGCTGGCGCTCACCGGTGGCCTCGGGCTGGTGGCCTACGGCTTGGCGTGGCTGCTCGTCCCGCTGGAGGGGGAGACCGAGAGCGAGGCGCACCGGCTGCTGTCCGGCCGGGTGGAGGGGACCGCGCTGACGGCGGTGCTGGTCGCGCTGGTCGGCTGCGGGCTGTTCCTGTCGATGCTGGGCAGCGGCGGGAACCTGGCCTTCTCGCTGGGGCTGCTGGCGGCGTTCGCCGGTGCCGTGTACTGGTCGGTGCACCGGCGCCAGGCGACCGAGGCGCCCGCGCAGCCGGTCGCGCCACCGCCGACCCAGCCGCCGCCGCAGCCCGCCACGGCGGCGTGGTGGAAGGAGACCTCGGTCGAGGACGCGCCCCCGGTGCCGGGGCCGGGCGGCTACCTGTGGGGGCCGGACGACGGTCCCGCGGACGTGGAGCGCGACCGCCGCGAGTGGCGGGACCGGCGCCGGGCGGTGCGGCGCGAGGGCGCCTGGCTGGGCGTGCTCGTGTTCTTCGCGGCGACGGCGGCGGCCGCGGCCGGCCTGGCCGCGTCCTGGTCGTCCCAGCCGCTGGCCACCGGCGTGCAGATCGGCCTCGGTTCGGCGCTGGCCGTCTTCGGCCTGGGCTTCGTGGTGAGCACCTGGTGGGGGCGGCTCGGCGGCGGCACCGTCTTCGCGGTGCTGCTGACCGCCGCGCTGCTGGTGGGCTCCACGACGCTGCCCCGGTCGGTCGGCACCGACTGGAAGCAGCGCACCTGGACGCCCACCACGCTCTCGGCGGTGCAGGACTCGTACGAGCTGGGCACGGGCCGGGCGACGCTGGACCTGTCCAGGCTCCAGCCGGGCGGGCGGACCGTCACGACGCGGGCCGAGGTCGGGGCGGGACAGCTGGTGGTCAGGATCCCGGAGGACGTCACGCTGCGGATGCACGTCCAGGTGGGCGTGGGCGACGTGCAGTTGCCCGGCGAGAAGGAGAAGGACATCGACGTCCAGCCCGGGCTCGACCGGAAGGTGACCCTGGACCCGGTGGACGGCCGGAAGTCCGCGGGCACGGTGGAACTCGACGTGGAAGTGGGCGTCGGACAGGTGAAGGTGGTGCAGTTCCCGTGAGGCGGCATCGGTTCGCGCCCTCGGCGCTCCTGACCGGCCTGGTCCTGCTGGGACTGGCCGCGGTGTTCCTGCTCGACGCCGCCGGCGAGGTGTCGCTGTCCCCGCACGCCGCGGTGCCCCTGACCTGTACGGGTCTGGGGCTCGCGGCGCTCGGCGCGGTCACCTCCCGGATGCTCCGGGGGCGGAGCGCCCGGCGCTCAGGCCAGGCCGCGCCGTCCCCGGCCGCGGCGTCCGGCGATCATCGCGTCGACGGACAGTAGCGGGGCGCCGGCGAGGACCAGCGGCAGCCAGGCCATCAGGTAGGCCAGGTCGTTGCCGTAGTAGTACGGCTGCGTGGACCAGCTCATCGTGAGCCACAGGCTGAGCGAGATCAGCGCGCCGCCGAGGGCGGCGATCCGGCTGAGCAGGCCGAGCAGCGTGCCGATGCCGACGGCGATCTCACCGAAGGCGATGGCGTAGCCGAAGCCGTGCGGGTTCTTCAGGGCCAGGTCGATCATGGCCGGGATGGCGGCGGTGCCGCGGACCCCGTTGAGGGTGCCGACGAGCGAGCCCGGGGCGCCGTCGGTGAAGAAGGTGTCGGACAGCAGTTTGTCGAAGCCGGCGTAGACGAAGGTCACGCCGAGGAAGATGCGCAGCGGCAGCAGGGCGTAACGCCGTGCCGTGTCCCGCCACGGTCCCTGACTGGGGTACCGCTCCGTGTCTCTCGTTCCGCTCATGCCCGTTATGCCCGTCACGCTCATGCCGTCCGCCCTCTCGCACACACCTGCCGTGGACCCCCTCCCGGACCGATTCTCCAGGAGCGCCCTGGGAGATACGTAGGCGAAGCGGCCGTCGTTCAATCAAAAAGCTCTGGATTATCGCGGGCTATCCGCTCATAGGTGGGCTGGTAGTTGATCCAGGCGACCAGATCGTGTCCCAGTTGCTCACGCGTGGCGATCGCGTCCTCGTGCGCGATCCACACCGGCTTGCCCGCCGCCTTCGCGCTCAGCTGCACCTGGCAGGACTTCTCCATCGTCATGAACCACCACGCCGCCGCGTCCACGGTCTCGCCGACCGTCAGGAGCCCGTGGTTGCGCAGCACGACCGCCTTGTGCGCTCCCAGGACCACCGCGATGCGCCGCGCCTGCGCCTCGTCCACGACGACCCCGGTGTAGGCGTCGAACAGGGCGTGGTCCTCGTAGAAGGCGCAGGCGTCCTGGGTGATCGGCTCCAGCCGCTCCCCCAGCGCGGCCAGCGCCCGGCCGTAGGTGGAATGGCTGTGGACGACGGCCGTCGCGTCGGGCCGTGCGGTGTGCACATGGGCGTGGATGGTGAAGGCCGCCTGGTTGACGTGGTGCCGGCCCTCGACGACGGCGCCGTACTGGTTGACCAGGATCAGCTCGCCCACGGCGAGGTGCCGGAACGGCACCCCGAAGGGGTTCACCCAGTAGTGGTCCGGCAGATCCGGATCGCGCACGGTGATGTGCCCCGACACCCCGTCCTCGAACCCCAGCTCCGCGAACGCCCGCAGCGCCGCCACCAGCCGCTCCTTGCGGTGGCGGCGTTCCTCCGCCGGGTCCTCGAAGGTGGGCGGGAGGGCGAAATGCAGCCGATCGGGCGGTACGGGCTGCGGCACGGTGTCGGTCATGGCGCGGAAGTTACCCCGAGGTACCGCAGATGAACAGGGGCGATACCAGGTTTCCCCGGTATCGCCCCAAGCCTGCCCCACGCAGAGGCCGCGCGGCCTCTACGGGGCTACTCCCACTCGATGGTGCCCGGGGGCTTGCTGGTGACGTCCAGCACGACGCGGTTGACGTCGGCCACCTCGTTGGTGATCCGGGTGGAGATCCGGGCCAGCACCTCGTACGGCAGCCGCGACCAGTCCGCGGTCATGGCGTCCTCGCTGGAGACCGGGCGCAGCACGATGGGGTGACCGTAGGTGCGGCCGTCGCCCTGCACGCCCACCGAGCGGACGTCGGCGAGGAGGACCACCGGGCACTGCCAGATGTCGCGGTCGAGACCGGCGGCGGTCAGCTCCTCGCGGGCGATCGCGTCGGCGTCGCGCAGCAGGTCCAGGCGCTCCTTGGTGACCTCGCCGACGATGCGGATGCCCAGGCCCGGTCCCGGGAAGGGCTGCCGCTGGACGATCTCCTCGGGCAGGCCGAGCTCCTGGCCGACCATGCGGACCTCGTCCTTGAACAGCTTGCGCAGCGGCTCGACGAGCTGGAACTGCAGGTCCTCGGGGAGGCCGCCCACGTTGTGGTGGGACTTGATGTTGGCGGTACCGCTGCCGCCGCCGGACTCCACCACGTCCGGGTAGAGGGTGCCCTGCACCAGGAACTCCACCGACTCGCCGTGCGCGCCGGCCTCGGCGACGATCTCGCTCGCGGCCTGCTCGAAGACCCGGATGAACTCCCGGCCGATGATCTTGCGCTTCTCCTCGGGGTCGGAGACCCCGGCGAGCGCGGTCAGGAAGCGCTCCTGCGCGTCGACGACCTTCAGCTGCACGCCGGTGGCCGCCACGAAGTCCTTCTCGACCTGCTCGGACTCGCCCTTGCGCATCAGGCCGTGGTCCACGTAGACGCAGGTCAGCTTCTCCCCGATGGCCTTGTTGACCAGGGCCGCGGCGACCGCGGAGTCCACGCCGCCGGAGAGGCCGCAGATGGCGCGCTTGTCGCCGACCTGGGCGCGGATCGCGGCCACCTGCTCCTCGACCACGTTGTGCGTGGTCCAGTCGGGGGCGATGCCCGCGCCGCGGTAGAGGAAGTGCTCGAGCACCTGCTGGCCGTGGTCGGAGTGCAGGACCTCGGGGTGGTACTGGACGCCGTAGAGCTTCTTCTCGTCGTTCTCGAACGCGGCCACCGGCACCAGGTCGGTGGAGGCGGAGACGATGAAGCCCTCGGGGGCGGCGGAACAGGTGTCGCCGTGCGACATCCACACCGACTGCTCGGCCGGGGTGCCCTCGAAGAGCGTGGAGCCGGTCTTGCCGACGTGCAGCGGGGTACGGCCGTACTCGCGCGACCCGGTGTTGTCGACGGTGCCGCCGAGGGTGATCGCCATCAACTGGAAGCCGTAGCACATGCCGAAGACGGGGACGCCCGCCTCGAACAGGGCGCGGTCCAGCCGCGGGGCGTGCTCGGCGTACACGGACGACGGGCCGCCCGACAGGATGATCGCCGCGGGCCGCTTGGCCAGCATCTCCTCGACCGGCATCGTGCTCGGCACGATCTCGCTGTAGACCCGGGCCTCGCGGACGCGGCGGGCGATGAGCTGGGCGTACTGCGCCCCGAAGTCAACGACGAGGACGGTGTCGGGGGCGGCTGGGGTCGCTGATGCCACGGTGGGCCTTCCGGCGGTGTCGAACGTGGGGTCCCCACCGAGTCTACCGGGGCCCACGGCTTTACTTCCCCGGCCCGAGGGCGCACACTGTGCCGCATGCTCCACGGCACGCGCTTCGCGTTTACCTATGGCACCGGCTGGTCCGGCTGCCATGGTCGTGCTGTCTGAGCGAGGAAACGCAACCAGACGTCACCAGGCGCCCCGGGCCACACGGCCCGGGGCGCCTGGCGTTTCCCGCCCCGTGCGGCCCGGGGGCCCGGCCCCCGAGGAGGAACCCCCATGAGCGGCACCCCGGCAGCACAGCGGACGACCGGCCCCGCCGACGCCCCCGCCACCGACCCCGCCGCCGTCATCGCGGACGCCCGCGAGCGCATCGACGACCTCGACGCGAGGATCATCGCGCTGGTGGGGGAACGCATGACGGTCTCGGCCGGCATCCAGCGCGCCCGCATCGAGTCCGGCGGCCGCCGGGTGCACCTCTCCCGTGAGATGGACATCCTGCGCCGCTACAGCGACCGGCTCGGCAAGCCCGGCACCACCCTCGCCATGACCCTGCTGGAACTGTGCCGCGGACGGGTCTGAAACCCCCGTGGCACCGGCCCTGTGACCCGTTCGGGGGGCATCACCCGTACGGCACGTGACCGCCTACGGACGCCTTCGTTGAATCCGGTGTCCGTGCCAGCCAGGCGCGGTCACCCCGGGCCAGGGAAGCAAGGACGTCGAACACCACGCGTGGACACCGCTCAGACGCAGCTGGGCGGGGTGCCACCGGAGCGATGAGGCGCGCCCGCGCGAGTGGAAGCAATGCGGCCGCGCCGTGGGACCTCGCTCCGGTGATCCAGTGACCGGACAGCAGGGGACAGCAGCCCGGTCACGACTCAAAGTGGCGGTCGGTTCCGGGGACGCCCGGGACCGGCCGCTCTGCGAGGAACACACTACTCATTTCGCGGCACTTGAGCAGGTATCCGACCCTCGATCGAGTGAGTCGGACCCCGCACCGCGCCCCCCGCACGGTCCGGAACCCGTACGGAGCACGGCCGAGGGTGCCGCGTCCCGGACGGGTGCGGCCCCCTCGGCGTCCGGCGGGATCAGGCCTTGGGCGGGACCGGCGGGACGGGCAGCACCGGCAGCCGCAGGGCGCCGAAGGCGTCCGCCGGGACGACCGGGTGCTTGGGCTCGACCGCGGCGACGCGCCGGTAGGCCTCCCCCTGGGCCGGACGCGGGTCGGCGTCGCCCTTGTTGGGCCACAGGGACATGGCGCGTTCGGCCTGCGCGGTGATGGTGAGCGAGGGGTTGACCCCCAGGTTGGCGGAGACCGCGGCGCCGTCCACCACGTGGATGCCCGGGTGCCCGAACAGCCGGTGGTACGGGTCGATCACGCCGTGCCCGGCGTCCTCGCCGATCACGCAGCCGCCCAGGAAGTGGGCGGTGAGCGGCGTGCCCATCAACTCGCCGACGTTGCTTCCCGCGAAGCCGTTGATCTCCTCGGCCAGCAGGCGCGCGGCCTCGGCGCCCTCGGGGATGAAGGAGGGGTTGGGCGCGCCGTGCCCCTGCCGGGCGGTGAGCAGTCCCTTCCCCAGGCCCTTGGGCTTGCGGTAGGTGGTCAGCGAGTTGTCCAGGGACTGCATGACCAGGCCGATGATGGTGCGCTCGGACCAGCGGCGGTTGGACAGCGACCGCATCAGCAGGACCGGGTGGCGCGCGCAATGCGCCAGGTAGGCCAGCCCGCGCGGCAGCCGCGTGCCGTGCGGGACCTGCAGGATGGACAGGCCGCCCATCGAGTTGGAGCCCTTGCCGTAGCGGACCGGCTCGATGTGGGTGTTCTCGTCGGGGTGGATCGAGGACGTGATGGCCACGCCCCGTGTGAAGTCCACCCGCTGCTCGCCGGTGCGACGGCGGTAGCGGCGGCTGTCGGTCTGCGCGCCCACCAGCGCCTCGGAGTTGGTGCGGGTCAGCTCGCCGAGCCGCGCGGACAGGCCGGGCAGCCGGCCCGCGTCGCGCATGCGGTGCAGCAGCGTCTGGGTGCCGTAGGTGCCGGCGGCGACGACCACGTGCCCGGCACGCAGCACGCGCGGCTTCGCCTTGCGCCGGCGGTCGGTGGGCACGACGGTGACGTCGTAGCCGCCCTCGGCGTTCTCCGACAGCCCGGTGACGGTGGTCATCGCGTGGATCTCGGCGCCCGCCTTCTCGGCGAGGTGGAGGTAGTTCTCGTTGAGGGTGTTCTTGGCGCCGTGGCGGCAGCCGGTCATGCACTCCCCGCACTCCGTGCAGGCCCGCCGGGCGGGGCCGGCGCCGCCGAAGTACGGGTCGGGCACCTCGCCCCCGGGCGTTGCCTTGGCGTCGCCCGAGGCGTCCTGGCCGTCGCCGAAGAACACGCCGACCGGGGCCATGTGGAAGGAGTCGCCGACGCCCATCCGCTCGGCGGTCGCCTTCAGGTGGACGTCCGAGGGGGTCATGGTCGGGTTGAGCCGCACGCCGAGCATGCGCTTGGCCTGGTCGTAGTGGGGGGCCAGTTCCTCCTGCCAGTCGGTGATGTGGCCCCACTGGCGGTCCTCGAAGAAGGCCTTCGGCGGGACGTAGAGGGTGTTGGCGTAGTTGAGCGAACCGCCGCCGACCCCCGCGCCGGCCAGGATCATGACGTTGTCGAGCAGGTGGATGCGCTGGATCCCGTACAGGCCGAGCGCCGGGGCCCACAGGTAGTCCTTGATGTGCCAGGAGTTCTTCGGCAGCGACTCCCGGGTCCAGCGGCGGCCGGCCTCCAGGACGCCGACCGTGTAGCCCTTCTCCGTCAGGCGCAGCGCCGACACGGATCCGCCGAAGCCGGACCCGATCACGATCACGTCGTAGTCGTAGGACATCCGCTCCCCCTCCATCAGCGGAGCCTCAGCGCCTTCATCACCCGGAGACTGCGGCTCATGAAGGCCGCGTACGCCGCGTCGTCCATGCCCAGCGACGGGGCCATCGGCAGCAGGCGCTGCGTCGCCACCGTCTGCGCCTCGGTGTACTTGAGGATGCCCTCGGAGCCGTGCCTGCGGCCGAGCCCGGAGTCCTTCATGCCGCCCATCGGTGACTGCACGCTGCCGTACGCCGGCGCGTAGCCCTCGTTGACGTTGACGGTGCCGCTGCGCAGACGCGCGGCGATGCGGGCGCCGCGGCGCGTGTCCTTGGTCCAGACGCTGGAATTGAGGCCGTACGGCGTCGCGTTGGCGCGCTCGACCGCCTCGTCCTCGTCGGTGAAGCGGTACACGGACACCACCGGGCCGAAGGTCTCCTCCGCGCACACGGCCATCGGCGGCTCGACGCCGTCCAGGACGGTCGGCTCGAAGAAGTACGGGCCGACGTCGGGCCGGGCCCTGCCGCCGGTGAGGACGGTGGCGCCCTTGGCGACGGCCTCCTCCACGTGCCGGGTGACGGTCTCCAGCTGGCGCTCGCCGGCCAGCGACCCCATCCCGGCGCCGTAGGCGAGGGCGGTGCCGAGCTTGAGGGCCCCGGCGCGCGCGGTGAAGCGCTCCAGGAAGGCGTCGGCGACGGACGCGTGGACGAAGAGCCGCTCGATGGAGATGCACAGCTGGCCCGCCGAGGAGAAGCAGGCGCGGACCGCGCCCTCGGCCGCCTTGTCGAGGTCGGCGTCCTCCAGCACCAGCAGGGCGTTCTTGCCGCCGAGTTCGAGGGAGGCGCCGATCAGGCGGGCCGCGGCACGCGTGGCCACGTCCCGGCCGGTACGGGTGGAGCCGGTGAAGGACACGTAGTCGGCGTGCTCCACGACCGCCGGGCCGACGACCGGGCCCTCGCCGATGACGACCTGCCAGACGTCGGCGGGCAGTCCGGCCTCGATCAGCTGCTCGCGCGCCCACAGGGCGGTCAGCGCGGTCTCGGTGTCGGGCTTCATCACCACGGCGTTGCCGGCGGCGAAGGCGGGCAGCGCGTCGCCGATGGAGAGTTCGAGGGGGTAGTTCCACGGCGCGATCTGGCCGACGACACCGCGCGGGTGCCGCAGCTCCCGCACCTTGGTGAGGGCCGGGATGGCGCCGGTGTGCCGCTTGGGCCTCAGGTACGACGGGGCCTTGACGCCGTAGTGCCGCGCCGCGACGGCGACCGCGAGCACCTCCTCGTGCGCGTGCAGCCGCGTCTTGCCGGTCTCCAGCTGGATCAGGTCCAGCACCTCGGACTGGCGGGCCAGTACGAGGTCGTGGAAGCGCAGCAGCACCGCGGCGCGGCGGCGCACCGGCGTCGCCGCCCACGCCTGCTGCGCCTCCCGCGCCCGCTCGTAGGCCGCCGCCACGTCCTCCGGCGTCGACTCGGGGAGCTCCGCCAGCTTCTCGCCGGTCAGCGGCGTGTGGTTCACGGTCCGGCCGCTGCCGGCGACGCCCCGCGTCAGCCGCGCCACGAGGTCCGGTGTCACCACGTCCGCGGCGGTCCTGGTGCCGGAGGGGGCGACCGGATTGCCGTTACCGGCAGTAGGAGAGTCCGTCATGGCGGGAGCGTACGACGGGGTGACACCGCGTGCATACCCGTCAGTAGCCAGTTTTCACAATTACGCCAGCAAAAGCTGGCAGGAACGCCGCGACCCGTCCCCGGTCCCTCCGTGCCGGGACGTCATCCGGTGCGGAAGGTGACGCGGGCGGTGTCGAAGTAGTCCCGTCCCCGCTCGGCCAGCTGCAGGGGCGAGGAGACCCACAGGTCGTACTGGCGGCCGTCCTCCTCCCAGCACAGGTCGAAGGTGCGGCGCGGCTCGCCGGGCGTGAAGCCGTCCCAGGTGAACTGCCACAGCGCGGCCGGGTGCCCGTTCTGCGTGGTGGGGGTGACGAAGCCGTCCCGGTAGCCCCGGTACGCCGCCGGGCCGGAGGCGTCCTGGGCCCGCATGACCGCCTCGGGGCCGCGGGCGTCCGGCGGCCGGCTGCGGATGCCGACGCGGAACTCCTCGCCGGCGGAGTAGTAGAAGATCCGCGGCGGTTCCAGGGAGCGCCGGAAGCCCTCCGGCAGGGCGAGCGAGAAACCGGCGGGGTCGTCGACCGTGCGGAAGCCCGCGGGGAGCGCCGAGGCGGACGGCGCCGGGGAGGCCGGTGTGGACGAGGCGGACGGGGTGGCGTGCGTGCCCTTGCCGCTGCTGGCGACGGTGCGGACCGGGGAGGCGCCGTCCCCCGGCGATCCCCCGTGCGGCAGCAGGGACGCCGCCGCGACGCCGGCCCCCGCCAGCACCGCCACGCCCAGCGCGGCCGTGAGCGGGGCCCGCCTGCGCCGGGCCCGCGGAAGCGGCGCGTCCTGCCGCTCCGTCTCCGGGACGGGCGCCGGCGCGGGCACCGCGGTGGGCGGCACACCGGTCTCGGCGTAGGCGGCGAGCAGGGTCTCGGTCTCCTCCGCGGTCGGCCGCCGCCCGGGCTCGCGGCGCAGCAGCGCCTCGACCACCGGCAGCAGCGGCCCGGTCCGCTCCGGCGGCCGGATCTCGTCGAAGACGACGGCGTGCAGCACCTCCCCCAGCGAGTCACGGCGGAACGGCGACCGCCCGACGACGGCCGCGCACAGCAGGACGCCCACCGACCACAGGTCGGAGGCGGGCCCGGCGGCCTGCCCGGACATGCGCTCGGGGGCGGTGTACTCGGGAGAGCCCACGAAGTCCCCGGCCTTGGTCAGCGTGGTCGCGCCCGCCACCCGCGCGATGCCGAAGTCGGTCAGCACGACCCGACCGGTGCCGTGCTCGACGAGGACGTTGCCGGGCTTGATGTCGCGGTGGAGGACCCCGCGCTCGTGCGCCGCCCGCAACGCGCCGGTGACGGCGGCGCCGACGCGGGCGGCCTCGCGCGGCGCCAACGGGCCGTCCTGGGCGAGGACTTCCGCCAGCGAGCGGCCGTCGACGAGTTCCATGACGATCCAGGGGCGGCCGTCCTCCTCGACCACGTCGAACAGGACGATCACGTGGGGATGCCGTATCTGCGCGACCGTACGGGCCTCCCGCAGGGCGCGGTCCTCCTCGCCCTCGGCGTGCAACTCCTTGACCGCCACCCGGCGGCCCAGCAGTTCGTCGTCGGCCCGCCACACCGTGCCCATGCCGCCGCGCCCGAGCCGCCCCGTGATCCGGTAGCGCCCGGCGACCAGCCGCCCCCCGTCGCCCGTCATGGGGCCATGATGCCGCACCGTCAGTTCCCCGGCTCCGGTCGCCAGGTCCGCAGCGCCACCTGGAACCCGGCGGAGGCGGCGGCCCAGTCGCCGGCCGGCGCCCCCATGTAGAGGGCGTACTCGGTGCCGTCGGCCGCGACGTACGCCTGGTCGACGGCACGGCGCGGGCCCGGGTGCTCCTTGGAGTCGGTCCAGCTGAACTCCCACAGGCAGCCGTCGCCGCCCCGGAAGGTGTTCTGGTGCAGCCGCACCCGGGTGTAGTCGGGCAGCGCCCGGACGCTCTTCTCCAGTTCGAGCAGGTGCATGTACGGATTGAGCCCCGGCGCCGCGCGGCCGACGCCGATGCGCAGCCGGTGCGCGCCGTCGTCGGGCGTGTAGTCGATCTGGTCGCCGTCCAGTTGCCGCTTCCAGCCGCGCGGCACGGCCAGGCTGAACCCCGCCGGGTCGTGGACCCGCACGTAGCCCGCCGGGACCCCGGTGCCGTCGCCGTGCCCCTTCACCACCGCCAGGACGGCTCCGGTGCCCGCGAGCAGCGCCACCGCGACCGCGGTCGCCACGAGGGCGGTGCGCCGCCCGCCGGGGCGGCGGCGCCGTGGACCATCCGCCGCGATGGCCGCGAGGGTGGTCGCCAACCGCCCGGCCTCCGGCCGCGCGGCCGGCTCCTTCGCGAGCAGCGCCGCGATCACCGGGCGCAGCGGACCGGCGGCCCGGGGTTCGGGCAGGTCCTCGTACACCACGGCCTGCAGCGTGCCGATCGGCGAGGTGCGGCGGAACGGCGAGCGTCCCTCGACCGCCGCGTAGAGCGTGGCGCCCAGCGACCACAGGTCGGACTCCGGCCCGGGACGGCCGCCGCGGGCCCGTTCGGGCGCCAGGTAGTCGACGGAGCCGACGAGTTCGCCGGTCCGGGTGATCGCCGAGTCGCCCTCGACGACGGCGATGCCGAAGTCCGTCAGCAGGACCCGGCCGTCGCGGGCGAGCAGCACGTTGGCCGGCTTCACGTCCCGGTGGAGCACCCCCGCGGCGTGCGCCGCGCGCAGCGCCTCCAGCACGGCGGCGGCCACGGCGGCCGCCCGCCGCGGAGGCAGCGGGCCGTCCCGCCGCACCACCTCGTCCAGGGAAGGGCCGTCGACCAGTTCCATGACGATCCAGGGCCGGCCGTCCTGTTCCACGACGTCGTGGACGGTCACCACGTTGGGGTGGTTGATCCGGGCGGCGGCGCGCGCCTCCTGCTTCATGCGCTCCTGGAGCACGGCCCGGTCGTCCTCGGCGAGGTGGGCGCCGAGCGTCAGCTCCTTGACGGCGACGGTGCGCCGCAGCACGACGTCCTGGGCCTCCCACACCCGCCCCATGCCGCCGCGGCCGATGACGTCGCCGAGCCGGTACCGTCCGGCCAGCACGCTTCCGCTCCCGCTCACTCCCCTGCCCCCACGGCTTCTGCGACGCGCGCCGGAACCGCGCGGTTCCGGTCCGGGCGCCGCCCTCAGGTGGTGCGGTAGGTCTCCGCGGCCTTCTCGAAGTACCGCTTGACGTCGGCGCGCCGGCCGTCCGGCCCGATGACCAGGACGACGTGGTACCTGCCGTCGCGGATCATCACCAGGTTGCGCGCGAACAGCTGCCGCCCGGAGCCGTCGCTCCAGCTGAACTCCCCTTCGGCGGCGGCGATCCCGCCCATGTCGAGGCGGCGCAGGCCGGAGGCCGAGGACCACCCGGAGGCGCGGAAGCCCGCCAGCTCCGGCTCGTCGTTCTGGTAGACGATCGGGTCGCCGCCCTTGTCGGCGACCAAGTCGCGGCCGGGTACGACGAGCAGCTGGTAGTCGCCGCCGGTGTAGCGGACCTGCCCGTCGGCGTTCTTCCCCGTGCGCTGCCAGCCGTTGGGGACGGCGAGGCTGAAGCCGGCCGGGTCGGTGCGCAGCCGGAAGTCGCCGCCGAGGCCGGTGGTGGCGGCGGCGTCCGCGGGGGCGGACCGCGTGGGCGGCGGGGCGCTCGTGGCGGGGGCCGTGCTCCGCGGGGCCTTGGTGCCCGGCGGCTTGGTCGTCTGCGGCCGCTCGTCGCCGCCGGGCACCTGCGCGGGCAGGGTCCGCGTGGCGCCGGCCGCGCCCTGGTCGTCCGTGGTCCCGCCGCGCGGCATGAAGAGCACCGCGTACAGCACGGCGGCGACCATCAGGAGCAGCACCAGACCGACCAGGGTGACCCCGAGGCTGCGCGGACCGCGTGCCGTCCCCTGCCGCCGCTCCTTGGTGCGCTTGTGGCGCCCGTGGGCGGGATGGGCGGGTACGGGGTCGGCGGCGGCCTTGCGGCGCCGCACCAGTTCGCCGCGGCGGCGTACGACCGGCAGCTTGTGCGGATCGTCGGCGGGCACGGGCACCGTGCTCAGCCCCACGTCCGGCTCGGGCGCGGACCGGACGAGCGAGCGCAGCCAGCCGCGCAGCTCCTCCGCGTCGGGCCGCTCCTCGGGGTCCTGGCGGAGCAGGGACTCCACGACGGGCCGCAGCGGGCCGCACTCCTCGGCGTACGCGGGCGGCTCGGCGATGACCAGCTGGACCAGTTCCGCCGTGCTCTCCTCCGGGAACGGCGGATGCCCCTGGACGCTGCGGAACAGCAGGGACCCCAGCGCCCACAGGTCGGCGGCCGGACCGACCGGCGGGGCGAGCTGCCAGTTCTCGTGGACCTCGGTGGCCTGCTCCGGGGCCCACCGCTCGGTGACCGGGCCGACCACGGTGAGCCGGGCCTGCCGGGCACGCTCCAGTTCCAGCGCGGAGTGCGGGCCGTCCCAGCTGCCGCCGGGCGCCTCACCGCCCCCGGCCATGGCGGGCACCGGCACCGGGTTGTACCCGCACAGCGCTTCCTGGGCGGCGCCCACGGCCAGGCCCGAGAGCATCGCCCGGCCGTCGTCGCAGACCAGCACGGTCCCGCCGGTGACATTGCGGTGGACCCAGCCCTGCGTGTGCAGCACGCGCAGGGCGGTCAGCACGTCGGAGGCCACCTCGGCGGCGCGGTACGGGCTGAGCCGCTTGTCGGCGAGGACCGCGGCCAGCGGGCGGGCGGCGACCAGCTCGCTCACTATCCACACGCTGCCGTCCTCGACGAAGATGTCGAAGACCTGCACCAGCCGGGGGTGATCGGGTATCGCGGCCGCGGCCCGCGCCGCCTCCAGGGCCCGGCGGGCGGTGTCCCCGCCGTCACCGTGCTGGGGCCCGGGCTCGGCGCTGACGACCTCGGGGAGCAGGACCTGGCGTATCAGCACCTCCTGGTTGCTGAAGGTGTCCCAGGCCCGGGTCTCCACCAGTTCGAACTCGTCGGCGGGCGGCCGCGGCAGGCGGTAGCGGTCGGCCAGTACGCGTCCCGCGTAGTCGTCCACGACGCCTCCCCAAAGCGTCAGATCCGATCCGTTCTGGATGCGGACAGTCCGCAATGACTCACGATACGTGCTCGAGCGGCGTCACTTGGCCGGTTTGAAGGTCTTGAAGAAGCTCGCCAGCATGGCCTGGGTCTTCGGGCTGTCCCAGTCCGCGGCGGGCGCCGTGAACAGGATCGCGTAGCCGTGGTGGTCGTCCACCACGAAGCCCCGGTTCACCGCGCGCATCTTGGTGCCGCCGGAGGTGAAGGTGAACTGCCAGTCGGCGGTGGTGCGGTAACCGCGGTAGTCGACCGTCTTGATGAACAGCCGCTGGTAGCCGGGGTATCCGCTCCTCGACCGCGGCTCCTGGTCCCGCCAGGCGGCCGCCGCGTCCTTGCCGGGCGTGGTGGTCCAGTCGACCTGCACACGCGGCCGGTTGCCGGAGTTGAATATCCGGCCGGTGCCGTAGCCGTTGTCCTTGCTGTTCGTGGCCCAGCCGTCGGGCAGCGCTATCGAGAAGTCACCGGCCGACGAGGTGTAGGTCTTCCAGCCGGCCGGAACGGCGGCGGCGCCGTCCTTCCCGCCGCCGGAGCCGTCCGGGGACCCGGAGGACGAACTGCCCGACCCCTTGCCGGAGTTGTCCCCATTCCCCTTGTCGTCGCCCTTGCCGGAGTCGTCCTCGCTCCCCTTGCCCTGGTCGTCGCCGCCCTTGCCGTCCTGGACGCCGTCGTCACCGGACTTGGGGCTCGCCGAGGCGGCCGGCCCGGCGGGCTGGCTCGCGCCCGGGTCGTCGTCGCCCTGGGCGGCCCAGAAACCGATCCCGGTCCCGAGCAGCGCGAGGGCCACCACGACCGCCGCGAAGAGCAGTCCGCGGCGGCGGCGCTCGTCCAGCGACGCCAGGAACGGCACCCGGGGGGCGGCGGGGGCGGGGACCGGTACCGGCGCGGACGCGGTCGCCGGGGTGACCGCGGTCGCCGGGGTGGTCTCGGGCTCCGGCTTGGCCTTGGCGGCCCGCAGGGCCGCTTGGTCTGCGGCGGCGGCCCGGGTGGCCGGCGGCGCGTCGGTGGGCGTCGGCTGCGGGTCGGAGGGCGGCAGCGGCATGGTGCGCGTGGCCTCCGCGACCGGGACGTCCGGCGCGTGGGCGACGCCGGTGAGCAGCGGGCGCACACCCGCGTCGTCCAGCCGCAGATCGGGGTCCTTGTTGAGCAGCCCCTGGATCGCGTCGGCCAGCGGGCCGGCGTTGCGCGGGGTGCGCAGCGGCTCGGTCATGACCGCGGTGAGCGTGGCGATGGCGGAGCCCTTGTCGTACGGCGGCCGGCCCTCGATCGAGGCGTACAGCAGGGCGCCCAGCGACCACAGGTCGGCCGGCGGGCCAGGCTTCTGGCCGCGCGCCCGCTCCGGCGAGATGTACGAGGGAGCGCCGACGAGCATGCCGGTGGAGGTGACCGACGGGTCGCCGTCGATCTGCGCGATGCCGAAGTCACTGAGCACGACGCGGCCGTCGTCGGCGATCAGGACGTTGGACGGCTTCACGTCGCGGTGGAGGATGCCCTCCTTGTGGGCGGCCCGCAGGACGTCCAGGACGGTCAGCCCGACCTCGGCGGCCCGCTTGGGCGTGAGCGGTCCGTCCTCGCGGATCGCGTCCGACAGCGAGCGGCCCTCGACCAGCTCCATGACGATCCAGGGCCGGCCGTCCTCCTCGACGACGTCGAAGACCGTCACGGCCCCGGTGTTGCGGATCCGGGCGGTCGCCTTGGCCTCGCGCAGGGTGCGGGTCACCAGGCGGCGCTTCTCGTCCTCGTCGATGTTGTGCGGGAAGCGCAGCTCCTTCACGGCGACCGTGCGACCGAGCGTCTCGTCGACGGCCCGCCAGACGGTACCCATGCCGCCCTTGCCGAGGACGGCGCCGAGACGGTAGCGGTCGGCGATGAGACGCTGGTCGGTGTCGTGCGCCTGGCCCATGAATTCCCTCTGCCGTCGCTGAAGATGAAGCTCCCTCATCGCCTGCTTTCGGCGACCGGGGGATGGAGACCTCCATCATCCCTGACTCGGGGCCGTGGTCCCACCCCGGCCCCGGCGTGTGCTAGTCGTGGACGACGAGTCCGGCCACCGCGTTGTCGAAGACCGGCCGGAAATCACCCCATTGAGCCGTCGGCGCGGAGAGGTAGACGGCGAATTCGCGTTCACCGGGCTCTCCGAAGCCCAGGTCGATGGCGCGGAAGTCGCGGGCCTTGCCCTTGAAGCTGAACTCCCATATGGCCGCCGGGCGCTCGCGCCAGCGGGTGCTCTGCATGCGCAGCCGCTCGTAGCCGTCCAGCTTGGGGATGGTCTGCTGTTCCTCTTCCTCGAAGTGCTCCAGCGGGTCGTTCGCCGCGTAGTCCAGCGTGCCGATCCGCATGCCGGCCAGACCGGTCGGGTCGATGTAGATGACCTGCTGGCCGTCGTCGCTGATCTGACGGGTCCACCCGTCGGGCACCGGGACCGAGAACCCGCGGTCCGGTTCCTCCGCCAGGTGGTAGCCGGCCGGCACGGGCGACGGGCCCGGCACGGACGGGGAGGACGGGGAGGACGGGGAGGGCGAGGAGGGCGACGACGACGTCGCGGAGTGGCTCGGCCGCGCCCCGTCGCCCTGCGCGCCGCCGGAGCTGCCGAAGTGCTCGGCGGCGTAGAACCCGCCGCCGGCGAGGGCGGCGGCCAGCACCACGGCCACCAGCGCCCGTACGCCGGTGCGGCGCCGGCGCTCCGGGGCGGGCGGCGGGACCGGGACCCCCGACGGGACCGTGGGGGCGTGCGACGGCGCGGGCTGCGCGGCCGGTGCCGGGGGCCGGACGACGGTGGTCGGCGCGGTGTGCGACAGGGTGAGGCTCTCGCGGGGGACGCTGGCGGTCTCGGTCTCGGCGGCGCTCGCCCGCAGCATCCGCTCGGCGTCCGACGCCGACAGACGCCGCTCCGGCTCCCGCACCAGCAACCCCGCGATGACCGGCCCCAACGGCCCCGCCCCACCCGCCACCGGCACCTCATCGGTGG
>NZ_JBHWGA010000020.1:0-163497 GCF_042733315.1 Streptomyces sp. NPDC059718
GTCGCCGACGACGTCCCGATCATCCCGCTGTGGCAGGGCAAGCAGTACGTGGTGTCCAAGGACAACATCAACGGCCTGGAGTGGACCCTCGACCCGTCCACCATCTTCCGCTTCTGGGAGATCCAGAAGGGTGTGACCCAGTAGCCGGTGCGAGGACGGGCGTCGGCCGACGGGGACGGTGAAGGGCGCACGCGGCTCTCGCATCGCACCCACGGCGTGCCCCGGCCGCGGCGGCCGCGCCCCTCGCGGCCGCCGCAGCCGGGCCGAACGGTGACGACGCCCGGGCATGTCTTGCCGCGCACGCATAGACTCTTGCTCATGACGCAAGACGATGGTGATCTGGACAGCCTGGTGCGCAAGCGCATCCGCGCCCTGCGCGTGGCCCAGGGCTGGTCCCTGGAGGACCTGGCCGCGCGCGCCAACGTCAGTCAATCCACGCTCTCCCGCATCGAGAACGGGCAGCGGCGCCTGGCACTGGACCAGCTCGTCACCCTTGCCCGCGCCCTGGACACCTCCCTGGACCAGCTGGTGGAGACCGCGGCGGACGACGTCGTCTCCCACCCGACGATCGACCGGGCGCGCGGGCAGATGCGCTGGCCGATCAAGGCGGAACCCGGCATGACCGTCATCCGGCAGCGCATGACGAACCCGCCGCCCGACCATCCCTCGGGCATGCGCGCCCACCCCGGCCGTGAATGGCTCGTCGTCCTGTCCGGCACCGCGGTCCTGCTCCTGGGCAACCGGCGCCTGCGGATCGAGACCAACCAGGCGGCGGAGTTCCCCACGATGCTCCCGCACGCCATCGGCGCCGAGGGCGGGCCCTGCGAGATCCTGGGCATCTTCGACCGCGACGCCCGCCGCGGCCACCAGCGCGGCGAGGCCACCGGGAAGGCGTCACCGTGACGGTTTGCGCCTGCCGCAGCGCGGCAGGGCATCGCCTTGCGCATTCCGGAAGCCGCTGGGCCGCCCGCGGACGGCCCGCTTAGCGTGGGCGCCATGAATCACCCCCACCCGCACGCAGCGGACCATGCCGCGCCCCACGTCCACGAGCACGAGCACGATCACGACACTGCCGTTCAGGCGGAGATCCTCGACCTGGACGCGGAAGTGCTCGCCGAACACAACGCGTCCATCACGGCCTGGCTGCCCGTCGAGAACAGCCCCCGCCGCATCGTGGACCTGGGCTGCGGGACGGGAGCGGGAACCCTCGCCCTCCTTCGGCGCTTCCCCGCGGCACAGGTGACGGCCGTCGACTCCTCGGCCCCGCACCTGCGCCGCCTGCAGGCGAAGGCAGCCGCAGCCGGAGTGGCCGAGCGCGTGCGCCTGGTCGAGGCCGACCTCGACGCGGCGGGCTGGCCCGACCTCGGCACCCCGGAACTGGTGTGGGCCTCGGCCTCCCTGCACCACATGACCGAGCCCGACCAGACCCTGCGCCAGGTCCACGACCTGCTCGCCCCGGGCGGACTGCTCGCCGTCGTCGAGCTGGCCGGCTTCCCCCGCTTCCTGCCCGGGGACGCCCCGCAGGACGCCCCGGGCCTGGAGGAGCGTTGCCACGCCGCACTCGACCACCACCACGCCGAGCACATCCCCCACCGCGGCGCCGACTGGGGGACCAAGCTGACGAAGGCCGGCTTCACCATCGAGGGCGAACGGACCCTGACCATCGACGTCGCCCCGCCCCCCACCGACACCGTCCGCCGCTACGCACTCAGCAGCCTGCGCCGCATGCGCACCACCGTCGCCTCCGCCCTGACGGCGGACGACCTCACCGCCCTCGACCGGCTGCTCGACGCAGAAGGCCCCGACGGCATCCCGCGCCGCACCGACGTGGGCGTCCGTACCGAGCGCACGGTCTGGGCCGCCCGCCGGGCGTGACCCACCGCCCCTGAACACCGTCACCAGTGCTGCCGCGGTCCGGCGGTACCCGAGCGGTACAGGTGCCATGGTGCCGGGCACTGCACGGACGGGCAAAGGCCCGTGCACGACGGGGCAAGGGGCCCGGCCGTACTCCTCCCTACGGTCGAGTTGTCCCGTCACGAGCGGGACGCCAATGCGCGGTTCCGGGGCCGCTCGCGGATCCGTCGGCTCCCGGCCCGCGCAAGACCGCGAGGGAGTGACGCTGATGACCGACGTCGAACAGTTCGAGGAGCGGCGGGACGAGGGGAAACCGCTGCGGTACCTGGCCGTCGCGAGCGTCGTGGCGTGGATCCTCGCGGTGTGCGCGGTGTGTGTGATCCTGCCGCTGTACTCCCACCCGAGCCTCGCGTGCGGCCTCGCGCCGCTGATCACCGCGGGGACCGCGGCGATGGTGCTCGGACGCGTGAAGGACCGCTACCGCTGCCGGGCGGCGCGGGCGCACGCCGTGTCCGACACCGTCCGGCGGGTCCTGCTGCGGCCGCTCCCCGGGCGCATCGGCGCGCTGGGGCTCGCCTCCATCTACCGTCCCTGCGGGGGCCGGGGACAGGTCGGCGGTGACCTGTACGCGGTCGCGCGCGCGGGCGAGGCGACCCGCTTGATCATCGGTGACGTGTGCGGCAAGGGCCTGCCCACGTTCGAGGACGTCGCGGCGGTGCTCGGTGCCTTCCGGGAGTGGGCGCCGCGCGCCGCGACCCTGGCGGAGCTGTCGGCGCGGCTGGAGGAGAGCTTCCTGTTCCACCTGGCCGACAGCGACGACCTCTCCCGCGAGAAGGACGAACGTTTCGTGACGGCGCTTCTGCTGGAGGTGCGGGACGGCGAGCCGTTCGCCCGCATGGTCAACCACGGCCATCCGCCGCCCATACGGGCCCGCCGGGGGAGCGTCGCGCTGGTGGCGGGCTGCCCGGCTCCCCCTTTGGGCCTGTACGGTCTGCGGGACTGCGGCGCCATGGAGGAACGCTTCGAACTGTGCCCCGGGGACACGCTGTTGCTCTACACCGACGGCCTCATGGAGGCCCGCGACGCCGCCGGGCGGTGCTACCCGCTGCTGGAACGCGCCACGACGTGGCGGTGGATCCGCGAGGGCACACCGGGCCACGTGTGCCTGCCGGATGTGCTGGGGGAGATCCTTGAGGATGTCGTCGAGCACTCGGGCGCGCTTCCCGAGGACGACCTGGCGATGGTCGCGCTGACCCGTGTCGAGGAACCGAGCGCGGCTGTGCTGTCCAGGTCGGCCGGTGAGGCCTGGCGCGAGGACGCGGAGCAGTGGCGGCACGGTTGATCACCCGCCTGGGTGCCGGGGGAGGAGGCCGGTGGCCTGCAGAGGTGCGGGGGTGCAGGGGTACCGGCCACCGGCCCGGTACGACTCGCGGAGGTTCCGGGGAACGCCCAGGGGAGCCGTTTGACCCGGAGGGCAGCCACACCCATAGGGGCGTTCGACCCATGCAGGGGACACGGACCGGCTGTCACAGTGGCGGGGCGGGGAGGACGGCTGGGCTCTCTGCGAAGCCGGTCCTGGAAACCGGTTCATCAGCGCTGCCTGGAGGCGGCCGCACCCGCGCCCGCGACCTCGCGATGCCCTTCCGCATGGCTCCGGGCCGGTCGGTCGTCCCTTTGAGCGCGTGCACGAGGGAATCGTCCGGGCGGCAAGTGATGCCATATACCCGCAATAGGTGCGAATGGTTCGCTGCTCGTTCATTTCGCAGAAAAAGGCGCGCTCTAGCGTCTCGGGGACTTCACACCGATCCGCAGGGGAACGGTGCACGGAAAGGCGCAGTACATGGAGACGACAAGAGGGTCCACCGGGCCGGACCGTGGGCCCGAGGGCCTTACCCGCCGAAGGTTCGTGGTCATAGCGGGTACCGCCGTCGCGGCGGTCGGCGTCGGTGCGGGCACCGCCGAGGCGGTCACCGGATCCGCCCTCGGGCCGAACGGCAAGGTCAAGGCGGTGGGCGGGAGCTCCGTGCTCAACCGGGCCAAGGCGCCCAGGGGCACGTGGCTCGCGGGTGACACCCACGTCCACGACGACCATTCGTCGGACGGCAGCGGGCCCCGGCAGACCTCGCACCAGACCCTCCCCGGGAACCTTCCCGTCGGCGACCAGATCGCCCAGGGCGAGAAGGCCGGCCTCGACTTCATGCCCCTGACCGACCACCGGACGTACGACCAGGTCTGGGACCCCCAGTGGAAGTCGTCCAAACTGCTGTTGCTCCCGGGTGAGGAGGCGAACGGCTCGCCTCACGCCATCGTGCTGGGCAACGTGGACGTGATCGTGGACGGCGCCAACCCGTCCGGTTCCGCGGCCTTCCGCCACGTACAGCAGTCGGTCTGGGACGTGCACGCGCAAGGGGCGGTGTGGTCGCAGGCGCACCCCGACGACGGTGAGTACACGCCGGCGACGGGCCCGAACGCCAACGCCAGCGTCCAGGGCGCGGACCTCGTCGAGGTGCTCAACGTGTCCACCGGGCCGGACGAGCAGGTCGAGTACGCGGAGAACCGCTGGAACGCGGGTTTCCGCTTCGGGGTGGCGGCCGCGAGCGACTGCCATTTCCGCGAGCTGTGGGACATCGACGCCCCGGGGACGCCGACCACCCACGTCTTCGCGGCGAAGCGTTCGGTCCTGGGCATCCTCGACGGGTTCCGCAGCGGCCGTACGACGGTCGCGCAGAACACCGCGGGGCCCTTCCTGACCATCGAGGCCGACGTCGACGGTGACGGCGTGTTCGAGGCGATCGGCGGCGACGAGGTGGTCGTGGCCGACCGCAAGCTGCCCAAGAAGGCCACGCTGCGTGTGAACGTCAGGGGCGGCAAGGGGACCACCGTCCACGTCTACGCGGCTCCCGGTCGTTCGGCGGGCCCCATCGCGAGCTACCGGCCGCAACGGGCCAACGAGAGCTACGAGCTGCCGCTCGTGCTGAAGGGCACGGACCACGGCTGGTACCGGGCCGAGGCCCGTTCCCCCGGCAGCGCCTCCGGCTCCGACGCCGACCCGAACCTGCCCGACCAGCTCCGCGGTGCCACCTCGCCCGTCTTCGTCTCCGTCGGTGCTCCGGCCGACCCCCGGCCCGAGATCGCGCTGCCGGCCGCCGACACCGCCGACGACAAGGCGGCGCTCGTCACCGGCGACCCGGGCGCGTTCACCGGCTTCTCCGATGTCGCGGTCGTGGGCGACGTCACGCACGTCGTTGCGGAGGTGCACGAGAACCAGGCGAGCAAGGTGGTCTACCGCCGGCTCGACGGCAAGGGCAGGATCACCGGGTCCGCCACCCTGTCCGGCCGTTCGGCGACCGCGCGGTTCCCGCGGATCGTCGCGACCTCCCATGACGTGTGGGTGGTCTGGCAGGACGAGCAGGGCAAGGAGCAGCCGCACCGTCCGGTGATCCTCCTGGCGCACAGCGCCGACGGCGGCGGCTCCTTCAAGGCCCCGACCAAGATCAGCAGGGGCAAGGGTCGTGCCGTCCACCCGGCACTGGCACTGGTCGACGACAAGCATCCGCTGGTCGCCTGGTCCGACAACGGCGAAGGCGCGTTCGACGTGTACGCGCAGATCGTCGGCCTCGACAAGGCCGCGGTGAACATCTCCGCGGCGGGCAAGGCGACCAGTCCGGGCGTGCCCGGCGATGCGCGCTCGCCGCGCTACCCCGCCTCGCTGTTCCCGGTCGTCGCCGTCCACGACGGCAAGCACGCCGTGATCACCTGGCAGGACGACCGCTACGACCCGGACCCGTTGTGGACCGGTCACACCCCGCCCGCGGGCCAGCCGGCCGCCGGCGGTACGGACCCGGACAACTGGCAGGTCCTGGCGTCGGTACGCAGGGCTCCGGGCCGCGGCTGGAGCGCTCCGGTCCAGGTCAGCAGGGTCAGTGACCGCTCGGACAGGCACCCGGGCCTGACCGTGGACCGGGACGGAACGTTCGTCGCGATCTGGGAGAGCGGTGCGCTCCAGAGCTCCGGCTCCAACCTCCAGCTCCGAGCCAGCCGATCCACCGACGGCGGCACGACCTGGACGGCGTTCGAGAACGTCGCCCTCGACGCCGAAGCGATGAGCCAGCGGGCCAAGCTCGGCGTGGACCCTGACGGCACGGTCCGCGCGGTCTGGTACGACTCCCGTTCGACCGACTGGCGCTGGAAGGTCTTCACCGCCACCCTCGACGGCGAGAAGGGCTGGTCCGGCGCCACCCAGGTGAGCCATCAGGGCAACAGCACCTGGCCCGCCCTGCACCGTGGCGTCGTGGTGTTCACCAGCGACCGCGGCGCGACACGTACACAGCGCGACGAGACGCAGCAGATCTTCCGGGCGAAGCTGGTCTGAACCGTCGACATCCGGTCCGCCCCGTACCACCCTCCCCACGCGCCTCGGGTTTGCCGTACGGCCCGAGGCGCGCCGGGGGAGGGGGTGCTGCGGCAGGGCAATTCCGCGGATCAATTGGCCCCGCGCGATGCGGCGAGTAGTGTTGACAGCGTTCCAGAAGTCCGCTTCGCGGATTTGTTCCGCGGAATGTGCGGGATATCGTTTCCCACCCGGCGGTCACTCCACGCGGCGGATTCGGCCCCGCCGTCATCGGTCGTCTTCGGGCAGCGACATCGCCATGATCTGGGAAATACTGGTCCTGGGTTTTGTACTCAGTCTCGACAATTTCCGAGTGTCGATCGCGCTCGGCACCGTCCCGTTCGGTCTGAAGCGCGCGGTCCAGGTCGCGCTGACCTTCGGGCTGTGGGACGCGGTCATGCCCCTGGTCGGGCTGTTGATCGGTCGCCAGATCGGGGAATCCGTCGGGGACGTCGCCGACTTGGTGGGTGCGGCCGCTCTGGGTGGGTACGGTCTCTACCTCGTCATCTCGGCCCTTCGGAACCCCGAGCCGAACGAGTTGGACCATCCGTGGGCGCTGTTCGGCATCCCGCTGACGCTGAGCCTGGACAACCTGTTCGCCGGGGCGAGTCTGGGGATTCTCGGGCTCTCGCCGTGGTTCTCGGCCGCCGTCTTCGGCATCATGACGGCGGTGATGTCGCTGGTCGGGCTGCGGTTGGGGCGGGCCGCGGCGCGTCTCATACGGATCCGTTCGGACCTGCTGAGCGGGGTCACCTTGATCATCGCCGCTGCCGCGCTGCCGTTGTGGTTCGGCGGCTAGCCGCCCGCTCCGCCCGGGACGCGGTCCGGCCGGCGAACCCGGTGCGGTCGGGGGACCAGCGGTGGATCGCCGGACCGCGAGCCGGCGTTGGCGGCCACCACCGCCCGGGTGACCAGATGGTGGTCGGGCGACAGGTGGCAGACCGGGTCGGTGCGGGCCGCATCGCCGGTGAGCAGGAACGCCTGGCAACGGCACCCGCCGAAGTCCACCTCCCGGCGGAAGCAGCTCCGGCAGGGCTCGGGCATCCAGTCGGTCCCCCGGAACGCGGTCATCACCGGGGACTCCGCCCAGATCCACGCCAGCGAGTGCTCCCGCACGCTGGCTCGCGGCAGCGGCAGGGTCTGGGCGGCCGGGCAGGGCAGGACGTCGCCGTTCGGTGTCACGGTCAGCTGCCGGGACGCCCAGCCGCCCATGCAGGGCTTGGGGTAGCGGCTGTAGTAGTCGGAGATGACGTAGATGACGTCCATGCGGTCCCGCAACCGCTCACGGGCGGCCCGCACGACGACTTCGGCCGCCTCGAGCTGGGCACGGCTGGGCAGCAGCGCGGCACGGTTCCGCCAGGCCCAGCCGTAGTACTGGGTGTTGGCCAGCTCCAGCCGGTCGGCGCCGACCTCCTCGGCCAGGTCGAGCACGTGGGCGACACGGTCGATGTTGTGCCGGTGCAGCACCACGTTCATGGTCAGGGGCCAGCCCAGCTCCTTGACCACGTGCATCGCCTCGAGCTTGTGCCGGAAGGACGGGATGCCGGCGATCCGGTCGGACGCGGCCGCTTCGTCGGCCTGGATGCTGATCTGCACGTGGTCCAGGCCGGCGGCCCGCAGTTGCTCGGCCCTCGGACGCGAGAGCCCGAGGGCGCTGGTCACGAGGTTGGTGTAGAGGCCCAGGTGATGGGCGGCCGCCGTGATCTCCACCAGGTCGCGCCGCAGCAGCGGTTCCCCGCCGGACAGGTGGCACTGCAGAACCCCCAGGTCGCCCGCCTCGGCCAGCACCCGCCGCCACTCGTCCGTGGCCAGCTCGTCCTGGTAACCGGCCATGTTCAGCGGGTTGGAGCAGTACGGGCAGGCCAGCGGGCAGCGGTAGGTGAGTTCGGCGAGCAACCCGAACGGGCTATCCATCGGTGAGCTCCATCCAGCGCCGGGCGACGAGCCTGGTCAGGAACCGCCGCACCTCGTCCCCCGGGACGGTCTGGTAGCGGGCGCCCAGCTCGGTCACGATCTCGGCTACGGTGTGCCGCCCGTCGCACAGTTCGAGGATCGCCGCGCCGCTGCCGTTCAGGACCACCACCGTCTCGGGGTGCAGCAGCACCTGACGCTGCCTGGTCCGGCAGAAGGTGAGCCGGACATGACGCGCCAACCGGGGCCGGTCCGAGCCGCACACCTCGACACCGGGCCCGGTCCTGGTCCTGCTCCGAGTCGCTCCGGGAGGGGTCGGGTCCATGGCGGTCACTCCGGGTAGGCCTGGTCGATGGCGTCCATGAGACTCCACAGGACGTCGCACTTGAACGAGAGCGCGTCGAGGGCGCGCGCCTGCGACTCGGCGGAGAGGCAGTGCGACGTGACCACCTGGAGGGCGTGCTCGCAGTCGCGAGGAGCCTGCTCCAGGCGGGTGCGGAAGTAGGCGAGGCCGTCGGGGTCGATCCACGGGTACCAGCGCTCGAACGCGGCCAGGCGCGCGGCCATCAGGTCGGGCGCGAACAGTTCCGTGAGCGAGGACGACACCGCCTCCACCCACGGGCGGGTCCGGGCGAAGTTCACGTAGGCGTCGACGGAGAACCGCACCCCCGGTACCAGGTGCCGGTGGTCCCGGACCTCCTCGCGGGTCAGCCCGGTGGCCTCGCCCAGGCGCAGCCACGCCTCGATGCCGCCCTCGCCGGCGGCGGTGCCGTCGTGGTCGGTGATCCGTCGGATCCAGCGGCGGCGGACGTCGAGGTCGGGGCAGTTGGAAAGGATCGCGGCGTCCTTGCGGGGGATGTTCTCCTGGTAGTAGAAGCGGTTGGCCACCCAGCCGCGGATCTGCCGATGGCTCAGCCGGCCGGCGTTCATCCGGACGTGGAAGGGGTGTTGGTCGTGGTACCGCCGCGAGTGGGCCCGCAACGCCTCGACGAAGCCGTCGGCGCCGGTTCTCGTGATGGTCGTCGTCACGGTTCTACACCTGGACCTCGAGGCCGTCCGTGGCCACCTCTATGCCGCTTTCCCGCAAGATGTGCCGCTCGGGCGTGTCCTCCAGAAGGATCGGGTTGGTGTTGTTGACGTGCACGAAGATCGTCCGCCCCGCGGCCAGCGACGGGAGCTGGGCCAGGCTGCCGTCCGGGCCGTCGATGGGCAGGTGGCCCATCTCCCGGGCCGTCTTGCCGGCCAGTCCCAGCCGTACGAGCTCGTCGTCGCGCCAGCAGGTCCCGTCGAACAGCAGGCATCCGCAGCCCTCGACCTCCGTGCGCAGCGCCGGCGTCAGCGACTGCACGGCCGGCAGGTAGACCAGCGTCCCCCCGCTGCGCTCGTCGGTCAGCCGGTAGCCCACGACGCGGCCGTGGTCCGCCTCGGCCCCGAACCGGGCGCGTTTGGCGGTGGGTACGTCGAACGCGCGGCAGGACAGCCCGTCCGCCAGAGCCAGGTCGGTGCCGGGGATCACCGCCCGCCACTCGACGGTGCAGTAGTGCTGGAGCGTGCTCAGGATTCCCGAGCCGTCACACAGGGTCTTGTGCGCCGCCGGCGTGGCGTACACCCGCAGGGCACGGGCCTCGCGCAACAGGAGCAGGCCCAGGGTGTGGTCCAGCTCGGCGTCGGTGAGCAGCACCGCTTCCAGCGGCGTCGTGCGGTCGCCCTGCGGGTGAAGGCCCGGGAAGGCCTCGAACTGGGCGCGGAGGTCCGGTGAGGCGTTGACGAGGAACCACCGGCAGCGGTCGGCGCTGACGGCGATCGAGGACTGGGTGCGCGGGGGGCCGGCCCCCGAGCGGACCGCGGCGCACACCGGGCAGCCGCAATTCCACTGCGGGGACCCGCCCCCCGCCGCCGAGCCCAGCACTCGCAGCAACACGGCGGCACTCCGTTCGTCGAATGTCCGGGTCCGTTGTCGGCCCGGCCGCCTGTCGGCGTCCCGAGCCGTCGGGGGCGCCGGAACCGGTCCGGCATGCCCCCGTCCGCTAGTCCTCCAGCCGGGCGACGTACATGGTCACTTCGGCCGCGACCGCGATCTCCTCGAACTCGGGCGTCTCCCACACAGCGAGCTGGGATTCCATGGACTCACCTCCTCTCCGGCCGGATACGGCGAGCTCCGGTCGCGCGCTACGACCATTCCGGGAGGGCGAAGGTGATCAGGGCGCTTCCGTGCCCCGCGCCGAGCATGCCGGGGAGGAATCCCTCGGCCCACCCGCCCCAGCCGACCGGTACGGCGATGTACTGCCTGTCGTCGACCATGTAGGTGGTCGGGCTGCTGTGGTGGCCGCTCCCGCACTGGAACTGCCACAGCCCCTGCCCGGTGTGGGCGTCGAGCGCGTTGAACTCGCCGGACGGCTCACCGGCGAACACCAGGTCACCCCCGGTGGCCAGCACCGAGGCGCACATCGGCAGTTCGTTGCGCCAGCGCCACTTCTCCTCGCCGTCGGCGTCGAACGCGCTGACGGAACCCGCCATGTCCTCGATGTCCACCTGAACGCCAGCGCCCCAGTACGGGATGCTCTCCTTGAACTCCCGGCGCCGTCGGGTGGCCGTGGCACCCGTGTCCTGGACGGGGACGTAGAACAGCTCGGACTTCGGGCTGTAGGCCGCGTGGGTCCATTCCTTGGCACCGGCCGGACCGGGGTAGAAGTGGACGGGTTCTCCCTCCTTGTCCGGGTACAGCTTGGCCGTCACCCGTCCGTCCCTCGTGATGGCCCCCCACGTGATGCGGTCCACGAAGGGGGTGATGCCGACCCTCGCCCCGTTGGTGCGGTCGAGGACGAAGAAGTAGCCGTTCTTGTCGAAGTGCCCGAGCAGTTTGCGCCCGTCCCGCTCGAACAGGATGCACTCGGCGATGCTGTCGTAGTCCCACACGTCGTGCGGGGTGCACTGGTAGTGCCAGCGGATCTGACCGCTGTCGACGTCGACGGCGATGACGCAGTCGGTGAAGAGGTTGTCACCCTCGCGGACAGCTCCGTCGAAGTCGGGCGCCGGGTTGCCGGTGCCGACGTACAGCAGGTTCGTCTCCGGGTCGAACGTGCCGGTGACCCAGCAGTTCGCCCCACCACGCGCCCAGGCCTCGCCGTCGGCGGGCCAGGTGTCCGAGCCCGGCTCCCCGGGCTTGGGCACCGTGTAGCAGCGCCACTGGTGCTCGCCGGTGTCGAGGTCGAACGCGTCGAGGTGGCCGCGTACGCCGAACTCGCCGCCGGAACTGCCGACGACGACCATGTTCTTCACGATCAGCGGGGCGAGTGTGGCGCTCTCCCCGGCCCGGACGTCACCGTAGGTCTTGCCCCAGACCCGCTTTCCGGTGGTGGCGTCGAGTGCGAGCAGACGCGCGTTCGGCGTGACGGAGAAGACCTTCCCCTGGGCCACGGCGACCCCGCGGTTCACGTTTCCGCAGCACAAGGACACGTCGAAGGGGACCGCGTGCTTGTACCGCCAGATCTCCACACCGGTCTTCGCGTCGAGGGCCCAGACCCAGCCGTCCCAGCCGGACAGGAACATGACCCCGTCGACGACGATCGGGGCGGCCTCGAACGAGTAGGTCGACGCGCCCGCGATCAGTCCGGTCGTGCCGGCCTGGAAGACCCATGCGGGGACGACGCGCTTGACGCTCTCGGTGTTGATCTGGTCCAGCGGGCTGTACCGCTGCCCGTTGTAGGCGCCGTAGTAGGTGATCCAGTTGTGGGGTTCCTGGCGGGCGTTGAGTATGCGCTCGTAATCGAGGCCGGCCACCACCGGCGGCGCGACCTCCCCGCCCGCGACCTTGCCGCTCAGCATCCCCTGGTCGACGGCCTCACCCGCGTCCACGTAGTCGACGGACATCTCCTCCTCCTCCTTCCTACGGCCGCGGTTGCTCGGGGCGGTCGAGGCGAGCCTCCGGCGGAGCCTCCCCCAGGACGACGATGGCCCCGGTCAACCCACGGCCCTCGTCGTTGCCCGTGGGCGAGCAGTACCAGTAGTAGCCCGGTCCGTCGAGGTCGAGGGTCGCCCGTCCGCGCGAATGGTTCACCAACCAGATGAACTTCCGGTCGCCATTGCTCGGCAGGAGCGCGCAGTGCGTGTTCAGGTCGTCATTGATGAGCTCGAGCTCGATATTGCCTCCATGCGGCATGACCAGAATTGAGGGATCCCAGGTCAGCTCATCCGGGTGGATCCGAATGGTGGCCTGCATGGTGCCATCCGGTTTCTCGGCGGCATACCCGATGCTCCCGGTTCCCAGCACTTGACCCAGCGCTGCTTTGTTCTGTTCGGCCAACCCGATCTTGTCCAGCAGGTCGGATCGCTCCTGCATGGTCGTCATCGGGGCTTCACTCTCCTCATGCCGAATCGCTGTGTCCATTTCCGCCGGCGGCGGTACATCGCGGCCGGTCGCACACCTTCCTTCGAAAATGTTCTCCGAATTGGCGTGGAATTCAGCGCGCCGAATCGAATTGCGCCGAAAAGTGGACAATTTGCTACCCAATAGGCACGCTACGCCGGATGAATCACACCGACAAGGGTGAGCGCGGGTGCGGGCCGGCTCATGCCGTTCGCCCGCGACCGGCTACCGTTCGTCCCCCATGTGCCACCGTTGGGAGGATCAAGCGAGGTCGTACCGGTCGAGGCTCATGACCTTGTCCCATGCGGCGATGAAGTCCTTCACGAACTTCTCCCGAGCGTCGTCGCTCGCGTAGACCTCCGCGACGGCACGCAGATCGGAGTTCGACCCGAAGACGAGGTCGACGCGGCTGCCGGTCCACTTGACCTCGCAGGTGGCCCGGTCGCGGCCCACGAAGGTCTCGGCGGTCGCGGACGCCGGCTCCCACTCCGTGCGCGTGTCGAGCAGGTTCACGAAGAAGTCGTTGGTCAGCGACCCGGGCTCCGCGGTGAAGACGCCCAGCGGCGATCGACGGTGGTTGGCGCCCAGCACCCGCAGGCCACCTACCAGGACGGTCATCTCGGGCGTGCTCAGGTCCAACAGGTTCGCGCGGTCGACCAGCAGGTGCTCCGACGGCAGCCGGTCGCCCTTGCCGCGGTAGTTGCGGAACCCGTCCGCGGTCGGCTCGAGGGGGGCGAAGGACTCCACGTCGGTCCACTCCTGCGTGGCGTCCGTGCGTCCCGGAAGGAAGGGGACGTGTACGTCGTAGCCGGCCGTCCCGGCGGCGCGCTCGACGGCGGCGGCCCCGCCGAGCACGATGAGGTCGGCCAGCGAGATCTTCTTGTCCCCGGCCTGGGAGCCGTTGAAGGACTCCTGGACGCCCTCCAGGGTGCGCAGCACCTGTGCCAGCGCGGGGGGGTCGTTGACCTCCCACCCCCGTTGCGGCTCGAGGCGGATGCGCGCGCCGTTCGCCCCGCCGCGCTTGTCGCTGACGCGGAACGTCGATGCCGACGCCCACGCGGTCGAGACGAGCTGGGAGACCGACAGCCCGCAGGTGAGGAGCCGGCCCTTGAGCGCGGCGATGTCCGCCGCCCCGACGAGTTCGTGGTCCACGGCGGGGACCGGATCCTGCCAGGGCAGCGTCTCCCGGGGGACCAGCGGTCCGAGGTAGCGCTGGACCGGTCCCATGTCGAGGTGCGTCAGCTTGAACCAGGCCCGCGCGAACGCGTCCGCCAGCTGGTCCGGGTTGTCCAGGAAGCGCCGTGAGATCGGCTCGTAGACCGGGTCCGACCGCAGCGCCAGGTCCGTCGTCAGCATGGTCGGGGCGTGCGTCGTCGACGGGTCGTGGGCGTCCGGGACCGTGCCGGCCCCGCCGCCGTCCCGCGGGACCCACTGCCACAGACCTGCGGGGCTCAGCTCCAGGTCCCACTCGTAGCCGAACAGGGTCTCGAAGAAGCTGTTGTCCCACGTCGTGGGGGTGGGCGTCCACGTACCGTCGAGCCCGCTGGAGATGGTGTCCGTGCCCATTCCGGTGCGGTAGCTGCTCTTCCATCCCAGGCCCTGTTCCTCGAGCGGGGCGCCCTCGGGCTCGGGGCCGAGGTGGGCGTCCGGGGCGGCCGCGCCGTGGGTCTTGCCGAATGTGTGGCCGCCCGCGATCAACGCGACGGTCTCCTCGTCGTTCATCCCCATGCGCCGGAAGGTCTCGCGGATGTCCCGTGCGGAGGTGAGCGGGTCCGGGACGGTGTTCGGCCCTTCAGGGTTGACGTAGATGAGGCCCATCTGGTCGGCGGCCAGGGGGCTCTGCAGCTCCCGGACGCCGCCATGGCGTTCGTCGCCGAGCCAGGCGTGCTCGGGACCCCAGTAGACGTCCTCGTCGGGCTCCCACACCTCCGCCCGGCCGCCGGCGAAGCCGAAGGTCGTGAAGCCCATCGTCTCCAGGGCGCGGTTCCCCGCGAAGACCATCAGGTCGGCCCAGGAGATCTTGCGGCCGTACTTCCTCTTCACCGGCCAGAGCAGCCTGCGCGCCTTGTCGAGGTTGCGATTGTCCGGCCAGCTGTTCAGCGGTGCGAACCGCTGCATGCCGGCGCCCGCGCCACCGCGGCCGTCGTGGATGCGGTAGGTCCCGGCGCAGTGCCACACCATCCGGATCACGAGCGGCCCGTAGTGGCCGAAGTCGGCCGGCCACCACTCCTGCGACGTGGTCAGCGCGTCGTCGACGTCGCGCGCCAGGGCGTCGAGGTCCAGCGTGCGGAACGCCGCGGCGTAGTCGAAGTCCTCGCCCAGGGGATCGGCCTTGGCGGGATGTTTCCGCAGGATCCTCAGGTCGAGCCGGTTCGGCCACCAGTCGCGGTTGCTCGCGCCTGCGATCGGCCGGCCGCGGTGCCCGGCGACGGAGAGGCCGAGGCCGCCCGCGTTGCCGGCGTTCGTCTCGCCGGCAGCGGCGTCCGGGATGTCGGACACGGGGGTCTCCTTCCGGATCAGAGGTTGCGTCGTCGCTCAGATGTTCAGTGCGCGACGCACAGCGGGCGCGTTCCGCCGGGAAACCGGCACCATCTCGTTCGTCCGGTCGTCCATGACCAGGGACAACTCGCCTTTGAGCCCGCGCTCGATCTCCCGGATGCGGCTCAGATTGACCACGTACCGGCGGTGCACGCGCAGGAAGCCGACATCCGCCAGATCACTGTCGAGCTGGTCCAGGCTCAGGGAGGCGGCTCGCAATCGACCTTGATCGGTGGAGAGCCACACGTCGTTCCCGTGCGATTCGGCGAAGGAGACTTCCGGCAGTCGCAGCAGCACCATCCGGTTGTCGCGCATCGCGACCAGCCGGCGCGGCGGCACCCGAGGGTGCGGGGACCCCTCCCCGCGGGGCAGCCGCGCCCCGTCGGAAAGCCCGAACAGAACCAGGTTCCCGATCAGGTGCCCGGAGGAGAAGACGGGTCGGATGGTGATCGTCGTCGGCTCGTCGGTCAGGTGGGCGAAGATCTGCGTCGAGCCGACCCAGTCGGGATCGTGGGCCCCTTGCCTGCTGGCATACCGGGCGGCCGCGATGAATTCCGGTAGCCCGGGGTTCCATCGCAGGGTGGGGTCGATCGCCGGGGTGTACGCAGGGACGCCCAGGAGCACGCTCGCCATGTCGTCGGCGATCACCACCTTGCCCGCGGTGTCCACGGCGGCGAGCGCCGCACCGGACGTCCCCCTGGCCTGGGTGTAGGCCGCGACCAACTCCGCGCCGCTGTCCCGGGCGCGCCTCTTGAGCTGGTACCGGGTCATGGTGACCGCGCTCGCCAGCCAGCTTTCGGCGGCCGCGGGGAGCCCACTGCGCCAGAAGGAGACGTTCAGGACCGCGATCGGTTCCCTGGTCACCACGTCACGCACCGCGATGCCCGCGCACACCCAGTTGTGGAACGCCTGGCACCAGTGCTCCGCGCCCCTGATCGGCACCGGGCCGTGCGCCTCGAGCGCCGTGCCCATGCCGTTCGTGCCGACCGCGCACTCGGACCAGCAGAACCAGGGCGCCAGATTGCAGTCGTCGGCCCGGGCGAGCGTGGCGTGGTCGCCCCACGCGGCCAGGATCCGGCCGGTGGCGTCGGCGACGGTGACGAGCCCACCGAGGTTGCCCACTTCATGTGTCACGGCGGCGGCACGAAAGCCCAGCTCGGCGAAGACCACGTCGTGCTCGGGCGTGTGGTCGGGCTTCGCGACGGCCACCGGAGCCTTCGTGAGATGGGGATCGACTCGGTACTGCTCCCGGCAGCGCTGCCAGGAGATCGCCACCAGGGGCCGGATGCCGGGGACGTGATCCTCGCCCTGCACGAACCGTTCCCACGCCGCGAGCACGGGGCCACCGCCGAGGTTCGCCGAGTTGGGCTCAAGCCGATGTGTGCTTCTCATGGTTCAGAACCGCCCTTGGTCCATCCCCAACGCCCGGCGGCGTGCCCGCGGTCCGGGCCGGTCACCGTTCGTGGCGGCCGGGCCTGTGGCGGACCGCGTACCGCGTCGCGGGTCTCCCTGCTCCGTCACCCGTTCCGGGCTGTGTCACAGACCTCCATTGCCCACCCTAGTACCGTCGACGGGCTGGGCAGGCCCCGTGGGCACTAGCTCATGGGGCGGCGGTAGACGCCGTGCCACCAGGTGCGTGTTGGTGACCTGGTCGGTCAGGGCGCGTTCGCCGCCGGTGACGATGATCCGGGTGGCGCTGACGGGGTCGAGGTCGGCAGGGGTGCGGCCGGCCGCCTGTTCGTCGCGGAGGATCTTGATGGTCCAGTGGAGCAACTCGCGGACAAACGTCTCCGCCGTCGGCCTGATGCTGACCGAGCAGGATCTCGCCGAGCTCGACGAGGCCGGCCGGCCGCCGCTCGCCTACCCGAACTGGATCCAGCAGTGGTTCGCCCCGACCCGGATCCCGGCGGGCGACCTGGCCTGACCGGCTGCCGCCTCGGCACCGGCCGCGCGTCCCGGTGCCCCGGTTCGCCGGAGCCGGGCGCCGCTCCCTGGGCGTCTACGCACGAGTCCCGGCGTCGATCCGGTAGCCGACGCCGGGCACCGTGGCGATGATCCATGGTTCGCCGAGTCGTTTGCGCAGTGCGGAGACGGTGATGCGCACGGCGTTGGTGAGGGGGTCGGCGTTCTCGTCCCAGGCCCGTTCCAGTAGCTCTTCGGCGCTGACGACCCCGCCTTCGGCGGCGACGAGGACTTCCAGCACGGCGAATTGCTTGCGGGTGAGCGCGACGTAGCGTGCGTCGCGGAAGACCTCCCGGCGGAAGGGGTCGAGCCGCAGGCCCGCGATCTCGCGGACCGGGGGCCGGGCGTACGCGCGTCTGCGGTCGAGCGCCCTCAGCCGCAGGACGAGCTCCCGCAGCTCGAACGGTTTGGTGAGGTAGTCGTCGGCGCCGAGCCCGAACCCGGAAGCCTTGTCGTCGATGCGGTCGGCGGCGGTGAGCATGAGGATCGGGATGCCGCTGCCGGAGGCGACGATGCGCCGCGCGACCTCGTCGCCGGAGGGGCCGGGGATGTCGCGGTCGAGGACCGCGAGGTCGTAGGAGTGGACGCCGAGCAGTTCCAGGGCGGAGTCGCCGTCACCGGCGATGTCGGCGGCGATCGCCTCCAGCCGCAGACCGTCACGGACGGCTTCCGCCAGGTAGGGCTCGTCCTCCACGATCAGTACGCGCATGCCCGAAGCCTAAGCACCACGACATATCGCCGACGTATGCGGCGACGTGCGCCCACCGGGCGCTCAGCCTGCCGGTGCCGGCGCGGGGCGAGGCTGCTCCGACGGCGCTTCCGCCGTGGTGCGCCACCAGCGGCGCGACGCCAGCGCGGCCAGCACGGCGCCGGCGGCGTTGACCAGGACGTCGTCCACGGAGGACACCCGGTCCAGCCGCAGGACGTACTGCGCGGTTTCGACCAGCACCGAGCAGCCCGCCCCGAGCGCCAGGATCCGCGGCACGGACGCCAGCGCCGCGAACCGCATCGGGGCGAAGAACCCCAGCGCCGCGAAGACCAGCAGGTTGCCGACGATGCCGAGGGGCCCCATCGTGACCAGGTCCCGTAGCGGTACCAGGCTCACCCGGGCGGGGACGACGCCGGCACCACCGCCCGGCATCATGGTCAGCCACAGGAACGGCACCGTCCCGTGGACCATGCCCACCTCGGCCAGCGACATCCGCCAAGCCGATGTGCCGCCGGCGGCACGCCGACCATGCGCCAGAACCCACACCACCAGCAAGGCCAAGGGCAGCGCGACCAACGTCATGAGCACCACACCGTTGAACGTGTCGAAGCAGCCGTGCCACCGCCCCGCCATGCACATCGGAGCGGACATCATGAGCGGCCGCCGCACGACGGACGCGGCGCCCGCCACGCCGAGGATCGCCAGGCTGAGGAGCACGGTCCTGCGTATGCGGCGGAGCGGTGCTGACGGGGATGCGTTGTCGTTCACGCCCCCATTGGAGACGCAGGGCCGTTGCGGTGGCGTATGCGCTTTTCGATACGCCCGCGATACACCGATCACGGCCTCAAGTGCGCTGGCGACGGCGGTAGCTGCGCATGGCGACCTGGGTGCTGCAGGTGTTGCTGCAGTAGGCGCCTGAGGTGTTGCGGCTGCGGTCGTAGAAGGTGAAGTGGCAGCCGGGGTTGCGGCACGCCTTGAGCCTTTGCCAGCTGCCGGCGAGGGCGAGGTGGGCGATGGCGGCGAGGACGGTGGCGAGGGCCGCGGGCAGGCCCTGCTGGGCGGGTGCCAGGCGCGCGCCGGAGCCGTGGATCACGGTGACCAGGGGGTGGCGGGTCGCGGTGCGCCGCAGTTGTTCCTCCGCCTCGGCCAGGGCCTGGGTGCTGGTGTGCGGGTCGTCGGCGTGGCCGAGCAGCAGGGTGATCACCGCGTCCCGTAGTCCGCGGGCGGAGGCGGCGTCGGCGGCGGTCACGTCGGTCGCGGCGTCGGCGAAGCCGCGCTCGGCCAGCCAGTCCGCCAGTCCCGCGGCGTCGGCGAACCGCTCGGGGCGGCCGAACCGGTCGGCGTGGCTGTTGGTGAAGTCGAGGACGAGCTGTGCGTCGCCGGCCGGCGGTGCGGGCTGCGTGCTGCGCCGTGCCGGGTCGCTGGCCATGTTCCTCGAAGGAAACACCCTCATGGACCCGACACGACAAGGCACCTGCCATCCGGTGCCGTTCGAGATCGCGGTACCGGAAGCGGAACTGCGCACCCTACGGCGGCGTGTGGCCGGGACCCGCTTCCCCCGAACCGGCCCCACGGGATGGGACCTCGGCCCCGACGACGCCTCCATGCGCGGGCTCGCCGCCTACTGGGGCGGCGACTTCGACTGGCGGGCGCAGGAGCGTCGCCTCAACGGCTTTGCGCAGTTCCGGGTGCGCATCGGCGGCGACCTGATGCATTTCGTGCACGTCCGGTCGCCGCACAGCCGGGGCCGGGCGGTGGTGCTGCTGCACGGCTGGCCCTACAGCTTCGCGTCCCTGCTCGGCCTGGTCGGTCCGCTGGTGCGTCCCGGGGAGTACGAGGGCAGCGTGGGCGACGCCGTCGACGTCGTCGTCCCCTCGCTGCCGGGGTTCGCCTTCTCGGACGTCGGTTCGCCCGTCGGCCCGCGAGCCACCGCGGACCGTGTGGACGCCCTGATGACGCAGGTGCTCGGGTACGGCACCTACCGTGCGCACGGCGGTGCTTGGGGTGCGGTGACGGCGGGCTGGCTCGGCCACGAGCACCGCCGGTGCGTGGCCATCGGCATCACCGGGGCGCCCATCCGCAACACCGGTCTGCACAAGGGCGTCGTCGATCCGGGAACCGGCTTCGCCCCGCCCGAGGACCGGGCCGGGAACATCGCGGCGCAGGAGACAGCCCAGCTCCAGCTGGCCTACTACCAGCAGCAGAGCTACCGCCCGACGCCCGTCGGCTACCTCGCCGACTCCCCGGTCGGCGCGGCGGCGTGGATCGTCGACAAGTACTACCTGTGGAGCGACCGCCGCACCCGTGCCTTCGAGGAGATCTTCACCCGTGACCAGCTGCTGACGGAGATCATGCTCTACGTCGCCACCGGTGCGTTCGACACGAGCCTGTGGATGTACAAGGGCGGATACGACGAGAACGGCAGCACGCTGCCGCTTGGCGGCCGCATCACCGTGCCGACGGGTTTCGCCGGCTTCCCGGACCCCCTCCAGCCGCCTCCCACGCGCGCGGACCTCGAGAAGGTCTACGACGTGGTCCAGTACGCCACGTACACCTACGGCGGCCACTTCCCGTTCTACGAGAATCCGGCGGGCCTCCTCGACGGCGTCCGCGGCTTCCTCCGCGCCACCGACACCGTCGCCGTCGCCGCACGGTCGTGAGCGACCGATCGCGCCGGGCGCCGCCGTTCACGCCCTTGCGCCCCCACCGAAGCCTGTGGATAACGGCTCACACGTGACAAGTACGTCTATAGGCTGACACCAAGTCACCTGGGTGGGGTGTGTGGGGAACGGGGCGGGAGGTACGCCGTGCGTGTGCTGTCGGGGCGGTACGAGTTGGTGGAGACCGTGGGCCGGGGCGGCATGGGCGAGGTCTGGCGCGGGATCGACCCTTCGCGGCGGTCGCACCGGCCACTTTGCTGTGGGTGCGCGACGACATGCCGGGCATCGTGATTCTCCTGCTGCTGGCCGTGGCGTGCGCGGTGGGGGTGTTCTACCGGTCGGGGACGGCCGCCCAGGTCCTGTCCTACGGCGCGATCCTGTGCGTCGGGCCGGTCATCGCGAACACGTCCGGCTACTACGGAGAGGGGGCGACGTTCCTGCTCCTGGCGGCCGCGGCCTGCACCGCCCTCGCCGCCGTCCGGCACCCGCGCCGGCGCAGCGACAGCTGACGCCACACGCATCGGCGGCGGGTGTGGGGGAGGATGGGGCCCGGCCTGCCGGCGCGTGCCGGTGGGGACGTGTCGGGGCAGGCCCGGTGGAGCAGTTGAGAGGGGGACGGTGGAGATCGCCATGCAGTCCGGAGCCACGACGCGGCCCCGCAAGCCGTTGAGCCGGGAGCGGATTCTGGGTGCCGCGGTGGCGCTGGCCGATGACGGCGGGGTCGCGGCGCTGAGCATGCGGAAGATCGCGGGGGCGCTCGGTGTGGTGCCGATGGCGCTGTACAAGCATGTGGCGAACAAGGACGAGTTGCTCGACGGCATGATCGATGCCGTGGTCGGCGAGATCGACCCGCCGGTCGCCGGGGCGGACTGGCAGAGCGCGGTGCGCGGGCGTGTGCTGTCCGCGCGCCGGATGCTGCTGCGTCATCCCTGGGCGTCCGGGGTGATCGAGACGCGGATGAAGGCGCGGACGGCCCCGACGCCGGCGGTGCTGGCGTACCTGGACTCGATGATCGGGATCTTCAGGACCGGAGGTTTCCCGCTGGACCTGGTCCATCATGCGATGCACGTCATGGGCAGCCGTGTCCTGGGCTTCTCCCAGGAGTTGTTCGAGGACAGCCCGGGCGGCGAGCCGGATCCGGACGCACCGCCACCCGAGGAGATAGCCGCGCGCTACCCCCACGTCACCGAGCTGGCCATGGCGGTCGCCCATGACGCGCAGTCCGTCGTCGGTGCCGGCTGCGACGACCAGCTGGAGTTCGAGTTCGCCCTCGACCTGATGCTGGACGGCCTGGAGCGGCTCCGGAACCGGGCCTGACGCGGCGCGACGAACGCCGCGCGGGCGGCCTTCCTCTGCCACGCCTCTTGACGGGTGTACGCCGTACACCTACCGTGCGTGACAAGGGAGTTGAGTGGCGCACCGCCCGGGCGTACCGCTTCGGGCGGTCGGCGACGAGGGGTTGGGGAGCGCGATGAAAGCGATCGTCCAGAAGAGGTTCGGTCCGCCGGAAGTCCTGCGCCTGGAGGACGTCGAGCGGCCCGAGGCGGGATCCGGCGAAGTACTGGTGCGGGTGCGTGCGGCGGCCGTCAACCCGTACGACTGGCACATGATGCGCGGCGACCCGTATGTGGCGCGGCTGATGGGCGGCATGGGGACGACCCGGCCGAAGGTGCCGGTGGCGGGCATCGACGCGGCCGGGCACGTGGAGGCGGTCGGCGCAGGCGTGCAGGGCGTCACGCCCGGTGACGAGGTGCTGGGCTTCTGCCCGGGCTCCTTCGCCGAGTACGCCCGCACCACCCCCGACCTGGTGGTCCCCAAACCCGCGGGGCTGACCTTCGAACAGGCGGCGGCGGTGCCGATGGGGGCGGTGACCGCGCTGCGCGGCATCCGCACCGTGGGCCGGGCGCAGGCCGGGCAGCGGGTGCTGGTCAACGGCGCCACCGGAGGCGTGGGCCACTTCGCGGTGCAGATCGCCGCGGCCCTGGACGCCGAGGTCACCGCGGTGTGCAGCCCCGGCAACGCCGACCTGGCGCGCTCCTTGGGCGCCGCGCACGTCGTCGACCACACCCGGCAGGACTTCACCCAGTCGGGCGCGCGCTACGACCTGATCCTGGACAACGTCGGCAACCACCCGCTGGGCCGGCTGCGCCGGGCACTCACCCCGGAAGGCACCCTCGTGGCCAACGGCGGCGGATCGCCCGGCCGCCTGTTCGGCGCGGTCGCCTCAACGCTGCGCCTGGTCGCGGCCGACGCGCTCGTCCGGCAGCGGCTGTGCGTCATCCTCCCGGCGACCCCGGCCGGGCCCACCCACGAGGACCTGCTAGCCGTCACCGCGCTGATGGAGGCGGGCCGACTGGCCCCCGTGGTCGACCGTACCTACCCGCTGGAGGAGGCTGCCGAGGGCATGCGCCACGTGGAGCGGGGCCATGCCCGCGGCAAGACCGTGATCAGCGTCGGCCGTCAGGCGCCTCCGAGTGAAGGACCGGCAACCGCGAAATGAGTCCTCTGGTCGACCGCGTCGCGATGGAGTCGGTTTTCGGCTCCGAAGAACTGGTGACTGTGGATGACGCGGCGCTCGCCGGCGTCGCTCACGAGCCGACCCGGGTCTTTCTGAGGGACGTGGGTCTTCCGGACCGGATCGGCTGGTTCGAGGCGGACCAGCGGCTCATCGACGGGGACCTGCGCATCGGCGGCGAGGCCTGGCAGGCCGTCTCGGAGAAGTACCCGAGCTGCCCCTTCGACATGTCGTCGTGGCTGTCCCTCGGCGGGATCGGCATGGACGACGTCATCGTCGACACCCGGGCCGGGGCCGTGTACTGCATTCCGGAGGACGGGCACCCGCACCTGCTCAACAGTGCGGTGGACGTGCTGGCGTTCTTCCTCCACGCGCTGGAGGAGGAACGGCCGGACTACGACCCCGAGGCCGCCACCGACGAGGGCGTCGACCCGGAGGGCGCGCGCGACAGGCTGCTGGCACGCATGCGTCGTGCCGACGCCGCGGCCATGGAGGACGAGGACTCGGCCTGGTACAGCGTGCTGCGGTACGTGCGGAACCTCATGCAGGACCAGTGAACCGGCCCCCACCCCTCGGCCGGCCCCGGGCTTCACCGCCCGAGGCCGGGAGGAGGAACGGCGAGTCGACGGCCGTCGGCTACGGACGGGCGTAGGGCCGGGTCATGACCTCCATGTTGTGACCGTCCGGGTCGGCGAAGTACGCGCCACGGCCACCGAACAGGCGGTTGATCCGGCCGGGCTCGGTATGGCCGGGGTCGGCGTAGTAGGTGACCCCCACCGCTTCCAGGCGGGCGATCACCTCGTCGAACTGCCCCTCGGACACGAGGAACGCGTAGTGCTGCGACTGGATCGGCTCGTCGAGCTTCTCGTAGTAGTCGAGTGTGACGCCGTTGCCGAGATCGACGGGGAGGAACGGCCCGAAGGGCGCGCCGACCTTCAGGCCCAGCATCACGGCCAGGAACTCGGCCGACAACTGCCGGTCCCGGGCGTAGACAGCGGTGTGGTCCAACCGGGGTGGAGCCGCCGTCGGCTCGTTCGCGTACGGGTTCTGCTGGTCTTTCGGCATGGGTGACATCGGTCTCCGGGTCTCGAATTCGCTGGGAACGGGCACCGCATGGGGCGCCGCGAGAAGACTCGGAAGGAGGGCGGGGCTCTTGCCCGCCTCGCGCTCACGCCAAGGCCGGCAACCGAACTCGTGCATGGCTCAAGGCCGACCCGGCAGTCACCCGATCGAAACTAGCGACTGCCACGGGCCTGGGCAACACCTCCGAACACCTGCCGGAAGCCTGGTCAGCGGGTGGCGCTCTCGGCGGCCTGCCGGATGATGCGGGCGACGGCCTCGGGCTGGGAGACCGGCACCGCGTGGGAGGCGTCGAGCTCCACCGTGTGGGCCTTGGCGCGCTCGGACATGAAGCGCTGTGCCGCCGGCGGGATGTTGCGGTCCGCGGTGGCGACCAGGCTCCACGAGGGGATCGACCGCCATGCGGCCGCGGTGGCCGTCTCCTCCAGGGCGGCCGCGGCGACCGGGCGCTGGGTGGCCGCCATCAGGTCGGTCACGGACTGCGGGACGTCGGCGGCGAACTGGTCGTGGAAGCTGTCGGTCTTGATGTACAGGTCGGTCCGGGTGCCGCCGTCGGCCAGCGGGAAGGGCACAGCGTGGAGGTTCCGGCCGAGGGTGCTCCCCGGGTAGGCGTTCGACAGCTCCAGGGCGCTCTCGCCCTTCTCGGGGATGAAGGCGGCGACGTACACCAGCGCCTTGACCTTCGGATCCCCGTCGGCGGCCTGGCTTATCACGGCGCCGCCGTAGGAGTGCCCGGCGAGCACGACGGGTCCTTCGACGCTCTTCACCACGCTGGCGACGTACGCGGCGTCACCGGCCAGGCCCCGCAGCGGGTTGGCCGGCGCGAGGACCGGAAATCCCGCCTGACGCAGGTGCTCGATGACGCCGTTCCAGCTGGAGGAGTCCGCGAACGCGCCGTGCACCAGGACGACCGTGGGGTTGTGCGGGGCGGGGCGGGCGGTGGTGTCGTTCATGGTGGTTCTTCTCCTTGGGCAGTGCGGGTCGTGTCCTTCGCCGGTGCGCCGCTGGGGTGCCGCCGACACCGAGAAATCTAGCGCCATATTGACTCGTGCACAAGTTGTTTGTGGGCAAGGCAAATGAACGGTCGGAAAAGTCAAGGAACTTGTATATGCAGTTCACCGATATATAGTCTGCGGGCATGGCTGAACGTTCCTTGCAGGAGCCGACGTTGCTCCTGCTCACCGCACTCGCCGATGCACCCAGGCACGGGTACGCGCTGATCGAGGAGGTCGCCGCGATTTCCGGCGGCCGGGTCCGTCTGCGGGCGGGCACCCTGTACGGGGCGCTGGACCGCCTGTTGGGGCAGGGGGTCGTCAGGGTCGACCGGGAGGAGATCGTCGAGGGCAGGCTGCGCCGGACCTACGCGCTCACCGACGCCGGGTACACCCTCCTTGCTGCGGAGGCGGACCGGATGCGCACGACGGCGCACGAGGCCGCTCGCCGTATCGGGCTCGGCCGCCCAGGGCCGGTACCGGGCGGAGCAAGCGCATGAGCGACCGTGAGATCGAGGCGGGGGAGCGCGCAGTGGGCAGACGGCACCCGGTGATCGGCCTGTATCCGGCCGCGTACCGTCGGCAGCACGGTGCGGAGATCGCGGCGACCCTCGAGGACGTCACCAGGGGCGTGGGCCGGTTGGAGGCGCTGCGCGAGACGGCGGCCGTGGCAGGGCACGCGCTGCGGATGCGGACGGGCCTGGACTCGGCCCGCCCGGCCGGGCGGGTGCTGGCCGCGCTGATCCCCTGCATCGTCGCGGTGGCGGCCTCGCTGTCGGCGGCGCTGCTGGCGGTGTGGCCGCTCGATCCGCTGCCCTGGGACGGCGAGCGCACCTATGCGCCGCTCGCCTACGCGCCGTGGCCGGTCGTCCTGGGGTGCCTTCTCGCAGGCAGCTGGGCGTGGGCGCGGATCGCGGTCGGTGCGGCCCTGGCCGGCGCAGGACTGTCGGTACCGGTCGCCTACGGATCCGGCGGCCCGGCGGGGCTGGCGCAGAACCTCCCGACCGTCATCGGCCTCGCGCTGGCCTCGGCGGCGGTCCTGGCCGCCCCGCCCGACCTTCCCCCGGCCGCCGCCCGCGCCCGCCGTACTGCCGCACTGATCGCACTGGGCCTCGGTGTGCCGATGGTCGTGGGATCGGTCACCGTCTTCCAGGCGCTGGCGGGCCCCGGGGTGACCGAGTCCGGGCGCGCGGACCCGATGCACGTGTTCACCTACTTCGCGCCGCTCGTGCTGGCCTTCCCTGCGGCCTTCGCCCTCGCCCGCGTTCGCCGCGGGGCAATCTGCGCGGCGGCGCTGGTCGTGACGCCGTTGTTCGCCATGCTGCCGTTCCCGTACGACGTGCCGGCCGCCGTCCCCTACGGCCTCGGGAGGCTGTGGGCGCAGGCCGCTACCCTGACGGGCCTGGCCGCCCTGGCCATCCGCCTCGGTCTGCACTCGCGCGCGGCCAGGCAGCGCCGCGGGACGACCTGAACCGGCGCCGGTCAAGCGCTGGGCGCACGGCGCGGTCTGACGGAGGGTGGGCATCGCGGTGCCTGCCCTCTCGAAGAGTCCCGGCGCCCGACCCGCATCAGCGCGGCGGGCCCGGTCCGTGCTCGCAGCCTGGGATTGTCCGTGCCAGGCGCCCCTGAACTGCGGCTTCGTACGTCGGCAGCGCGGCCAGGGCTCCCGGTCAGGTACGCCCGAAGGTGAGGCCGGCGCTCCTGACGTCAGCGCGTGCCGCGTCCCGCCTGATGTGGACGGCCGCCCCCACACGGGAAGCGGCCGTACCCATTGATACAACCCTGTCTGCGCATCTTCAGGGTCGGTCCTGCCTGCGTATCGACCATACGAGCCGCCTTCGATACGTGCACGGCGTGTCAGCTTGCGTTCGGCTCGACGGGTGACGGCGTGCCAGGTCTGCCTGCCGTAGCGGTCGGTTGCATCGCGGCATGGACAGGGCCCCGTGGACGGACGAAGCGGAGACACACGGTCCGCAGTCGGCACCCAGGGGAGAGGGCCGGGCGATCGGCCTCCACCGACAGGCTAGGCGTTGATGCCCACGTTGCCCGGCACGAAAGCCGACACCGCCAGGAGGCCGCGCGAGCAGGGCGAGACGTCGATGGGGAGGTATGCCGTGCGGGCGGCGATCGGAGCGCCCACGATGTATGCGGAGCCGGCACGGCAGACGTCGCTCACCCCCTCCGGCACACGTTGCCACGCGACGTTGAACGAGGCTTCACCCGAAGGCCGCACGAGAAGGCGGCGAGCGGGTTCGGTGTAGAAGGCGTCGCCGCCATCGTGCGTGATCCTGGTGGCGACGCGACTGCCATTCCTGCCTGCGACGGCAACGGAAGGGTAGCCCCGCAGCACGCATGGCCGGGTCGAGGTGTTGACGAGGACGATGAGATCCCGCTGATGTCCCGCGTCGACCTGACTGTTGCCCAAATGGGCCTCCAATTCGGTGCACGGCCACGGGCCCGCGGAAAGGCGATTGTCCGCCCGCGCGGGAAAGTCGGACGTCATGGTGTCGACGGTGACGGTGATGGCGGACGCCGAGCGAGAGGGGGCCGCAGCCCCCGGGCTGCGCGTGACGGACGAGCAGCCCGGGAGGGCTGTCGCAGCGCAGACGGCACCCGTCGCCAGCAGCACTCCGGCGCGGCGGCCGGCAGGCCTGGTGAGGACCACAGGAAGCTCCCTTCCGGCAGGACGCCGGTCACTCGAGTTCGGGCGGCACCGGCGGTGTCGGACCAACAGGTGATGTCCTGGGTCTTCCGGGTTAACGAACCGTGGTCGAAGAGATGACGGCGCCGATCGCACGTGATGCGCCGCAGGGGTGACTTCTCACCGTCCCGCCCGGGATTTGCCGGGTACGGTGCGGCAACGGCATCGGCCGACCGCATGCTCACCGATATTTCGCCCCTTACCTTGCGGGCGGTGAACGCGGCGGGCACACGTGCTGTCTCGAACGACCGGCCTTCGCCCGGTCCGTCGCCGAGGGATGTCCGATCCCGCGGTCCTTCCCGATTCACAGGAACGTGTCCGTCGGCACTTCCGGCTGCCGAGCGGATCGGAAATGGCCCTGACCAGCCGAGGAGTGAGCCTTCCAAACGCATCAACAACCGTCGTGCAACTCGCCAAGGCCGGATATCCCGATTGCGTGTAGGGTCACGTTGGTTGTTCGGGAAAGGAACAGGAAAAATGGCGCAGCGCGTGCAGACTCTGCTGGTCGATGACATCGACGGCGGTACCGCTCACGAGACGGTGAACTTCGGCCTCGACGGGCGTGAGTACGAGATCGACCTCAGCGACGACAATGCGGCTGCGTTGCGCGATGCGCTCGCTCCGTTCCAGAAGGCTGCCCGCAAGCAGTCGCGCAGCCGTGGCAGGGGAGTGCCGCAGCAGCGGACGCAGGTCGGTGCCGACAATGCTGCGGTGCGCGCCTGGGCGAAGTCGAACGGCGTGGAGATCAGCGACCGCGGCCGCATCTCGGAGAGCGTCCGCCGTCAGTTCGAGGCCGCGTCCAACGGCTGAGACCCGCACGGGGACGACGGCCCGGCCGGCAGGGACACACCTGCCGGCCGGACTGCGTGGCCCGCCTCACCGCAGTGGACGCCCCGGGGCCTCCTGCCGCCGGGCCGCCCCCGACCACGGTGTAGGTGCCCTCGGTCATACGGTGTGTCCCTCCTGGATGCGGGGCAGGTGCAGGGTTCCCGCGCTGGATCCGCCGCCCTTCGACGTCGCGTAGGGGCCGCCGCCGAGCCGGGAACGCAGCGCCGATCCGGACGAGATGTTGACGACGCAGCCTCCGGCCCCGTCCTTCCGTGCCTGCCTCGCGTACTCGGCGGTGGCCAGCACCGGCGCTCGCAGGTTCAGGTCTCGAAGCCGCCGAGAAATGGGTCAACGCATACGCTGCCCTGGCGGACTCGGCACAAGGCCCTCATGGGAGGACCGGCCGGAGTTTCCGATGAGTCACGCTAGGAAAACGGCGGTAGGGGTTGAGCGCGTGACGACGGAAGGCGCTATCGGCAATTCGTCGCCGTGGATGAGCGCCGACCCCAGTCGTGTACGCCGGTAACGGATCTCGTGACGGTGTCGCGCCCCGACGACCAGCCCGCTGTCCCGCAGCACCTTCAGGTGTTCGGAGACCGTGGCGGGTGCCAGTTGGTGTCGTTGCGCCAGCCGTGTCGTCGACGCCGGCTCGTCGAGTGCGGTCAGCAGGGTGGCGCGGGTGCCCCCGATGAGTCGTGCCAGAGCGGCGCTCGGGAGTTCACGCGTCGGCTGCCAGAGGTTGCCCAGGCCCCGGGCTCGGTAGGCGACCGTCGGCTGCCAGGGCGGCTGCGTGATCACGATCGCCTCGTCCCACTTGAACACGCTGGGCATGAGCAGCACGCCACGCCCGCCGAGCGCGACGTGCTCGTTGCCGCCGGGGTCGCGTACGAGGGTGTCGCCGGTCCAGTGCAATGTCCGGTCGAGATCGGCGAACAGGCCGTCCAGACCGCCTTCGGCCAGTCGCCGCGAGCGGTAGGCGATGTCGGCCTCCAGCGCGGCCCGCACCTGCGGCCACACCGGCTCGACGAGCGCCTGCCACGCCGCGCGCACCAGCTGTGTCAGGAGGCCGAGCACGTCGGCCGGGTCGCCGAGCAGCAGCCGTCCGAGTTCGCCGGCCCGGGCACCCGGGGTGTCGAGCAGTGACATCTCGATCTCGCGGCGCACGACGGAAGCGGGCGTGGCTGCCATCCGGGTGAGCTCGCCGTCGAAGTCAGGGGAGGAGGCGAGCGGGGGCAGGGAGAGGAAGTCCGGGGTGTAGCCGCGACGCGGCTGCAGGAGAGTGAGCGGCCGCAGGTCGACGGCGTGGAGACGGGGCAGGGCCTCCTGCAGCCACCGACGGTGATGCTGCCCGGGCCCGGGGCCCTGCGGTCCCGTCGCGATACGCACCGCGGCGAGGGTCTCGAAGACCGGTGAGTAGGCGAACCGGCAGCGGGCCAGGTCGGACGGCCCGAAGCCGAGACTGATGGCCACGCCCACCCCCGTGGGTTCCGTGTCCCGAGCGTCGTACGCCGGCGACGGTGATTCGGCCGGTACCGAATCACTGGTGGTGATCCTAACCGCCTGGCCAGGATTGATCACCTCGGCCGGGACCGGTCGAACCCACCTGAGGAATCAGAGGAGTACGGCATGCACGACGTCACCGACCGAGCCGAGCCGGGCGGCAGGCACGCCGAGGTCAACCGCCGCGCTGCCGCGCTGTTCGCCGTCATCGACGACCACGAGGAGGCCGCGTTCCTCGCGCAGATCGACGCGCTCGCGGCCGAACTGCCCGAAGGGGATGCCGACGGCCTGTTCCACAGGGCCTGCGCCCGCGACTCCTGGGGCCATTCCGGTGCGGCCGTCCCGCTCTACCGCGAGGCGCTCGAACGCGGCGGTCTGACCGGCGAGAACCGCCGCCGCGCCGTGATCCAGATGTCCAGCTCCCTGCGCAACACCGGCGAGGCGGCCGCGGGCCTGGCGATGCTGGAGGCCGAGCGCGCCCGCGGCTCGGACCACCTCGACGACGCTCTAGATGCCGTCACCGCGCTGTGCCTCGCCTCCCTCGGCCGCGAGCGCGAAGGGCTGTCCCTCGTCCTGATCGCCCTGGCCAGGCATCTGCCGCGGTACAACCGTTCCATGGCCAACTACGGAAAGGCTCTGATGGAGGACTGAGCCGGCACAGCGCCGACACCCGTACCGCGCCGCACCTCGGCGCGGAACCGGATCGCCGCCCGTCGCGTCGGAGCGACAGCCGACCACGGAAGGGCACGCCGATGCCAAGACCTCGCGCACTCCTGCTCATCGCGGTATCAGCACTCGCGCTCCCCGCGACCGCCTGCGGCTCCGAAACCGAAGCGACCCCGATACCCCGATGGGCCGAGCCGGCGCGGTACTCCTTCACTCTGCTCTCCGAAGGCGGCGAGCGCGGTGGCCTGGGCAAGTACCGGATCACCGTGGCGGACGGGAAGGTGGCCGAGGCGGTCGGTCTCGACGAGCCGGCCCGGCGGACCATCGCCGGCGAGCCGCAGAACGTGCGGACCCTGCGAGACCTCCTCACCGAACTCCGGCAGGCCCGGGCGGACAAGGCCGATGTCGCGGACGCGGTGTTCGCGCCCGACGGACACCCCACCGAGATCCACCTGGACTGGGAGACGAACTCCGTGGACGACGAGGCCGACTACCTGATCACCGAGTACCGCGTACACCCCTGAGAATTGCTCCCGAGGCCGGTCCCGAGGCCTCACACGGCCCCACCCTTCCCGGGGCGGGGCCGCGTCGTCCGGAGCCCTATGGCGCCGTCGACGGGAGAGGGCCGGCCTGCTCAGCCCTGACCAGGAGGCCTTCGGCTGGACGCGACCGCCTGGTTCCCCACCCGAACCCGGTCGATGGACCACGCGCACAGCCCCGCCAGGAGGGCCGCTCCGGCCGCGTAGACCGGCAGCCACAGGGTGGTGGTGGCGGACAGGCAGTTGGCCACGGCGTCATGGCTCTGGACCGCCTGGGCGTGGGCCAGGGCGGTGCCGGCGCGGTCGGCCAGGTTCGACAGCGCCGCCTCTGTCCGGATGCTCTCGTAGGTGCCCAGCGCGATACACCTGCTGCGGGTGCCCGGCATCGGGAACAGCCACGCCCAGCGCTGCAGCATGGGGGCCAAGGTGATCGCCACGCACAGGCCGACGACCAGCGCGTACGCCGCCAGATTCCGCAGGTACACGGACCGGAGGCCGGGCGTCCACGTCGGCAGACGGTAGAAGGTGAAGATCACCGCAAGGAGCGTCGCCCCGATGTACACGGCGAACCACTGCCAGGAACCTTGCGCGAGGAACGCCGTCAGCACGGCGGCGAGTGCGATGCCGATGACCCCCGCCTGCCCGGGAGCGTCGCGACCCGCGCCGGCGGATGCCGACGTCCGGACTCCTTGAGTGCTGTGATCGTCCACGTTCTCTCCTGCCTCGTTCGGCGATCGGCATCCAGGACCCTCGCGCCGCCGGCCCGGTCGTCGGGGCCCCGGCCCTTCCCGGCATCACCTCACATGAGCTGTGGGGAGAGATCTCGGGCGGGCGGAAACCGGCCCCGGCCGACGGGCTCCGGGATCCACCGTCCACGTGAGGCCCGGGTTGAGGACGGCCTGCATGACGCGCGTGCCGTCGTAGGGGATTTCGACGTGCGAGGTGATCGCCTCGAGGTCCAGCACCTGGCCGCGGAGGAAGGGCGGGGGCTTGAACGGGTCTGCCGGGCCGGCGGCGAGCCAGTACTGGTTCTCGCCCGGGGTGAATCGCAGAGTCTTGTCGGGCTGTGCCTGTACCGCGAAGACCGGCGAGCCGCTCTGGCCGATGCCGACCGAGGCGGTGTCGGCGGGCACGGTGGACAGTTCCTTGATGTACAGGGAACCCAGTAGGGGAGCGCCGGTGGCGGGGCCGGCTCTGAACCCCGGGTTTCCGTTGTCGGCGCCGAACTGGATCTGGCTCGCGGACGGGTTGCCCGGGTCGGCGGCCACCGTTTCCATCGCCGTGAAGGTGCTGCCGGGTGTGAGCACGCCGGTCCGCGCCCAGACGAAGCTGTAATCCACGTTCCAGCTGAAGGGCGGAGTAGGAGTAGGGAGCGGAGGGGACGGCCGGACCAGCCAGGCAAGAGGCATCACACCTGACGGTCCGTTGCCGCCGGGAGTCTGGTGCAGACAGAGGTACACGTACTCGGTCGAGCTGTTGGTGACGTAGAGCAGGTACGGCGTCGCGGCCGCCGACCGGGGCGCGCCGTTGAGGGAGGGCACGGCGAGGGCGCCCGCGCAAGCGGCGCCGCCGACGAGGAACCTCCGCCGGGACGGTTCGGAACCCAGGTGGTGAGGCGGCACGCCCGTCTCCTCGGATGATCGCCGGCACCGTAGCCGGCACGAAGTACGCCGAAAGTGATCATCAGACTGGCTGCCGGGCCTGCGGAGCGCGTAGTGATCGACGTGTCCGTGGTCCACACGGCCTCGTATCTTCACCCGCCAGTGCGTCGCGCCTGGCGCCCCGGGCGGTCGTCAGCGGGTGCCCGCCTCGGCCCGTGCGTAGAACGCGGCGAGTTCCCGGGGGTTCTTGGTGTAGACGTCGATCTTGCGCACCGTACCGTCCTCGACCTGGTGGATCTCCACCATGGTCAACGGGAACTCCTCACCGGTGGTGTGGGCCGTGAGCGTTCCGGTGAGCGTGCCGACGACGCCGGCCGGCCCCTCGTACACCTCGGCCGCGGTGATGGCGACGGCGGCGTAGCCCATCATCGCGCCGAGGACCGACTGCACGAACACCTCGCGGCCCTGGTGCACACCGCCGTACGGGAGCTGGTCCGGCTCGTCGACGATCACCTCAGGGGCGAGCCTTTCCAGGACACCCGGCACATCGCCCCTGCTCAGCGCGGCGTACAGCCCCCGTACGACGTCCGCGGGGCTCTGCGTCACCGTCTCGGTCGGGTTGTTCATCGTGTGTGTCCTTCCGGTCCTGTCCACCCCTGGGGGTGGGGCCCCGGGGATCGGGGCACACACCATGCAACGCCGGCCGGCCGGGGCGGGGGAGTCCTTGCCGTGAGGGGTACTGCCAGGGTCCCCCACGCTTCGCGCGGCCTGCCTACGCTGTCCTCATGGACAACCGGGACGCCGTCAGCGCCTTCCTCCGCTCCAGACGCGACAAGCTCACCCCCGAGCAGGCCGGTCTGCCGACGTACGGTCAGCGGCGGGTGCCCGGACTGCGCAGGGGCGAGGTGGCCGCCCTCGCCGGGGTCAGCGTCGAGTACTACACGCGCCTGGAACGCGGCAACCTCAAAGGTGTCTCCGACAGCGTGCTGGACGCCCTCGCCCAGGCGTTGCGGCTCGACGCCACCGAGCGCATGTACCTGCACGACCTCGCCCGTGCCGCGGGACCGGCGCCCGCGGCGCGGGTACCGCAGCAGAGCCGGCCGGCGGTGCGGCCGAGCGTCGCGCGGATCGTCGAGGGGATGCCGCGGATGCCGGCGTACGTGATGAACAACCGCCTGGACACGCTGGCCGCCAACGCCTTGGGCCGGGCCTTGTACGCGGAGATGTACGCCGACCCGACCTGCGGAGCGAACGTCGCCCGGTTCGCGTTCTTCCATCCCGCGGCCAGGCGGTTCTACGGCGACTGGGAACGCATGGCCCGGTTCGCCGTCGGCGCGCTGCGTGTCGAGGCGGGAAAGCACCCCTACGACCGGGAACTGACGAACCTGGTCGGTGAACTGTCCACGCGCAGCGACGCCTTCCGCATGCTGTGGGGATCCCACGACGTGCATGTCTTCCGCGACAGCACCAAGCGCCTCAACCATCCGCTCGTGGGCGACCTGGAACTCGATCAGGAGACCATGAGCCTGCCCGACGAAAGCGGCCTGAGCGTGGTCGTCTACAGCGCGCCCCCCGGGTCCGCCGCCGAGGACGCCTTGACGATCCTCGCCAACTGGTCCGCCACCGGGGCGGAGCGGGAGGCGGACCACACCGACGAGCGGCGCAAGGGCTAGCGATCCGCGGTGCGGCGCCGGCCCGCACCAATGCGCGGTGCGGGCCGGCGCCGCCGGGTGGCGGGCCGGCTGTCAGAAGCCGCAGTACTGGTTCGACCCGTTGTAGGGCAGGAGTGAGTCCTTCACCCATCCGGTGCGGTCGTCGTGCTGGTTGTAGAGGTAGGTCCAGGTGCCGTTCTGGCCGGACGTCCAGCAGTAGTAGATCAGGACGTCCTGGTTGTCGGCCCAGCCGACGACCCCGCACGCCGTGCTGGAGCCGCTGCGCATGTTGGCGCTGACGCCCGGCGGCATGCGTACGTCCGTGCCGTCCGTGCCCCAGGCGCCCTGACCGCAGGACGCGTTGGCCGTCGCCGGCCCCGCGGTGCTCACGACCAGGGCCGCCGGCACGGCGAGCACTCCGGCCGCCAGTGCCGCCCATTTGGCCTTGCGTGTCGATCGCATGCTTGATCCCCTCCCGTTGGCGCCGGCGTGGTTCCGGTGGAGGCGAACCCGCCGGCGGTGGCTGTCAGAAGCCGGTCGGCGGTGCGACGTTCGTGCTGATCTTGCCGTAGGTCGAGTTGGAGCCGTAGGCGATCCTGATGAAGATGTTGGTGGCCCGGCCGCTGAAGGTCGCCGACTTCGGGGTGTAGACGCCGTTGCACTCGCTCGCCTGCGAGCTGGCCCCGGTGGGCGACAGGATCACGTTCGACTTGGCGCAGACGCCGTCGGTGAGGGCGTCGTACAGCTCGAACTTCACCGTCTGCCAGTAGGAGCCGTCGAAGATGTTCTTGCCCCAGGTGACGGAGCAGTTCCGCAGCCTGGCGTGGGTCGTGCCACCGGAGTCGTTGACCCACAGGGACGCGCAGGCCACGGTCGACGTGCGGTCTCCCGTGTCGGCGGCGGCGGTGGTCGGCGCGACGGCGGCGCCCGCGAGCGTCGAGCCCAGGGCTAAGGCGAAGGCGCCTGCGGCGCTGGTCAGCGACCTGCGCGACGGACGTACGGACATGGTTCCCCCTCGTTGGTGTGGTGCGTACGGCGGACCGCCACCGGCGCGGCGGTCCGGGCGGTCGGACGCGACCGCGGTGATCGCGTCACCGCGATTCGATTCTTTGTGCGAATCGACGTAAGTCTGTTCTATGGATCATGTCCACAACAAGCACCCGTGTACGACACATTGACGTAACGTCAGAAACGATCACCGTGTGCGGGATGCCGGCCGGGACCGCGCACTCCGTCAGGGGCGGCTCGGTGCCGGCTCCGGCTCTCGCGGCTGCGCTGCCGCGCGGCGGGGGAGCAGCAGCGGGGTCGCCAGCAGGAGCACGCCGGCCAGGCCGATGGCCGTACGCGCACCGAGCAGCCCTCCCAGCACGCCCCAGACGGCCGTCAGGAGCGCGGTCGAGGCCTTGGTCGTCACCGCCCAGGCGGACAGCGTGCGGGCGACCCGGTCGGTCGCGGTCCGCTCGAGGCGGTAGGTGGCGTGGACGGGGTTGAAGATCCCGCAGCAGAAGATGAGCCCCAGCTCGACGCCCATCACCAGCAACAGCCCTCCGGTGCCCGGCCCCAGGAAGGCCAGGCCGACGGGCCAGAGCGCGCGCAGCGCCCCCGTGGCGACCAGGACCTGGCGCTGTCCGAACCGGGTGACGAGCGGCACGGCCAGCCGCGAACCGAGCAGCCCGCCGATCGAGGGCGCCGCGAAGGCGAGGCCGTACTCCCACGGTGCGAACCCGAGCCGGCCGAGCATCAGGACGGCGAGCAACGGCTGGACGGCCATCACCAGGCCGTTGAACAGCGCGGTGTTGAAGAACAGCGGACGCAGCGCCCGGTCGGCGAGGATGTACCGCCAGCCGTCGAGCAGGTCCCGGGTCCGCATGCGCGCGGCCTCCCGGCGCTCGGGCCGCGGCTCGTGCCCGCCCGTCGCGCGGATGCCCAGGGCCGAGAGCAGGTAGCTGACCGCGTCGGCCACCACCGTCGCCACCGGGCCGAGGAGCCCGATCGCCGCGCCGCCCAGCGGTGGTCCGATGATCGTGGTCGTCCATGCCGTGGACTCGAAGCGGGCGTTGGCGACGAGCAGGTCCTCGGCCGGCAGCAGGGTCTTCACGTACGCGCCGGAGGCCGCGCGGAAGGTGATGTCGGCCGCCGCGACGGCGACCGAGACCAGCAGGAGCTGGAGGAAGGTGAGGACGCCGAGCGCGAACGCGGCGGGGATCGTCAGCAGCGCCGCGAACCGCACCAGGTCCATCGCGATCAGCACGTGCCGCTTGCGGCGGAACTCCACCCACGGGCCGAGCGGCACCGCCACGGCCGCGCCCACCGCGGACCCCACGGAGGCGAGCGCGGCGACCTCGGCCGGTCCGGCGTGCAGCACCTGGATGGCGATCAAGGGGAACGCGCCGAAGGCGAGCCAGGTGCCGAGCGCGCTGGTTCCGTACGCTGCCCACAGCCACCCGAACCGCCGTCCCAGCCGGTGCCCGCTCCCCATGCCCGACGCCCCTCTCCACTCACCCCGCACAACCGATCCGCGATCGGAATCATCAAAGCGAGACCCACGGCCTGGGATCAAACAACCACAGAGCCGTCGACCACAACCAACGGTTGTGGCCTTAGGGTGTCGGCATGGACCTCGACACCGTCCGGACCTTCGTCGCCGCCGCCGACGCGGGGCGGTTCCAGGAGGCCGCCGCCGAGCTGGCGGTCACCCAGCAGGCCGTCTCCAAGCGCATCGCCGCGCTGGAGCGCAGCCTCGGCGTGCGGCTGTTCACCCGCACGGCGCGCGGCGCCGAGCTCACCATCGACGGGCAGGCGTTCCTGCCCCACGCGCGCGAGCTGCTGCGCGTCGCCGAGCGCGCGGTCGCGTCGGTGCGCACCGGCCGCCGTCCGCTGCGCGTCGACATCATCGCCTCGCGGGGCGCGGCGTCGGGCCTGATGCGCGGCTTCCACCGCGCGCACCCCGAGATCGAGCTCGACGTGGTGATGCTGTTCGACATCGAGACGGCCGTCGCCGCCATCCGGTCCGGTGAGATCGACGCGTCCTTCCGCGCCGTCGCCGCGCCCGGCCGGCCCCTTCCCGAGGACATCGAGTCCGTCCGGGTGCTCGACGAGCCGCTCGAGCTCCTCACCGGCCCCGCCCACGCGCTGGCGGGCGCCCGGTCGGTGACCGTCGCCCAGCTCGCCGGGCACCGGATCTGGATGCCCGGCATCGTGCCCGGCACCGAGTGGGCCGCCTACTACGACGACCTCGTCGCCGAGTTCGGCCTCACCATCGAGGCGACCGGCCCCAACTTCGGCTCCGACGCGCTCCTCGACACCGTCGCCGACACCCCGGCCCTGGCCACCTTCATGGGCGGGGACACACGCCTCGTCTGGCCCGCGGGCCACGGCCTGCGCCGCATCCCGGTGACCGACCCGACACCCGTCTACCCGCACTCGCTCCTGTGGCACCGCGACAACCCCCACCCGGCGCTGGCCACCCTCCGCGCCCACCTCGCCGCCGCCGCGGCCGGCCGCGACGCCGCCGGGACCTGGACGCCCGGCTGGGTGACCGCGCGCTGAACGCCGCCGTGTCCGCGATCATCCCGGCAGGACTGCGGCGGCGCGGGGCTCGCCCTACGTCGCCCTGCGCTCGCGGGCTTCCGGTTCCTCCGCGGCCCCGTGCGACGGAACAGCGGGTCGCGTGAGCGGCGCGAGCCGCTGGACGGCGCTGTCCACGAGTTCCAGGTCCGCCTTGGTGTGGGCGATGGCGGCGTCGATGAGGAGGGCCACCAAAGGGTCGTCGGTGTGGCCGCGCCGCAGGCGGGTGAGACCGGCGAGTTCGGAGACGTAGGTCTGGCGCTGGGTCTCCACCAGGGCGTGCACGGCGTCGGAGCCCAGTGAGGCGGCGCCGAACAGCTTGAGGAACAACTCGTCCCGGAAGCCGCCCGTGCGGACCCACGCCGTGGTCGCCCAGGAGTGCAACTCGTCCTGGCCCTGCGCGGTGAGGGTGTAGCGCGTCTTGTCGGGGCGGTCGCTCTGTGCCACTTGGGACCGGGTGACATGGCCGTCGCGTACCAGGCGGTCCAGGATCTGGTAGAGGTGCCCGATGTTGAGGCCGCCCCACTGCGGGCCGATGGCGTCCTCGAAACGGCTCTTGAGCTCGTAGCCGTGGCTCGGTCCCTCGGACAGCAGCGCGAGCACTGCGTGGTGCAGCGGCATTTTGCGTCCCCTCTGTATTGTGACAATGTACCCCTGCATTGCCGCAATGCATGAGGGGTGGTCGGAAGCATGAGCGTGACCCTGCGGGACGTGTCCCGCCGGCACCCGGGAGTCGTGGCGCTGGACGGCGTCGACCTGGAGATCGGGGACGGCGAATCCGTCGCACTCACCGGCCCGTCCGGCGCCGGCAAGTCGACCGTGCTGCACGTGGTCGGCGGCATGGACCTGCCCGACTCCGGCACGGTGGAGGTCGACGGCACCGCACTGACACCGGGCGGGCTCGACGCCCATCGACGCCGGATCGGCTTCGTCTTCCAGCGCTTCCACCTCCTGCCCGCGCTGACGGTGCTGGACAACGTCCTGGCGCCGGTGCTGCCCCGCCGGGTGGACTTCGACCGGCGGGCCCGTGCCATGGAACTCCTGGAGGCCGTGGGCCTGGCACAGCGGGCCAGGGCGCTGCCCTCGGAGCTGTCGGGCGGTCAGCAGCAGCGCGTGGCGGTCGCCCGGGCGCTGATCAACCGGCCCGGCCTGCTGCTCGCGGACGAGCCGACCGGCAACCTGGACAGCGCGACCGGCCGGGAGATCATCGACCTGCTGCTCTCGCTGACCGAGCAGTACGGGATGACGCTGCTCGTCGCGACGCACGACGTGGAGGTGGCCGCGAGCTGCGACCGGATCGTGCGGCTGCGCGACGGACGGATCGTGGCCGACGAACGCGTGACGCCGGCGGCCGACGTCCTCGACCGGCTCGGGGGGCTCCGCCCGTGATCGCCATGATCTGGTCCCAGCTGCGGCGTCATCGGGCCCGCGCGCTGGCACTGGCCGCCGGCATCCTCGTGGCCGCGACCAGCTTCACCCTGCTCACCTCGACGGTGACCACCAGTCAGGCGCGGACCACCGAGACCGTCCGGGAGAACGCCCGCTCCGCGTACGACGTCCTGGTGCGCCCCCACGCGAGCCAGACCGCGGTCGAGCGCGACGACGGACTGGTCGAGGCGAACTTCCTGTCCGGGATCTTCGGCGGCATCGGCCTCGGCCAGTACGACCGGATCAAGAAGATGCCCGGGATCGAGGTCGCCGCGCCGGTCGCCAACGTCGGCTACCTGACGGTGCCGGGGACGCTGAAGGTCGACGTGTCGTCCTTCCTTGACGGCACGGCACCTTCCCAGATCCTGCGGATCAAGCCGACCCTGACGGCGGGGCTGGGCCGCTACCGGACCGCCGACCAGTACGTCTACCTGAGCCGCAATCCGATCGAGCCGTCGAAGGCCTTCTCCGACTCCACGTTCCCGGGGCTGCTGGAGGAGCACGCGGACCACCGGACCTATCCGGTCTGCTGGTACTACAACTACAACAAGACCGACATCCACATCGAACACACCGACGACGGCGGATTCGGACCCCTCAAGCCCAGTCTCCTGCGCGAGGACCGCCGCGAGGAGTCGCCGTTCGACCCCGACATGAACTCCTGGCTGACCTGCCGGTCGGGACAGGACAAGGCGATCGCCGAGATCCCGGTCTCCTACCCGGTGCTCCTGTCGGCGGTGGACCCCGCCGCCGAGGACCGGCTGGTGGGCCTGGGACACGCCATCTCCTCCGGCCGCATGCTCACCGACCGGGACAAACCCGTCTGGGGCCGCAAGGAGAACTGGTCGAACGAGCCCTACTGGACGATCCCGGCCGTGCTCAGCGACCAGACCCTCACCTCCGGCACGGTGAACGCCACCGTGGAACGGCTGGACGCCGGCGACCCCGCGGCCCTGCGGGCGAAGCTGGGCAGCCCCGCCGCCCACGACTTCGTCGACGACCTGCGCGGAACGGCGGTGGGACGCGTCAGCGCCGACCTGGAGCGGGGCTTTCCCGGGAAGTCCCTCTTCGCCCCCCTGGTCGACAGCTACTGGACGGTCGGCCCCGTCGGCTACCGCCGCGCCGGGGCGGGCCTGGCCCCGCACGCCCGTGCCGACCAGTCCCCGGAGGTGTGGCGCACCAACGCGGACCGCCAGTTCGTGGAGTTCGTGCCCGAGGAGAACACCGGCACCCAGTTCCGCGAGGTCGTCAGCCACCCCGGAACCGCCTGCTGGGGCACCCGGACCTGCGCGCACGAGGACTACGGCAGGACGCCGATCCCGTACCTGACCCCGGTCGGCCGCTACGACGCCACCGAACTGCCCGGCTTCTCCTCGCTGTCCGAGGTACCGCTGGAGACCTACCGCTCGCCCCAGGTCACCGGCGCCGACGAGGCCGGGCGGACGGCGCTGCACAACCGGCCACTGCGTCCGGACCGCAATCTCGGCGGCTACCTCGCCGCACCGCCCACCATGCTCACCTCCCTGGACGCGCTCCCCGTCCTCACCAAGAGCCGCCGGCAGCCGACCCCGCAGGACAAGGCCCCCATCAGCGCCATCCGCATCCGGGTCGCCGGCGTCACCGGCGTCGACCCCGCCTCACAGGCACGGGTCAACGCGGTCGCGGGCCGCATCCGCGCCGCGTACCCCGGTCTCCAGGTGGACATCACCATCGGCAGCTCACCGGCACCGCAGACCATCGCGCTGCCCGGCGTCGACGTCGTCGAGAACTGGACCGCCAAGGGCGTGGCCCTGCGCATCCTCAAGGCCGTCGACGCCAAGAGCGCCGTGCTGTTCGTGCTGGTCCTCGTCGTCTGCGCGCTCTTCCTCGCCCAGGCCGCCCTGGCCTCCGTGCGATCACGCCGCACCGAGATCGGCACCCTGCGCTGCCTGGGCTGGAGCCCGCCGGAGATCCTCCGGCTCATCCTCGGCGAACTCGTGGCCATCGGCCTCGGCGCGGGCGCCGCGGGCGCCGTGCTCGCCTACGTCCTGGGCCTGCTGCTGAAGCTGCCCGACGCGGGGACCAAGGCGGCGCTCGTGCTGCCCGTTTCGCTGCTGCTCGCGGTCACCGCCGGGCTGTTCCCGGCCTGGCGCGCCACCCGGCTGAAGCCCCTGGACGCGATCACGCCACCGGTGACCGCCACCGGCCGCGCGGCGCCCGTCCGTTCGGTCCTCGGACTCGCCGTACGCAACCTGCTGCGGGTGCGCGGCCGTACCGCGCTCGGCGCGGCGGGACTGGCCCTGGCGGTGGCGGCCTTCACCGTCCTGCTCGCCCTCACCCTGGGCTTCCGCGGCGAGGCGGCCGGCTCACTGCTGGGCAACGCCGTCGTCGCACAGGCCCGTACCGCGGACTACCTGAGCGTCGCCCTGTCGCTGCTCCTGGGCGCCGCCGGCGCCGTGGACGTCCTGGTGCTGTCCATGCGCGAACGGGCCGCCGACCTCGCCGTCCTGCGCGCCACCGGCTGGACGACCCGTGAACTCGCCCTGCTCAGCTACTACGAAGGTGCCCTGCTCGCCCTCCTGGGCGGCCTCACCGGCGCGGTCACCGGGCTGGGGACGGTCCTCGCGATCGGCTGGGGCACCCTGGACGGACGCCTCCCGGCCGTCGGCGGCGCGGCGCTCCTCGCCACCCTGGCCGCCGTGGTCCTCGTCTGCGCCGCCCTCGCCCTCCCGGTCCGCGCCCAGTCACGCATCGCCCCCGCCCATCTGCTGGCGGTGGGATGACGGATGCCGGGAACGGCGGGGACACCACCCGCCGTCGGGGCCGTCCTGCGGCCCGGGACCCTCGGGCCCCGAGCCGCAGGACGGCCGGGGGAGGCGCCGTCACGGCCGATCGGCCGCCTCCTCCGGCCGAGGGCCGATGTAGCCCTCGTGGACGTCCTGGCCACGGGCGTACCCGGGCTGGAAGCGCACGCCGGCGTAGTGCGAGGCCTTCTCCGCCTCCTGCGCCCGCCTGCCCAGCTCGGAGGTGTCGCCGAAACCGAGGACGTCGCGGGCGAGCTGGGTGAGCGGTCCGTCGACCTGGTACTCGGTGCGCTGCATGGTGAGCATGTTGATCAGGTAGAGCGGCGTGCCGTTGAACTTCTCGAACATCTCGTGGCGCGTGCCCCACTCGGTGAGGAAGCGCTCGCTGATCTGCCGGAAGATCTTGATCCGGTCCCGGGCGCTGATCTCGGCACCACGCAGCGCCTCCTCCAGCTTGGGGCCGATGTAGGGGTCGTCCAGCTCACGCTTGGTCGGCTGGATGACCACGCCGCGGCCGCAGAAGTCGATCAGCTTGTTGACCATGTCGTGTTGGTTCTCGAGGTAGTGGGCCCGGCCGAAGTCGATGTAGATGTTGTTCGGCTTGTACAGCCCGCCCGGGGTCTCAAAACCGGTCTCCTCGGCCGCGAGCATGAACGCGCGGCAGGTCTCGCGGAATCGGATCAGTTCGGCGAGCTGCGACTGCACCACGGGCTGGCGGCTGGTGCCCAGGGCCTGGGTGATGAGCAGCGCGAGGCCGACCATGAGTTCGGCGTGCGTGCACTGCCGGATCTGGGTCTCCAGGTGCACCCAGTCGAACTGCCGCTGCGGGTACCACTTGGCGTGGTCGGGGTTGCCGATGTGCTGGACCTGTGCCCAGGGGATCAGCACGTCGTCGAAGTAGACCATCCCGTCGAGCTCGTCACCGATGGTCGCCAGCGGACGGTCGTAGGGGTCGGCGTCGGGCTGGGCCCGCGATTCCCTGGCCACCACGGTCACGCCCTCAGTGGCCAGTGGCACCATCGCGTAGATGGTCTGCTCGGGCGTCTGGCCGGGCCGCCACAGGTTGCCGATCAGGAGGTTGTTGACGAAGGGGAGCGAGGTGCCGATGGCCTTCCAGCCACGGACGACGATGCCCTCTTCGGTCTCCTCCATGATGCGCAGCATGGGGGTCTCGGCCAGCGCGTCGTCGCGGCCGCGGTCGAACTGCACGTCGACGAACATGGGCGAGATCGCGAGGTCCTTGGAGGTGACCTCTTCCCACTGGCGCTGGATGTTGCCCGAAAGGTCGCGGCGGGGGCCGGTGAAGCGGGAGTTCTCGGCCCACGGCTGCTGGTCGTCGACCTGGGTGAACATGACGACGTTCATGCCGGCCGGCGGGCGGGTGAAGATGCCGCCCTTGAAGTGCCGGAACAGGAACTCGGCGTACTTGCGGCGGCGGACGGCGTCCTCCTTCGACCGCGGCAGGAACCAGTGCATCGACTGGCGCTTGCCGTTCCCGTCGATGAAGGTGGTGGTCTCCTGGTGCTCGGGGTCCAGGTGCAGGTCGTAGTACTCGGCGATCGCCTGGGCGTATCCGCGGGTCTTGGGGTGCGTGGTGACGTCCTCGACGAGTTCGCCCCCGACGTAGACCTTGCGGCCGTCGCGCAGCGACTCCAGGTATTCCTTGCCGGTCCTCATGGCGTGTCTCCCGTGGTGGTGTCGTACATGTGACGGTGGAAGGTGGCGGCGCCGTACAGGCGGGCGGGCAGGCCGGTCGGCGTCATGCCACCGCCTCCGTCATCGCCGGAACCGCCTCCATATCCACGCCGCGTTGGTAGCGTCCCCGCCCGAACAGCAGGGGGGAGCGGAGGTCGGGCGCGATGACGGCCCGCACGGTGCCGATGACGACGAGGTGGCTGCCCACGGGCCGTGCCTCGGCCGTCTCACAGTCGAAGGTCACCAACGAATCCCGCAGCACCGGCGAATTCACCTCGGCCGGCAGCTCGCTGCCCGCGAGGACGTGGTCGTCGACGAATTTCACGGTTCCCTGGCGTGAGCACAGCTGTGACACGGGGACTTGGTCCAGGCTGAGCAGGTTGACCGCGAAACGGCTCTCGCGGTGGATGTCCGCGGCGGTGACCGTGCGCTCGTTGACGCACACCAGCACCGTCGGCGGCTCCAGACAGACCGAGGCGAACGCGCTGACGGTCATTCCCCAGGCGCGGCCGTCATGACGGGTGGTCACCACGGCCAATCCGCCGACCACTCGGCGCATCGCCGAGCGGAAGGTATCGGCATCCGCCGTCCTTTCCGGCGGCCGCGGCGCGGCGTCGAGCCGCACGGTGCCTTTCCCGTACAGGCCGCCGCCGGTATTTCCTGATTCCATCATCCGATCTCTCCAAACCGGCGACGGCGCGAGTGCCACCGCCCAGGAGGGGAAACCTGACGCAGTTTCGGCCGTCCGGGCCGCACCGCTCGACCGGGACGCTATGATCTGCGCAACACACCCGTCAAATGGATATGTTGAATTCACGGTATTCGTGCTGCGAATATATGGACTGGTCAGGGATGATGAACCTGCGGAACGTCGATCTGAATCTCCTCGTGGCGCTGGACGCCCTGCTGGCCGAGCGCAACGTCAGCCGAGCGGGGCGGCGTCTGGGCCTCAGTCAGCCCGCGACCAGCTCGTCACTCGCCCGCCTCAGGAAGCTGTTCGGTGACCCGCTCCTGGTGCGGCAGGGCAGGGAACTCGCGCTCACGGCGGAGGCCGAGCGGCTGGTGCGACCCGTACGGGAGATCCTCGACCTGGTCGAGCGGACCATAGCGCAGCGTTCCGAATTCGACCCGGCCACGGATGTGCGGAGCTTCTCCATCAGCGCGTCCGACTACGCGACGCTGGTATTGCTGAGCCCCTTTGTCCAGGCGGTGGCCGCCGAGGCCCCGGGGGTGACGATCCACGTCCTTCCCCGATCGAGAGACGCGCGGCAATTGCTCGACTCCGATGTGGCCGACCTCATCATCGAACCGAAAGAACTGATGGGCGACACCGGATTCCCGTCGTATCCGTTGTTCGGCGATCAATGGCTGTGCGCCGTGGACGCCGCGAATCCGGCCGGTTCGGCGCAGCGAATAACGATCGACGAATATCTCCGTCTTCCGCACCTCGTGTACAGCATCGGGCCGGACCGGCAACTCAACCTGGCCGACCAGCACCTCGCCCGGCTCGGCACCCCACGCCGGATCGAGTTCACGGTGGAGAGTTTCCTCCTCGTCCCCTTCTTGATCCGGGGTACGTCCCTGGCCAGCCTGGTCCTCGAGCGGGCGGCACGCCAACTCGCCGCCGCGACAACCGACATCCGCTTCCTGCCACCGCCCGTCGCCCTGCCCGACATCCACGAGAGGATGTACTGGCATCCCCGTCACACCACCGACCCCGCGCACCTCTGGCTCCGCGAGCGCCTGCTCGCCTCCGCGAGTGTCCTCGGCGGCATGGACGGACCTCACGCGCACCAGGACTGACCCACCCGCTCGGCGGTGCGGGCGGGCCGTCCGCGGTTCCCGCTCGTTTCGCCCGGGGCCATCAGCACTGTCATTGAAAGCATTCATCGCTCTCGGGGCGTGTGCGCCGCCGAGCTCTCCCGCGTCACCGCCGCCGACGCCCGCCCGGACGCTCCGGACGCCCTCGCCGACCGCACCCCTGCCCTGTCGGCGGCTGGATCGCGGCGTCGTGCCTGGTCGGAAACGACCGGACTCGAATGCATCAGTCCGGGTATGGGGATATGTGGAATGAGATGTCGGTACGTGGCGCACCATCACGAACAACGTGGTCGTCGGAGTCATCGGCCTGGCGCTCGCGCTCGCCGCGGCAACAACGCGTCCCGGTGGTGTTCGCGCCCAGGAGCACGGCATGTCGCACACTCCTGGAGGGCCGAGGCGCGGGTGACCCTGAACGTACGCCACCTTGGAGGGAACGCTTGGTCGCCGACTGAACGGGGCGCGTCGGCCGGCCATCCACCTACTGCACGCGGCAGGAGGGGCCATGGACCCCTGGGTGATCTGGCTCATCGCCGCGGCAGTGTTGGCCGTGGCGGAACTCTTCACGCTCACCGCCGCGCTGGGGATGCTGGGTGGGGCTGCGTTGGTCACAGCGGGATTCGCGGCAGTCGGGCTGCCGCTGCCCTTGCAGTTCGTGGTGTTCACCATCGTTGCTGCGAGCACCGTCTTGTTCATGCGTCCCGTCGTGCTGCGCCACGTGCGCCGGCCCCAGGCGGAGCGATTCGGCGTAGAGGCGCTGGTCGGCAGGAGCGCCTATGTCGTCTCGGAGGTCACGGGCACGGGCGGCAGGGTCCGCATAGGCGGTGAGGAATGGACGGCCCGAGCCTATGACGAGACGCTGGTGATCCCTCCCGGAACGACCGTCGACGTCATCGAGATCAGCGGCGCCACCGCGCTCGTCTACCCCCAGGAGTGAACCATGGATTCGGGGCTCCTCGTCGCTGCAGTGATCGTCGCGCTCTTCGTCGTCTTCACCGTCCTGCGGGCGGTACGCATCGTGCCCCAGGCACGTGCTCGCAACGTCGAACGGCTCGGCCGTTACCACCGCACCCTGAAACCCGGCCTCAACGTCGTCATCCCCTACATCGACCGTGTCTATCCGGTGATCGACCTGCGAGAACAGGTCGTCTCCTTCCGACCACAACCGGTGATCACCGAGGACAACCTGGTCGTGGAGATCGACACCGTCCTGTACTTCCAGGTCACCGACCCGCGGGCGGCCGCCTATGAGATCGCCAACTACCTCCAGGCGGTCGAGCAGCTCACCGTCACCACCTTGCGCAACGTCGTCGGGTCCATGGACCTGGAGAAGGTCCTCACCTCGCGCGACACCATCAACAACCAGCTCCGCGGTGTGCTGGACGAGGCCACCGGCAAATGGGGGCTGAGGGTCAACCGGGTGGAGATCAAGGCCATCGACCCGCCGCAGTCCATCAAGGACGCGATGGAGAAGCAGATGCGGGCCGAGCGGGACAAGCGGGCCGTGATCCTCGGGGCCGAAGGACAACGCCAATCGCAGATACTGACCGCCGAAGGCGACAAGCAGGCCGCCGTCCTGCGCGCGGAGGGCAACCGAACGGCTGAGATCCTCAAGGCCGAGGGCCAGTCACGGGCGATCGACGAGGTGTTCCAGGCCGTGCACCGCAACGACCCCGACCCCAAGCTGCTCGCGTACCAGTACATGCAGATGCTGCCCCAGCTCGCCCAGGGCGCGGGCAGCACGTTCTGGGTGATCCCCAGCGAGGTCACCTCCGCACTCGAGGGTGTGTCCCGCGCCTTCAGCGAAGTCCTGCCCCAGTCGCCGGCCACCCGGGAGAAGTCCTCGGACGACAAGGCCGCCCAGGCCGCCGCCGACGCCGCGCGGGCCGCGGAAGCCGCCGCCGAGGCCCTCGCCGACGCGGCCCAGGCCGAGACGCCCCCAGCCGACCCCCTCCCCGGTCCTGGGTGAGAACCGGCGGACCCTCCGGTCGAGCATCCGTCGCGGATCATGGTCGGCAGCGGCGGAAATCCTGGGGAAGCCGCGGGTTCCAGCCTGTCTCAGGCTGCGCCCGTGGGATCCGTCGATCCGGCGGCGCGGCGGTATTCGGCGTTGATCCGCTGGGCTTCTGCGAGCTGGTCCTCGAGGATGACGATGCGGCAGGCGGCCTCGACGGGGGTGCCCTGGTCGACGAGCTCACGGGCTCGGGCCGCGATGCGCAGCTGGTACCGGGAGTAGCGACGATGTCCGCCTTCGGAGCGGAGCGGGGTGATCAGGCGGGCCTCGCCGATGGCACGGAGGAAGCCCGGGGTGGTGCCGAGCATCTCGGAGGCCCGGCCCATGGTGTACGCCGGGTAGTCGTCGTCATCGATACGGCCGAAGGAGTCAGCTGCCGTCATTGCACCTCTTTGTGGAACATGTGGAGGGGCCTTGACGCCGTCCCGGCACCAGGGCCCCGAAGGAACTGCTACGCCTTCTGACGGCCCTGGTCCCGCGCCGACCTCTTGTTTCCTCGCAATGGTTTTGGTGTGCCGAGGTCGAAGATATACGGATCCGGTCATGGCAGGCATGGCCCCGCTCCGTGGACCGGCAGGGGCAGCGCCCGAACGAAGACCGGCGGCAGGCCGGTCGCCCCGTCCCACGGGCCCCCGGCCCGGCCAGTCGGGACGGGCGGGTGAAACAACGGCGGTTCCCATGCCGGACGCTGACGAACTGCTCGTCGAGGTCGCCGCGATGGGGGAGTGGAGTCCGAGCAGAGCCAACGCGGCAGGGGCCCACAGCACGCTGACCCGGCGGCGCGTGAGTGCGAGGACGGCCGGGGTGTGCCGCTTGCCCTCCACGGACGGCGGGCCGCTGAAAGCCGCACCCGGCGCCCGCTGGTGAGCCGTCGGCGGCGTCCGGACGCCCCACGCGATGAGGGCTCGGTCGGCATGCGCCGGCCGAGCCCTCATGCCGCCATGGTCAGGCCAGGGCGTCGTCCTATTCCCGGTTACCCGGCGGTGGGGACGCCGAGCAGGGCAGACGCTTCCTGGAGTGGGGTGAGCCCGGGTGCCGGTGCTGCGGCAGGGAGGGCGCGGCAGGTGAAGCCGAGGCGGGTCATGGCCCGGAGGACCTCGCCGGCGGTGAAGTCACGGCGGTCCTGCCGGGTGATGACCTCGCCCACTTGCATGACGGGGTAGTGGCGGCGGCCGATGATCACGGACTCACCGGTGACCGGCTCGGGCCTGACGCCCTTCATCGACGCCACCACCCCGGTCTTGGACAGGTCGAACGCGAAACGGGCGATGACGCAGCGCATGGTGCCTCGCAGGAGGAGTGGGAAGCGATGGGACCGGTGGGCGACGGGTCAGCGTGAGCGCGTGAGAACGCCCACGGCGCAGCCGTGCTCGTCGACGACGGGCACGGCCGCGAGCTGCCGGTGGCGCATGGTGTGCTGTGCTTCGGCCATCTTGGTCATCGGCGAGGCGAACGGCCCGCCGTCACCGGCGACCTCCCGCAGGCGGACCTGATCGGTGTAGCCGTGGCCGTCACGGGCGGCGGTGAGCTGGGCATGGGTGACCAGACTCGTGCACCGGCCGTCCTCGTCACAGACGACCAGGTGCCCGGTACGGGCGCTGGCCATGACCGACAGGGCCACCTCGACGGTCATGTCGTCCCAGACCTGCGGTCCGGGCACGTCCATGGCGTCGCCCACGGTCGCGTGGGCGGAATCCGCAGGGCGTGGCAAGTCGTGTGCCAGGGTCAAGAAGTGCCTCCTGGAGAAGTGGATGGGCGGTGTGACGGGGAGACGTCCTAGGCCACCGCGTCGTAGGCGGGCCGCCGCTGGGTCGTGCGGCGTGCCGCCCGGCCGGTGCGGCGGTCCTGAGCGCCGGCACGGCCACGCCCGCCGCGGGAGGCGGGGGCGCCGTCCTTGCGTTCGGCCGCCGGTGCGGTGATGACGACCGGGATGCCCGAGGGGGTCTGCGCGCCGGTGATGCGGATCAGGTCATCCCCGGACGGGTGGACCTCAGTGGTGTGCGGGCGGATTCCGGCGTGCTGCATGAGACGGGCCATGTCGCGGCGCTGGTTGGGGGTGACCAGCGTGACCACGATGCCGGACCGGCCGGCGCGGGCCGTGCGGCCGCCCCTGTGGAGGTAGTCCTTGTGGTCGCTGGGCGGGTCCACGTTGACGACCAGGTCGAGGTTGTCGACGTGGATCCCGCGCGCGGCGACGTTGGTCGCCACCAGAACGGTCACGTGTCCCGTCTTGAACTGGGCCAGGGTCCGGGTCCGCTGCGGCTGCGACTTGCCGCCGTGCAGCGCGGCGGCGCGGACGCCGCTTCTGAGCAGGTGCTCGGTCAGCTTGTCGACGGCGTGCTTGGTGTCCAGGAACATGATCACCTGACCCTCCCGCGCCGCGATCTCGGTCGTCGCCTGGTGCTTGTCGGCGGCGTGCACGTGCAGCACGTGGTGCTCCATCGTGGTGACCGCGCCCGCGGAGGGATCCACGGAGTGGACCACCGGGTCGTGCAGGTAGCGGCGGACCAGCCGATCGACATTGCGGTCCAAGGTGGCCGAGAACAGCATGCGCTGCCCCTCGGGGTGCACCTGGTCCAGCAGCGCCGTGACCTGCGGCATGAAGCCCATGTCGGCCATCTGGTCGGCCTCGTCCAGGACGGTGACGGCGACTCGGTCCAGTCGGCAGTCGCCGCGCTCGACGAGGTCCCTCAGCCGGCCCGGCGTCGCGACGAGGACCTCCGACCCGTTGCGCAGCGCGCCGGCCTGACGGCCGATCGGCATCCCGCCGACCGCGGTGGCCAGCCGCAGCCTCATCGAACGGGCGTAGGGGGCAAGAGCGTCGGTGACCTGCTGGGCCAACTCCCGGGTGGGTACGAGCACCAGGGCCAGTGGCTGCCGGGGTTCGGCGCGCTGTCCGGCGGTACGGGCCAGCAGCGCGAGGCCGAAGGCGAGGGTCTTGCCGGACCCGGTCCGCCCGCGGCCCAGCACGTCACGGCCCGCGAGGGAATTGGGCAAGGTCGCCGCCTGGATCGGGAACGGCACGGTCACGCCTTCGGCGGTGAGCGCCGCCAGCAGCGGCCGGGGCATGTCGAGATCGGCGAACGCCCCGGCGGCGGGCAGTGCCGGAGTCGCCGTGTCCGGCAGGGCGAACTCCCCCTGCGGTGCGGCGGGGCGACGGCGTCGGCCGCCGGAACGGCTCGGGTCGGAGAAACGGTCATTCGTACGTGTGCGGCTCATGCAGAACCTTCCTTGAAGCGGCCGCATCAAGGGATTCCGCTGCGATGAGCAGGACAGAGAATCGCAAGAATGGGCCAAGCAAATGCGATGGCGAATTCGGCCGGCGGGCGATGTCCGCGGGCTGAGGCGCCGAACGGGTGGGGTGATCCGGTCCGCGTCCGAAAGACCGGGGTTACGGGCGTCGGGAAGCTCTGACGGATGTGTATCCGGAGTCTGACGGGAACGTCCGTTGCCGGTGGGATCGCGGCACCCTCAAAATCGTGAGACCAGTTAGGTCGTCACGGCGTGATCAGGGCAGGGTGCGTCCTGATGCGCAGCAAGCTGGGGCCCGCACCCAAGGTGCGGGCCCCAGCTGCGATGCGTGCGCTCAGCGTCAGGCGGGAACGATGTTCTCGGCCGTGGGGCCCTTCTGGCCCTGCGCGATGTCGAAGCTCACCTTCTGGCCCTCCTGCAGTTCGCGGAAGCCCTGGGCGGCGATGTTCGAGTAGTGGGCGAACACGTCAGCGCCGCCACCGTCCTGCTCGATGAAGCCGAAACCCTTTTCCGCGTTGAACCACTTCACGGTGCCAGTAGCCATGTGGTGCATCTCCTTTGGGGCAGTGCCCGGAGTCTGTACTGTACGGACCCCGCGTCGCCGCGATGATTGCCCCGCCAGCAAATGAACCGGAATAAAGAAGCACTCCCATCGGCACGGAGCCGGTGAGGGCACTTATTTTGGGAACCACAACTGCAACTTATTCGAGAGTAGCATGGCGCGATCGCCTGTGCACGGTTAATAACCGGGCCCCGCCCCGGCGTGTGAGAAACCTCATCGCGCGTTGCGCCAATTTCTCACTTCGCGAGCACAGATATTCAGCGTCCCGGAACACGCCGTTCGGCACATTGCGCCGCGCACCACAGCCCGGCGACGGCCGGCCCTCCGCCTCGCGAGCCCCCGGGCGCACGGCCGGATCCGAGGCGCGCCTGCTGGCGGGCCTCTACCCGGGCGACCCGCGGGTGGCCGACGATCCCGCCAGGCCCTCGTCGTGGACACCCTCGAGCCCGGCAGCGCCTCCGCGGTGACGCCAATCCGGTCGGTATGACGGGAAGGAAACGCCTCAGGCCAGCGTTAGACAGATCTGTCTAGCGAAAATGAACAGACCGGTCTACTCAAGATGGGGACGGTGGCATGCCCGAGCAGCCCACCTCGCAGGACCGCGGCAACGTGGTCACCACGCCGGCGGCCGATACCGGCCGGGTCGGCGAGGAGACAGCCGGCCCTGCCCCGCTCACCTCGGCCGCGCCCAGGCGGAGAGGGCGCGTCGCAGGCGGCGTGCTGCCTCAGCGCGCGGCCTTCTACCTGCTGGCGTCGATCGTCGTGTCGTTCCTGGCGGGCTCAAGCGCCCCCACCCCGCTGTACGCGGTCTACCAGGCGGAGTGGGGCTTCAGCCCGGTGACCACCACGCTGGTGTTCGGCGTGTACGCGATCGCGGTCCTGGTCTCGCTGCTCACCCTGGGACGGCTCTCGGACCACCTGGGCCGCCGCCCGGTCCTGCTCGTGGCCCTCGCCGTACAGGCGGCCGCGATGGTGGTGTTCGCGACGGCCCACGGAGTGCCGGAACTGATGATCGGCCGGGTGGTCCAGGGACTGTCCACCGGTGCCGCACTGGGCGCGATCGGGGCCGGGATGCTGGACATCGACCGCCGCCGCGGGACCGTCGCCAACTCCTTCGCCCCCGGTCTCGGCACCGCCACCGGCTCTTTGGCGTCGGCGTTCCTCGTGCAGTACCTGCCCGCGCCGACACACCTGGTCTACCTGGCCCTGATCGTCGTGATGGCCGTGCAGGCACTGGGCGTCGTCCTGATGCGGGAGACCCTCACACCCACCCCGGGCGCGCTCGCCACACTGGTCCCGGACGTGAAGCTCCCCAGGACGGTGCGGCGCGCGGTCCTCAACGCCGCCCCGGTCCTGTTCGCGGTCTGGGCCCTGGCGGGCTTCTACGCATCCTTGGGCCCGGCGCTCGTGCGGACCCTCACCCACTCCACGTCGGCCGTCTACGGCGGACTGGCCCTGTTCGTCCTGGCCGGAGTGGCCGCCGCCGCCACCCTCGTACTGCGCTCGGCACCCGCCCGCGGCGTCATGGTCGGCGGAATCATCAGCCTCGTCGTCGGCGTCGGCCTCACCCTGGCCTCGGTGCAGAACGGCTCGCCCGCCCTGTTCTTCACCGGCTCGGCCATCGCCGGCATCGGCTTCGGCAGCGGCTTCCAGGGCGGCATCCGCACCGTGATTCCGCTGACCGCCGCCCACGAACGCTCCGGAGTGCTGTCCCTGCTCTACGTGGTGTCCTATCTGGGGATGGGAGTGCCGTCGGTGATCGCCGGCTACCTCGTCGTCCACGCCGGCGGCCTGCTGGCCACCGCCCGCGAGTACGGCGCGGCCGTCATCGTCCTGGCACTGCTGGCCCTGCTCGGACTGCTGACGGAACGGCGCAGCAGCCGTTCGCGACCCGTGATTGCCTAAGGTGAGCCTCGAGACCCGGAAGATGGCACGAACCAGCAGGGAGGCTGAAATGGTTGCCGACAGCACCAGGGCGCACGACGCGCGCACCGAGGTCAAGGCTCCGGCGCGCGAGCGTCTGCTGTCCGCCGCCAACGAGCTCTTCTACGCCGAGGGCGTGCAGACCGTCGGGATCGACCGGATCATCGAACGCGCCGGGGTGGCCAAGGCCTCCCTCTACAACACGTTCGGCAGCAAGGACGAGCTGGTCCACGCGTACCTGAAGTCCCGGCACGCCACCACCTCCGCCCGTCTCCTCGCCGCCCTCGCACGCTTCGAGAACCCCCGCGACCGGCTGCTCGGCGTCTTCGACGCGCTGTCGGAGTCGTTCAAGGGCCCCAGCTACCGCGGCTGCGCGTTCATCGCCGCGAGCGCGGAGGCCGAGCCGGGCAGCAGCACCGAACAGGCCTCCAACGACTACCGGGCATGGGTGCGGGGCCTGTTCACCGACCTCGCCCGGCACGCCGGCGTTCCCGACCCGGAGACCCTCGGCCGCCGTCTGCACCTGCTCTACGACGGGTGCGCGGTCTCGGTCCGCATGGACGGCGACCCCGGCGCCGCCGCCGCGGCCCGGGCCACCGCCGAGATCCTCCTGGACGCCGCCCTGACCACGGCGCCGCAGGCCGGCCACCAGGGCTGAGGCGTACAGCAGCCGTTCTTCCGGGGGAGCGCGGCCGCCCCCATCCGTGATGCGCGGACCACCACCACCGCAAAGGGCGGTTACCTGGCCACCGGCGGGGATGGCACGTGGGCTTCAGGAACTCATCGCGGCTCGGTCGGAGTCACTGCGCAGGACGCAGAATTCGTTGCCTTCAGGGTCGGCCAGGACCGCCCAGCCAGAGCCGTCAGGATTCCGTTGATCGGTGACAAAGGTGGCTCCGAGGCCCAGCAGCCGTTCCACCTCCTGCTCACGCGAGGTCTCAGGGCGCAGACACAGATGGATCCGGTTCTTGATCTTCTTGGGCTCGGGCACCTGGTTGAAGTACAGCACCGGGCCCTCCGTCAGCATCACCTGAGTCTCCCGGTCGCCCGGCTTGTCCTCCGGATGCAGCGGACGGCCGGTCACCCCGCTCCAGAACCGGGCCAACCCGTAGGCATCCGCACAGTCAATCGCCACGTTCTGCAAGACCGAAACCATGCGGGCCAGCCTTCCCGACTCCCACCCCGGACGCCACCGAGTTGCGCTCAGGCTTCGCGGTGCTCGGGCGCATCCGCGACGCGAGGCCCGACGGCTTCTTGAGGCGTCGCGACAAAGGGGCGGCTCGGCTGCACGCGAGCGCTGCCGAACGTTCGGACGAGGCGGGGCACCCGGGTCGCCGGCCCACGGTGCCCCTCGCCTGCCGGCGAACTCTCCCGCTGTCCGAAGAGCGGCTCAGCGGTAGTCCTCGGGGTGGCCCTGCATCCAGCGGTTGATCCGGTCGCGCGTCGCCACGAGTTCGTCCTGGTGCGCCTTGAGGTTCTCGAAGGAGGTGTCCGCGCCGAGGAGGTCGCGCAGATCCGTCATCCAGGCGAGGGGCTCGCGGAAATGGCCAGGGCCCTGAGGGTCGGCCTTCATCGCGGCGTCGAGTTCGACGAGTTCGGTGTGCACCCGGGTCAGGAAGTACTCACACTCGCCCCGGGACGTGGTGGCTGTGCAGCCGGAGTGGTAGGTGGCCTGCAAGGTGGCGAAGGCGTCGCGCACCTTCTCCACCGGTCCCGCCGGCTCGGCAGCCGGAGCAGACGCGGACACGGACGCGGACGCCGAAGCGGCCGCCGGCGCGGGGGTGCCGCCCGCTGCCCGGTCGGTGCCGGTGTCCGATGGGGCAGAGCACGACAGCAGCAGGGCGGCGAGCGGGACGGCGAGCAACGTGGCACCGGGCAGGCGTCGTCCGAGTTCTTTGATCATGGCGGATACGACGAACGCGGGGACCGCACGGTTCCGCACGGCGTATGGGGGAACCGCCGTGACTAGTGCTGCAGGGTGTAGCGGAAGACGCGGGAGTCCCGTACCTCGAAGCCGAGCCGCTCGTACAGCCGGTTCGCCGCCTGCCGCGAGGGGCGCGAGGTGAGATCCACCGTGCGGGCTCCCGCCGCGTCGGCCAGGCGTACCGCCTCCTCGGTGAGGGCGGCCCCGACGCCGTAACCGCGGGCGGCCTCATCGACCACCACGTCCTCGATCCAGGCCCGCATCCCGGTCGGCAGGGGAAACAGGACCAGCGTGAGCGTCCCGACGACACGGCCGTCGACCCGCGCCACCAGCACCGTGTTCGCCTCGGCGGCCAGGAGCCGTCGCAGCGTCTCGTGGGTCAGCGGGGCGGCACTGCGGGACAGTTGGGGCAGCAGGCGGGTGAACGCCTCGACCATCTCGTCGTCCACCTCGCGGACGACCGCAACCTCAAGGCTCATGATCCGGTTCCCATCCAGGCTGTCACGGCACCGGGCGGCCTCAGCGACGCCCGGAGATGCGGCCTCGTTTGGCCACCGCACCAGTCTTCTCACGATCGGCCCGGGCGGGCCATTCCTGCTCATCCAGACGTGGGCAGGGCTGTCGGCACCTGCACGGGTGAGGGACCCAGTCCCGCGTCGCCGTCACGCCCCCGGGAACTGAACGCATGCGCCCGGCACAACGCCGTCAGTCACCGTCGCGGTGGTACGCGGCGAGGAGGAACGTCCAGATCTCGCTGATGGTGGGGAAGCAGGCGACGGCGTGCCGCAGCCGCTTGAGGGGGATCTCGCCCGCGACGGCGACGGTCGCGGAGTGCAGCAGTTCGCTGACGCCGTGGCCGACGAAGGTCACCCCGAGCAGGACCTCGCGGTCGGTGTCGACGACCATCCGGGCGTGACCGCGGTAGCCGTCGGCGTAGAGGTTGGCGCCCTGGGCGGCGGTGAAGTCCAGGTCGACGACCTTGACGGGGAGACCGGCCTGCTCGGCCTGTGCTGCGGACAGGCCCACCGCGCCGGCTTCGGGGTCGGTGAAGAAGACCTGCGGTACGGCGCGCTGATCGGCCGTGGTGGCGTGGTCGCCCCACGGGGCGACGTCCAGGGGACGTCCGGCGGCACGCGCGCCGATGGCGTCGCCGGCGGTGCGTGCCTGGTACTTGCCCTGGTGGGTGAGGAGGGCGCGGTGGTTGACGTCGCCGAGCGCGTACAGCCACTCGCCCGGGACCTCGCGGACCAGGCACGTGGTGTCGGCGTCCAGCCAGGACCCCGGGGTGAGGCCCACGGTGTCCAGGCCGATGTCGTCGGTCAGCGGGGCGCGGCCGGTGGCGAACATGATCTCGTCCGCTTCCAGTTCACTGCCGTCGTCCAGGACGCAGGTGACCGGTCCGGCGGGGTCGGGGCGGCGCAGGGCGGTCACCTGGACGCCGATGCGCACCTGCGCGCCGGCGTCGGTCAACCCGTCTGCGACGAGCTCGCCGGCGAAAGGCTCCATCCGGGGGAGCAGAGGACGCCTGGCGAGGAGGGTGACCCGGGAGCCCAGGCCCTGCCAGAGGGTGGCCATCTCCACCCCGACCCCGCCACCGCCGACGACGATGAGGCGGCCGGGGACGGTGCTGGAGTCGGTGCCGTGCCGGTTCGTCCACGGCCGGGCTTCCTCGATGCCGTCGACGGCGGGCAGCACCGGGCGGCTGCCGGTGGCGATGGCGACCGCGTGCCGCGCCGCAAGGGTGTGGCGGGCGCCGTCCGCCGCGGTGACGGTGACCTTCCGCGGCCCGTCGAGCCGGCCGTGGCCGCGGAAGAGGTCGGCGCCGATGGACTTCACCCAGCGCGCCTGGCCGGTGTCGTCCCAGTCGGTGACGTAGTGGTTCCGGCGGGCGAAAACCCGGCCGGTGTCCAGTGAGCCGGTCACGGCCTGCCGGGCGCCGTCGACCCGCCGCGCGTCGGCGACGGCGATGACCGGCCGCAGCAGCGCCTTGCTGGGCACGCACGCCCAGTACGAGCACTCTCCGCCCACCAGTTCCCGTTCCACCACGGCCACCGAGAGTCCCGCGGCGCGGGCGTGTTCGGCGACGTTCTGCCCGACCGGGCCGGCGCCCAGCACGATCACGTCGTATGTGTCGTGATCCTGGATCCCGGATGCTTCGGTCATTGCTGCCTCGCTTCGTTTTCCGTGCTGATCCGCAGGTGGTATCGCGGAGCGCCCTGCGACCGGACGCGCAGCGAATACAAGAAGACATCACGCATCATGCGGGCGCGCCACTGGATGAGAATGCCCCTCGTCGCGACCCCAAGCCTTCCCTCCTGACGGTCGACTTGCCAATCGGGTGGCCACCGTCCCGACGCTACGTGCAGTACAGGCCGCCTTGCGGGCGGAAGAGCATCGGGCCTACGGGCTCAGTGTCGCAGCCCCGGTCCATCGCTGTGCGGATGCGTGGGAAGAATTCCATTCGATTTACTTGTGGCCGGGTTTCAGTGTTCGAATGACATGCAAATCGTCGCCCGGCTTTGACGCGCCACCGTCGGACCGGCAGGGCATCCCCGCGCCTGCTCGGCTCGGCTGTGCCGGACGGTGCGAAGCCATCGATCGGCTTGAGATCCCCCTTGTGTGGGCACTTCTTGTCTTCGCCCAAGGCACGGCGGAGCGGATCGTCGCCGAAGTCCTGCAGGAGACCGACCTTGAACGGCGGTATCGCCTGGACCCGCGGATCAATTTGGTGAATTGCTGCGGAAGTTTCGCCGACGCTTTGCCGAACCGGTCGGCCCGGCAGGGCATTTCTTTGATGCAGGTCACACGAGCGGGGTTCTGGTCCGAGGTACAGTTACGGTTAGTTGACCGTTAAACCAGTCCTGATTGGTGTGCTTGTCGATGACTGAGAATCGTCCGAACTCATCGTCCGAGACCGCGAATGCCGGTGTCCTGATGCAGATGCTCAGCGGCTACTGGGTGACTCAGATCGTCCGGGCCGCAGTCGAGCTTTCCCTTCCGGACCATCTGGCTGATGGGCCCCTTGCCGCGGAGGAGATAGCCGAACGCGAGGCCAGCGATCCCGCGACCACCTACCGGCTCCTGCGCGCTTGCGCTTCCCTCGGCCTGGTGGCCTACGAGGGCGAGCGCCGCTTCTCCGGTACTCCCCTGAGCCAGTTGCTCCGCAGCGGGGTGCCGAACACCCTGCGGGAGGTGGCCCTCACGTGGGGCGGGCCTTCCCACTGGCGTGCCTGGGAGCGGTTCCCGGAGGCTGTCCGCAAGGGGGGCACCCAGATCGAGAGCGCGCTGGGCACGGACTTCTTCACCTACCTCGGCGACAACCCTGCCGAGGCGGAGCTCTTCTCGGTCGCCATGTCCGGCATGGCGGAACGGCTGAACGGCGACCTTGCCGAGGCGCTCGACACCACCGGCACCGCGGTCGCGGTCGATGTCGGCGGCGGCACGGGGGCGCTCGTGCAGGGGCTCTTGCTGGCGAATCCGGACCTCCGAGGGCAGAGCCTGGACCTGCCCCACGCCGCTGCCGGGGCGCGGGCGGCAGCCGAGAAGCGGGGGGTGGGCGACCGGTTCACCGCGGTCACCGGAGACTTCTTCGAGTCCGTCCCGCCGGCCGACCTGTACCTGCTCAAGATGGTTCTGCACGACTGGAACGACGCCGACTGCGTCAGGATCCTCGAGAACTGCCGTGCTTCCGCGCGGCCCGGCGCGCGGGTCGTGGTGGTGGAGAACGTGATCGGGGAGATCGGAGCGCCCGGCTTCGAGCCCCTTGCGGACATGCACATGCTCGCGATGCTGTCGGGGCAGGAGCGTGACCTCCCCGAGTTCGACGCGCTCTTCGCCGCATCCGGGTGGCGGCGCACCGCCGTCACCCCGACGGGATTCCAGTTCAAGATCATCGAGCTGGAGGAGGTCTGGGACTCCGGAACTCCCGTCTCCCGCGCCCGGTAGCGGGAACCAGCCGACCGGTCCCCACCGCTCCCAGCGGTGGGGACCGGAGGCACGATCCCTGAACCCGGCGTCCTACTCGGTGCGCAGGGCCGTGGCGGTGCGGGCCCCGGCGGCCCAGCCGGCGGGCAGCAGCGCGCCCAAGGTGGCGATGAGCAGGCCGCCGAGCGCGAGCGGCAGCAGTTCGGCCCCGTGGTAGACGGCGATGACGGAACCGGGCAGGCGCAGCCCCACACTGTCGCCCATCGCGGGGATGACCCAGCCGTGCAGGGCCACGCCCAGTGGAACGCCCAGGGCGCCCGCGGCCAATCCGGTCACGACGACCGAGGTGATGACCATCGCGACGGTCTGCCGGGGGGTCATGCCGAGCGCCTTGTGGACACCGAGCTCGCGGACGCGCTCGCGGGTGTCGAGCAGTACGCCGTTGAGCACGCCGAGCGCGGCGACGGCGACGAGCATCAGCGTGAGGACCGCGGACAACGCGTTGAGCGTGACGACCATGTCGCTGCCCGAGTCGAGCCCGCCGGCCCGGGCGGTGACCCCCAGCGGCCCGAGGTGCTTGTTCAGCGCCTTGACGTAGCCGGTCACGTCGGTGCCCGGCGCGACCGCGATGTGATGGCTCGTCTCCGTCAGGTCGGGATGCGCGGACGCCAGGGTCGAGGCGTCGGTGAAGACCTGCATGCCGCCCTTGCGGGTGTCCAGGACCTCACCGACGATCCTGACCGTGACCGGCTCGGCCAGGCCGTTCAGGGTGACGGTGTCGCCGGTGCGGGTCCCGGTGGCGGTCAGGAACGGGGTCGGGACCACGGCCTCGCCTGGTCCGTCGATCCAGCGGCCCGAGACCATCGTGTAGCCGCCCCAGGAGGCGTCGCCGGTGAAGGCGATCACGTCGACGGTGCCCGTCAGGCCGGACACGGTCGCCCGTACCGTCGCGGTGCTGTAGTACCTCCCGGTTCCCGCGGCGGTCCCGATGACCGCGGCGACCGCGGCGGGATCGGCCGTGGGCCGGGTGGGCTGTTTCTCCGGGCCGGGGTCTTGAGGCCCGAAGTCCGGCAAGGGCGCGGGCACGACGACATCGGCGGCGTCGTGGGCCCTGGCTTTCATCACCTGGCCGAGCGAGGCGCTCATCCCCACGGTGAACGTGACGGCGACGGCGCCGAACAGGATCGCCGTGCCCATCGCCAGCGCGCGGGCGGGCCGCACGAAGGGCCGGACCAGGCCCAGGGCCACCGGCCGCGGCAACGGCAGCCTTCCCGCCAGGCGGGCCGCCCACCGGCCGCGCCCCGCCGAACCGGTACGCCCCACGGCGAGCGCGTCGACCGTACGCAGCCGGCCGGCCCGCCAGGCACTCGCCCACGCGGTCGCCGCCACCAGGACGAGCACCCCGGCGATCACCGCCAGGTCGACCCAGGGCGCGACGGCCAGGGACACGGTGCCGTACACCTCCCCGGTCTCGGCCAGTACGGGGACGGCGAGCAGGTGGCCGGCGAGGACACCGAGGGCCGTGCCGACGGCGGCCGGGATCAGCGCCTGGCCCACGTAGGCCCGCACGACCTGGGCCGGGGTGAAGCCGAGGGCCTTGAGGATGCCGATGCGGCGCGTCCCCATGCCGACGGCCGACGCGACCACGTTGCCGACGATGAGCACCGACATGACCAGGCCCAGGGCGCCGAACGCGACGAGGAACGGCACGTAGAGGGCGGTGTCGCGCTCGACGGTCTTCTTGACGGTGAGCCATGACTGTTCGCCGACGGCCGATCCCGGCGGCAGGGGTCCCGTCACGGCCTTGCCGCCCGCGGTGATCTGCGCGGCGGTGCCCGCGTCGGTGAAGCGGTACAGCATCTGGTAGCCGCCGCTGCCGGGCGCGGTGAGCGCCGGCATCTGGGACGGAACCACCCAGGCGTCAGCGGTCTGCGTGACCGAACGGGCCACACCGACGACCGTCAGCGCCGGGCCGCCGGACAGAGCGGGGAAGGTGATCTTCATGCCCATGGTCGGGATGAGCGAGGAGTCGGCGGACAGCACGATCTCGCCGTCGCGCGTGGGCCACCGCCCGTCGAGCAGGGCCACCTCGTCCACGTCCCGGCCGGCATCGTCCCGGCCGACCACGGTCATCGGCCATCCGGGGCCCGCCCCGTCGGACCGCGGGGTGACCGTCGCCGTACGGAACGGCCCGGCCGCACCGCTCACCCCTTCGGCGCGCCTGGACGCCGACAGCTGCCCGGCGCTCACCTTGTCCGTGTCGAACTGCACGGACAGGTGCGCGCCGTGCTGCCTGGCGAAGGCGGACTCGAAGGGCGCGCCGGACACCACGAGCAGCGATCCGCCGAGGACGGAGGCGGCCACCGCCATCATCGTGGCGAGCCCGATCACCAGGGTCTGCACCCGGCGGCGTCCCACCCCCGATCTCACCACCGCGCCGAGCGCGCTCATCGGACGGCCTCCGGGGCGACGGCCTGCGACCGGACGTCCTCGGTGATCCGGCCGTCGGCGATCCGGACCGTACGGCTTGTGCAGGACCGGGCCAACGCCAGGTCGTGGGTGACCACGACGATGGTCTGGCCCTCGGCGTTGAGGCCGGCGAGCAGCCTGCTGACGTCCTGTCCGGCCGTCGTGTCCAGGGCCCCGGTCGGCTCGTCGGCCAGGAGCAGCGCCGGCCGGTTCATCAACGCCCGGGCCACCGCGACGCGCTGCCGCTCACCGCCGGACAGCCGCCCCGGGTAGGCGCGGGCGTGCCGGTCGATGCCCAGCAGTTCCAGGAGTTCCGCCGCCCGGCGGTCCGCCGCGGCACGTGCCGTACCTGCCAGGCGCGCCGGCAGGACGACGTTGTCGGCAACGGTCAGATCGTCGAGCAGGTTGAAGAACTGGAAGACCATGCCGACCTTCGACCGCCGGAACAGCGCCGATCCGGCCTCGCCCAGCCGGTCCACCCGCACCCCGTCCACGGTGACGGTCCCCGTGTCGGGCCGGTCCAGGCCCGCGATCAGATTGAGCAGCGTGGACTTGCCGCTGCCGGAGGGGCCGAGGATCGCGACGGCCTCGCCGGGCCGCACGGTCAGCGACGCCTCGTGCAGGGCGGGCGGGCCGTCGTCGTATCGGCGGCTCACCTCGCGCAGTTCGATCACCGGCACGGTCATGAAGCGCTCCTCGGGCAGGGGTGGTTGGCTGCGTGAACGCTAGGAGCGGGTCCGGCCGGCACGCGTCGCCCGACCGGACCCATTGCGGTACCGCGCTGGGACGATCCCCGGAAACGTCATCCCTGCGATGTAGGCGGGCGATGTACCCGGAGCGGTGGGAATGACCACCGGGACGGACTCCGAGGGTCCGCGCGGCCGCGACAATGAACCGGTGATGGACGTTCGTACGACGCGGGAGCGGCTGCGGGAGGCCGCCCGCCGCACGGTCCGCGACGCCAGGCTTCCGAGCGGTCCACCGCTGCGGCCCACCCGGCGCGCCCGGCAGTTCGACCTGCTGCTGACACTGGTCATCGGGATCTCCACCGTCTACTACGGCATCGACAACGCCGACAACGTCGTGATGCGGGAGATCGCACCCGGCGTGGTGCGGGTCATACCGCGCCCGTCCGGCCCGGGCGGCATGGCCTTCATGGTGACCCTCGCGGCCGTCGCCTCGGGTGCGCTGGCCTTGCGCCGCCGCTACCCGCTCGCCGTGCTGTGCGTCGTGACGGCCGCGACCCTGGCGACACCGCAGAGCGTCCTGCGGCTGACCTTCTACGCGTTCGTCATCGCCGTCTACAGCGCCGCCGTGTTCAGCCCGTACCGGGTGGCGACCCTGGCGGCGCTGCCGGTGTCGGTCGTCCTGGTCGGCACCTCGGGGAACTCGGTGACCCCGATCGTCCCCAACGAGTACATCGCCTTGCTGATCCTGGTCCCGATGGCCGTGGCCGCCGTCGGCCTGCGCACCTGGAAGCTCCGCACCGACGAGGGCCGTACCCTGCTCTCCGCCCTGGAACGCGAGCAGGGCGAGGCGCTGCGCCGGGCCGTCGAGCACGAGCGGGCCAGGATCGCCCGCGAACTGCACGACGTCGTCACGCACAACGTCAGCGTGATGATCATCCAGGCGGGCGCCGCCCGCAAGATCATGGGAACCTCCCCCGAGCAGGCCGGCGAGGCGCTGCTCGCCGTCGAGGCGGGCGGCCGGGCGGCCATGACCGAACTGCGCCACGTCATGGGACTGCTCACCATGGCCGAGCAGGGCGAGGTGACGGACGGAGGCGCAGACCTCGACCTGGCCGACACCGCGGCGGAGCTGGCCCCGCAACCGGGCCTGGACCAGCTGGAATCGCTGGTCGGACGGGTCCGTGCCACCGGACTGCCCGTCGACCTGACCGTCGCCGGCCCGCCCCGCCCCCTCCCGCCCGGCCTCGAACTCGCCGCCTACCGCGTGGTCCAGGAAGCCCTGACCAACACCGTGAAGCACGCCTTTGGCGCCACCGCCGCCGTGACCGTCGAATACGGCCCGGACCGGCTCCGGGTGGAAGTCACCGACACCGGCGGACACCCGGGCGCGGGCGCGCCCACCGGAAACGGCCGGGGCCTGATCGGCCTGCGTGAGCGCCTCGCCGTCCACGACGGAACCCTGACCACCGGCCGACGCATGACCGGCGGCTACCGTGTGGAGGCCCTCATCCCCTTGGAGACGCTGTGACCGAGCCGCTGCGCGTGCTCCTCGCCGACGACCAGACCCTGGTCCGCACCGGGTTCCGGATGATCCTCGGCGCCGACGGCATCGACGTCGTGGCGGAAGCGACCAACGGGACCGAAGCGGTCGACGCGGTCCGCCGCACGCGGCCCGACGTGGTCCTCATGGACATCCGGATGCCCGAGATGGACGGCCTGGAGGCCACCCGCCGCATCCTCACCGGCGCCCCCACCGCACCCCGCGTCATCATCCTGACCACCTTCGACCTCGACCGGTACGTCTACGCGGCGCTGTCCGCCGGCGCCAGCGGCTTCCTCCTCAAGGACGTCACCCCCGAGCATCTGACCGCGGCCGTCCGCACGGTCCGCAACGGCGACGCCCTCCTCGCGCCCGCCATCACCCGCCGCCTCGTGCAGCGCTTCACCCAACGCGGCAGCGACACCGCCGCCCTCCACCGCGACCTCGCCTCGCTCACCCCCCGCGAACTGGAGGTCCTCGGCCTGCTGGCCCGAGGACTCAGCAACACCGAACTCGCCACCCGCCTCCACCTGGCCGAGGCGACCGTCAAGACCCATGTCGCCCGCATCCTCGCCAAACTCGGACTCCGCGACCGCGTCCAAGCCGTCATCGTCGCCTACGAGACAGGGCTGGTCAGCGCCGGTGGACGTGAGGCCGGCCGGCAGTCCGACGAGCAGACGTAGCCCGGACCCGAGACATTACGGCCGCCCTTCACCGGGGGAGTTCGGCGGAGTGTTCGGGTTTGCGGATGCCGCCCGTCAGGCCGGTCGAACGGCCTTACCCTGGACCGGTGTTCTCACCCGAAGGCCCCTCGCTGCGTGAGCTGACCGTGCAGGCCCTGTCGTCTGTCGAGCGCGGCTATGACCTCCTCGCCCCGAGGTTCGACCACACGCCGTTCCGTACCCCGGACCGCATTCTGGACGCGACCGCCGCCGCCCTGAGTCCCTTCGGCCCTTTCGGTGACGGGCTGGACGTGTGCTGCGGCACGGGAGCGGGCCTGCGCGTCGTGCAACCGCTGTGCCGGGGCCGGGTCGCGGGCGTGGACTTCAGTGCCGGCATGCTCGCGCAGGCGCGTCGTGCCCACCCGGACGCGGAGTGGATACGCGCGGACGTACGGAAACCGACCTTCGCGGCGGAGTTCGACCTTGCCGTCAGCTTCGGCGCCTTCGGGCACTTCCTGGCCGCCGAGCGGCCGGCCCTGTTCGCCGGGGTGCACCGCGCCCTCCGGCCCGGCGGCCTCTTCGCCTTCCCGGTGTTCGCACCGCCGCGCATCGCCTCCCGGCGCTACTGGATACCCGCCGGCTTCGACGCGGCGATGCGGATACGGAACGCGGTCTGGCGGCCGACCTTCGTCATGTACTACCGCACCTTCCCGCTCCGCGCGGTGCGCGCCGAACTGAGCGCGGCGGGCTTCACCGTGGGCACGACCGAGATGCCCGACTTCGGTCACCGCCCGGACGGTGCCCCCTACGCGCGGCTGGTTCTCGCCCGTAAGCAATGACGGCGGGCCGCCCCCCGGACGGGCCCCCTGGAGGTCGTCTCATGTGGCTGGTCAGCGGCGGCAGGCTTGCTGGTGGTGACCATTCCGGTGCTTGGGTTCCTCAAGGCGCTGTGCCGGCAGGTGGCGGGTGAAGGGCAGGCCGGCGAGGGTGATGGCGGCGGCCAGGAGGATGGCGGCCTTCAAGCCGGCAAGTTGGGCGGCGGCGTACTCGTCCACGAGCGCATCCGCCTCGGCTTCGGGGATGTTCGCGCGCTCGGCGGCGATGCGCACCTGCTCGGTACTGACGAAGCTGACGCCGGCTTCGATGGTGATGCCGGTCTGCTGGCGGACGGCATCGGAGATCTGTGGATTGTCCGCGATGCGATGGGTGAACACACCGGCGAGGGCCCCGACGGTGATGGCTCCGATCAACGCAGTGCCGAGGGAGGAGCCCAGATTCTGGGCCGTGTACTGAAGACCCCCGACCTCGCTGCGCTGCGATTCCCCCACGCTCGACTGCACCACGTTGCCGAGCTGTGAAGCGAGCAGTCCCATGCCGAGTCCCAGAACTGCCATGGCGACGGCGAACGAGACATCGTCGAGCTCGGGACGGATGGTGGCGAGCAGCCACAGGATCGCGGCGAAGAGCACCAGCAGGCCCAGGCGCACCACCGTACGGGGACTGGCGATGCGGCCGAGGAGGGGACCGCTCATGGAGGCGACCAGCATGGTGATCGAGACCGGGAGCAGCCGCAGGCCGGTCTGGAAGGCGTCCAATCCCTGAACGACCTGCAGGTAAAGGGGGATGGTGAAGAACAAGCCGAGCAGGATGAGGTTCTGGCTGAGCAGCATGGCCAGGCCCGCACGCAGTGACGGGATGCCGAACAGCGAGAACCGCACCAGCGGTTCCTTGTGCCGGGCCTCTTGATGCCGTTCCCATGCCCGGAACAGCCAGAGCACGACGGCTCCGGCGGTGATGACGAAGACGGTGGGGGAGAAGCCGAAGATCGTGACCGGAGAGTTGCGCGGCTTGAGCCATCCCCACGAGCCGCTCTGCAGGACGCCCAGGACGACCAGCGCGAGCCCGACGGCGGACAGTGCCGCGCCGGTCATGTCGAGGTGGGCGGGCGTGTCGTCGGCGGGCTGCTTCCGGTCCGTGATCCATCCGATGCAACAGAGGATGGCGACCACGACGACGACCTCGCCGGCGAAGACCAAACGCCAGGTCAGGTAGGTGGTGACCCAGCCGCCGAGTAGCGGACCGACCGCGATGCCCGCTCCTGCCAGGCCGCCGACAACGCCGTACGCCACAGCCCGATCCCGGCCGGTATAGGTGCCGGCCACCAGGGCGGCCAGGGCCGGGAGGACCAGTGTGGCTCCGAGGCCTTCGATCACCGACCATCCGAGAGTGAGCACCCACAGCGTCGGGGCTACGGCGGTGAGGGCGGAACCGGTCCCGTACACGACGAGCCCAGCGGCGAAGGCTCGGCGCCGGCCGATCTTGTCGCCGACCTTCCCGCCCGTGATTATGAAGGCGGCCATCACCAGGGTGTAGAGAGTGATGACCGCCTGGATGGCCGTGACCTCGGTGTCGAAATCCTCGACCAGTCGGCTGATGGACACGTTCATCACGGATGTGTCCAGGACCATGAGGAACTGGGCCGCCCCGAGGATGATCAGCGCCCGCCATCGCCCCACGTACACACCTCCCGCAGGTCCCGGCGCACCCATCAATGCCTGAGCGGCAGCACTAGAGAACCATCACCGTGGGCCTGGACATCGGATGACGCCCCAGAGTGTCGCCACCGAGCCGCCTCGGGGGCTCTCCGATCACGGAGGGTGGCGCCAATCCGCGTCGGGTGCGGTGACCTGCCCGCTTCCCGGCTCCCGCACTGCCGTTGCGGCACGCCGAGGCGGACGCGGCGAGCCTCGTACGTTTACCCGGCAATTGGTGAGGAATCACCCCATTGGGCCTATTTGGCCACCTGCCCCTCGGGGAGCAGTTCCGCCACCCAGCGCGTGCGTGCCCCGGACACGCACAGTGAGAGGTTCACCGATCATGACAGCGCAAACTCCCGAACGCACACTGGGCGCGATAGCCCACGGCGACTTCCCCGTCTTCGAGCAGATCGCGCGCATGAACATCGAGACGCTGCCGAACTCAGGCCTCGACGACCGCACGTACCACCTTGTGCGGCTGGCCGCGCTCATCGCGATGGACGCCGCGCCTGCTTCCTACTTGGCCAACCTCAGCGTGGCCAAGGAAGCCGGCCTCACGGTCGAGGACGCCCAGGCCGTATGCGTGGCGATCGCACCGATCGTCGGCAGCGCACGCGTCGTCGACGCGGCAGGCAACGTCCTGCGCGCCCTCGGTTTCGCCGAACTCGTCGACGAGATGGAGCCGTAGGGCCGTCGGCGCACAGCGGAAGTGAGCAGGTCTCGGGTACGGATCCGGGGCCTGCCACGCAAGGGGTTGGGCATACGGCCCGCCGGCAGGTGAGGCAGGACGAAGGCGGGCGCGGCGGAAGACGCCCACAGGCGGGGAGGGGCAATCAAGAGGAGCAGCAATGAGCGGTCACCTCCACCTGGCCTACGACTATCCCGTCCTGGGCGCTTTCTGGACCATGATGTGGATCTTCCTGTGGGTGCTGTGGATCTTCCTATTGGTCCGGATCCTCATGGACATCTTCCGCGACGACGACCTGAACGGATGGGGGAAGGCAGGGTGGTGCGTCTTCGTCCTGATCCTCCCCTTCCTCGGAGTCTTCGTGTACCTCCTCGCCCGCGGCAAGGGAATGGGGAAGCGCGAAGCGCAGCACGTCGCCGCCCAGCAGCAGGCCTTCGATCGATACGTCCGCGAGACCGTGGGCACTCGTCCGGCGAGCGACGCCGATGAACTCTCGAAGCTGTCGGAACTCAAGGCCAAGGGCGACATCACCGAAGACGAGTTCGAGCGAGCCAAGGTGAGGATCCTCGGTTGACCTACGGCCAGGGCACCCGTCCGTCAGCCCCAGTCGCACATGCCCGCGTGCCCGCTAAGTCCCCGTAGGGAGGGGGTGACACGGGGAACGGCAGGGAACCACGGCGCTGAACTCGCTGCCCCCGGCCCTGCCGGGACACCGACCATCCCGGGGCCTCCCGGCGGTCGGTGCGACGGCCGAGCCGCACGTCGCCCGCTTACGAGTGCGTAGCGGTAGGTACGGCGCCCGTGGGTCAAGGTGGCGCCCCGCTCAACAGCAGTGGATCTTCGCCACGGCCTGGCGGAAGTCCCCGGTCACGAACGCCCCGACCGGGATCGTGAAGTACAGCGTTCCCGCGTCCCCCCAGCCCCAGCCGAGGTCCGCGTCCTCCGCCAGCTGGAGCAGATGGACCGCGGGGCCGTCGTCCTCGCGGGAGGTCACTTTCAGCGTGTACGACGTGTCCGGCCAGCCGAAGGCACAGTGACTGCCGGCGGTGTTCCCGTCGAGATCTCCCATCTCGCTGAGTACGAGCGATGCCGCCCCCCAGTGCTGTTGCCTGTCGAACTCGATGTCATCGTCCTCGACATCCCAGCAGTCCGGCAGCATGGTGAGCTCAGCCGCGTGTAGGGGTACGGCCGGGTAGCTCCTCGCCGGCGCGGGTGCCTGCGTCTCGACCGCGCGTGCCGGATCGGCGGGAATCACGCGGTACGCCTCGGACCCGGACGCATCCAGCTTGCGGTACTCCTCGTACGGCACGTCCGGATCGAGGTAGAAGAAGTTGAGCAGGCCTGGCCGTACGGGCAGTTCGTCACCCAGCCATGCGGCAAGGGCATCGGTGTCCAGCACGGCGTGCAGGGACAGCGGCACCCCGCTCTGTTCGGGCCAGGAGGCGCCCGGTTCGAGCAGGGCGGGGCCACCGAGGCGGCATTGACCGGTGGCCTGGACGTCGTCGGTCGGCCGGACCAACCGGAAGCCGCGGCGGGCCATGGCGGCGAACTGTGCGCCGGCCGTCTCGCCGAGCCGTTCGGTGCACACACGGATCAAGCCGGCGGAGTCATCGAACCGCATGCCCCGATCTCCTCAACGTCCGCTCGACGCCCTGCACCGCAGAAGTGCAGCAGCCGTGGTGACCCTAGCCGAACGACGAAAACCCTCGGCATCGGGCCGACGAGCTGAACCCGGAAGACCGACCGGCAGCGGCGCGTATTCGGTGGCGTCCACCCGGGACGGGGGCGGACATCTCGCCCATGACGTAGGACCGGCTCGGATGACGTGTACAGGGCGGCCCTACCGGGCTACTCTCTGACCCGTCGTCGGCCGAAGTCCTCACGCCCCGCCACACGCCGAGCCGTTGCGACGTCTTCACGGCTCCGGGCACGCACGTGCCGTACGGATTCTGTTTGCCTTCCGTACGTCTTCTCCGTGTCTGATGGCGTACGGTCGTGAAAGCGGCGGCTGCGATGCCGTTCGTCCACTACCGTCTCGCTCTGGGTTGCACGCCCGGCGTTTCCGGGCTGACAACGTTGTCTTCTGGTGAGGCCGAACCGTGCGTGCGTATTGCGACGCTGGAGAGGTTACGTGTCCATCAGATCCCATCCCCCCTTGCCCCGCGCGGTTCTTCCGAGAACCGCAAGAGGGCGTCGCCGGCCACTGCGCGCGACGGTCGCCGCGCTGCTCACCGGGGCGCTCGGCCTCGGCGCGCTGGCGGGTGGCGGCGCGGCCGCCGCCGTGCCCGTCGCCACCACGTCCACGGGGTCCGGCGGGACGTCCGGCGGGACGGACTACACGAAGCTCGTCGACCCGTTCGTGTCGACCGCCGGCGACGACGGCAACGACCTGCCGGGCGCCCAGGCGCCCCACAGCCTGGCCAAGGTCAACCCGCTGACCACGCCGAACCGGAACCACACCGGGTACGACTACAACGAGGACCACATCGCCGGGTTCACCGCGACGAACCTCGACGGCGTCGGCGGCTCCGGAGGCGGTGGCGACCTGCTCGTCGTCCCGACCTCCGTGCAGTACGACAGCCGGCCTGCCGCCGGCACGTACGCCCACGCGTACAGCCACGACGACGAGAGCGCGGCGCCCGGCTCCTACCAGGTGGGCCTCGGGGCCATCTCCGGAACCGCGTCGTCGGTGAAGCAGGACCCGGGCACCATCAAGGCCGAGATGACCGCGACGACGCGCACGGCGCTGCAGCGGTACAGCTTCCCCGCCGGCTCGAACCCCGAGCTCGTCCTCGACCTCGCGAACAACTTCACCAGCCGCACCCGCTCGACGATGAAGGCGACGACGCTCCCGAACGGGACCACGTCGATCACCGGGCTCATCGCGGGTTCGTTCAACGGCGCCTCGTACAAGCTGTACTACGCCGCCACCACGAACGTCGCCGTGACCTCCCTGAAGAGCTGGGGCAACGACGGCAAGCTGAGCGACGCGACCGCGCAGGACGGGTCCGACACCGGCGCCGTCCTCGGGTTCGACAAGGCCGCAGGCGACGACATCGAGCTGCGCATCACGCTGTCGCCGATCAGCGCCGAGCAGGCCACGACCGACCAGCACAACGAGGTCGGCGACCTCACCTTCGACCAGGCGCGCGCGCAGACGAAGGCGGACTGGAACAAGGCGCTCGGCGCCGTCGACGTGCGCTCCTCGGTGAAGTCCGACCCCGGGTCGACGCTCACCAAGGAGTTCTACACGCACCTGTACCGCATGTACGCGCTGCCGGTGAACGCCACCAGCACCAGCGGGACGTACCGCGGCGCCGACGGCGCGGTGCACAAGGCGAACGGCTTCACGTACTACGACGGCTGGTCCACCTGGGACGACTTCCGCAAGTACTCCGTCGAGTCCTACATCGACCCGGCCACCTACCGGGACATGATCCAGTCGCTGATCGTGCTCTTCGCCGACGCGCGTTCCTCGGGCAAGAGCCTCGGCAGCCTCACCCACTCGGTCCCGACCGTGCGCTGGGAGCGCTCGGCCGTGCTGGTCGCCGACGCGCTGTCGAAGGGCTTCAAGAACTTCGACCGGCTCGACGAGGCGTACCCGGCGCTGCTGTCGTACTCCGGGTATTACACGGGCACTCAGCTGCGGCAGGGGTACGTCACCGGTGACCCCGGTACGACCGTGCAGCGCGGCTACGACCAGTGGGCGCTGTCCGTCGTCGCCGACGCGCTCGGCAAGAAGGACGACGCGCAGAAGCTGCGCACCCAGTCGACGATGGCGATCGACAACCTCGTGAAGTCCGGCGCCTGGACCGCGGCCGACGGCACCAAGGTCGGTCTGCTCACCCCGCGCGCCGCGAACGGCGAATGGCAGAGCGCCGACTACGAGAAGTTCGAGGCGGCGGGCCTCTACCAGGGCACGCTGTGGCAGTACCACTGGTACGACGCGTACGACATGGGCGGCCTGATCAAGGCCATGGGCGGCGAGAAGGCCGGCAAGGCCGCGGTCAAGCACATGTTCGGCGAGGACTCCAGCGTCGACGACGGCTCGACCATGCTGCACTCCAACGCGAACGAGATCGACCTGCAGGCCCCGTACCTCTTCAACTACGTAGGCGAGCCGAGCCTGACGCAGAAGTGGGTGCGCGCCATCTACACCGGTACGACCTGGAACCGCTACATCGCGACGGGCTCGACGAACGAGGCCCCCAGCTCCGGCGGCCAGTTCACCCCGCCGGTCAAGACCCAGGTCTACAAGCTGTCCCCGAACGGCTTCCTGCCGACCATGGACAACGACGCCGGCACCATGTCGACCATGTTCGTCGGTGCGGCGCTCGGCCTGTTCCCGGTGACCGCCGGGTCCAGCCAGTTCCAGATCGGCAGCCCGTTCTTCGACTCGACGACGATCAGCTACGCCAACGGCTCCCGGTTCACGGTGAAGGCCGACGGCGTGTCGCCGAGCAACTACTACGTGCAGAGCGCGACCCTGGGCGGCAAGCGGTTCGACAACACGTGGCTCGACTACTCCCAGATCATCTCCGGCGGGACCCTGGACTTCACCATGGGTTCCAAGCCCTCCCAGTGGGGCGCTCAGACCGAGCCCGCGTACTCGCTGGACACCGACGGGGGCGACACGGGCGACGGTGACGCGGGAACGGACAAGGGCGACACCGTCGTCTCCGCCCGCCCGGGCACCGTCGACACCGCCGAGGACGGCACCGTCCACGACAGCGTGAAGCTCACCCTGGACGGACCGGCGTCCTTCGACGCACGCAAGGGGACCAGCCTCACCGAGACCGGAGCGGCGAGCGTGACCGGCCTGCCGGCCGGCGTGACGGCCGACCTCCGCGTGAGTGACAAGCGGACGGCGACGCTGTCCCTCACCGGCACCACGAAGGTCGACGCGCGCTTCGGCATCACCTTCCGCGACGCGGCCTTCGCCCACGGAGTGCGGGCCTCGACGGTGAGCGGCACCGGGATATCCCCGACCGACCCGCTCCTCATCTCCGCCGCCGCGGTGCAGCGCAAGGCCCTGGGCGCACTCGTCGACCAGGCGTCCGTGGTGCGCAGCGCCAACTACTCCGACGGCTCCTGGAACCTGTTCCGGTCGGCCCTCGAACGCGCGCGGACCGTCCTCGCGGACACCGCCTCCGCGACGGGCACGATGCTGGCCGCGCAGGACGCGCTGCAGACCGCCATCGACGCCCTGACCATCGACGAGGGCGGCTACGCCGTCCTGCAGGCCGAGGACCCCGACCAGAAGGAGGGCCCCAGCCTCATCAGCGAGCGGAACAACTCCGACGGCAACCTCGGTGGCGTCACCGAGGGATCATGGGAACGGTTCACCAAGCTGGACTTCGGAGGGGTCGCCCCGCGGACCGTCTCGGTCCGCTACGCGAACTCGCAGGCGACGAACGCGAAGCCGAGCAGCGTGGACATCCACGCCGGCGCCGCCGACGGCCCGATCGTGGCCACCGTCTCGCTCCCCGGGACCGGCGGCTGGCAGTACTACTCCACGGTGCAGGCGGCCGTCACCGACGCCGACGCCCTGCTGGACGCGAAGAGCGCGACGTTCGTGTTCCACGCCCCGTCGGGCCAGCAGTGGGTGTCGAACTTCGACTGGTACCAGTTCTCGCCGTACGAGGCCTCGACGTCCCCCACGACCACGCTCGCCACGCTGACCGCGGTGAACAGCACCGCGACCGGCAACGGCTCGCCGCCGCTCAACCTCGGCAACGGCATCTTCGAGAACGTGACGAACGGTGCGTGGGCGCAGTGGAAGGACACGAACCTCCGCAACGGCGCCGACACCGTCACCGTCCGCTATGACAAGCCGCAGTCGCGGGCCGCGTCGGACTCGCACATCGAGCTGCACCTCGGCTCGAAGGACGGCGCGAAGAGCGTCGACATCCCGCTCGACTACAGCGGATCGGGCTGGGGAACCATCGCCACCACGAGTGTGCACCTCGACCCGAGCGTCTTCACCGGCGTCCAGGACGTGTACGCGGCGTTCGTCTCCAGCACGCAGACGGCCTCCCAGCCCTACGTGGGCAACGTCTACTCGCTGGCCCTGACGCAGACCGCCGACGCCCCCGTGGGCTTCGACGCCACCGCGTGGCGCTCCAACAGCGGCGGCGGCCTCAAGAGCGAGCCCGTCGGCTGGACCGGCTCGGGTTCCACCACCGACCTCGGCGGCACCTACAACGGAGCCTGGGTCAACTACGGGGACATCGACTTCGGCAGCTCCCCGAAGAGCACCGTCACGATCACCTACGTCAACAACTCCGCCCGCTGCGGCACCGGCTCCGCCGTCCAGCTCTACCTGGACTCCTTCGACACGGCCAACCCGGGCACGCCGTACGCGACCGTGCCGCTGCCGGTCACGGGATCCGCGTGGTCGTCCGGAGGGACGACGAGCCTGACGCTCCCCAAGTCGATCACCGGCACGCACGCCGTCTACCTGCGGCTGACGACGAACCCGGACTCCTCGCACCCGTACGTCGCGAACCTGGGCCGGATCACCTTCAACCACGTCGAGACGCCCGCCGTCACGGACAAGTCCGCCCTGCGGAAGGCGATCGAGCAGTACGAGGGGCTCTCCGCCGAGGCGGAGCGCTACGACGCGATCGACTTCGGTGTGTACGGGCGTGAACTCGCGGCCGCACGCACCCTCGTCGCCGCCGAGGACGCGACCCAGCTCGAGGTCGACACGCAGACGCGCAGCCTCACCCTGGCTGCCAACCAGCTGATCCCGCTCCCGCGGCTGAAGCTGGAGGACCTGGTCGCCACCGCGTCGGCCCTCGACAACGACCGCTACACGGACGCGTCGTGGAAGGCGTTCACCGGGGCACTCGCCGCGGCGAAGACCGCGGTCGCCGACGACGCGGCCACGGACGCGACCCTCACCGCCCGGTACGACACCCTTCGACACGCCCTGTCCGCGCTCACCACGAAGCCCAAGACGGTGCCGGCCGCGCCTGACGCGGTGTCGGCGACCTCGTCCGGCACGAGCGTGACCGTCGCCTGGTCCGCACCCAAGGACACCGGCGGCTCACCGGTCACCGGCTACACGATCACCCTGAGCGACGGCCACCAGATCAAGATCAAGGATCCGGACAGCCGGAGCACGACCTTCACCTGGCTGCGGTCCGGCAGGTCGTACACGGCACGCGTCCAGGCGGTCAACGCCGTCGGCACCTCCCAGCGGAGCGCCGCCACGGCACCCGTGGTCACCGGTGGCGGCAAGCCGCAGAAGCCGGCCGTGACGGGTGTGATCACCGACGGCAAGCAGGTCCGCGTGACCTGGCGGGCGGCCGGCGACGGCGGATTCCCGATCATCGGGTACACCGTTTCCCTCGACGACGGAACCACCGCGCACGTCCCCGCCACGACGGGCACGACGCTGCTCACGACCACGGGCAAGGCGAAGGCCCACGCGGCCACCGTCACCGCGGTCACCCTGGCCGGAACCTCGGACGACTCCGCCGCGACCGTCCCGGTGACCACCTCGGCGACCGCCTCGGCGGACGCCTCCGACCCGGCGTACGAGCCGTCCCCCTTCCCGGACGACACGCTCAACGCCACCTACGCGTCGGACAAGTGGCCGGGCACCGGCGACGGGACCGACTACTTCTACGGCCTGCTCAACGGATTCGAGGACCTCGACTCCGACATCCTCGCCGCCAACACCAAGGTGCCTGCCGGTACTCCGCTCACCGCGGAGAACGACCTCATCGCCGTGCGCATCAACAACGCGGCGACGCAGAAGGAGGTGGACCGGGCGGAGGTCGACGCGACGAACAGCTCCACCGTCACCATGGCCGACGGCCTCGGCTCCCGGCTCGGCCAGATCTACCTCGACGCCCTGAACGACGGCCGGCTGCCGAAGACCGGCGCGCTGTTCTCCCGCGTCACGCAGGGCCTCGACAAGGGCGGAGCGGCGAAGGACCACTTCGGCTACCAGCGCCCGTACGTGCGGCTCGGGTTCGTCGGCGACGGCGGCGCCATCTACGAGTCGCAGGACGGCTCCTACGGCAGCCTCACCACCAGCGGCTCCTACCCCAGCGGCCACACCTACGGCGGCTACGAAGCGGGGACCATCCTCGCCACGCTCCTGCCGGAGCTGGCACCGTCGATCCTGGCCCGCACCTCGGAGTACGGGGACAACCGCATCGTCCTCGGGTTCCACTACCCGCTCGACGTCATGGGCGGCCGCATCGCCGCACAGGCCACCGTCGCGCACCGGTGGGCGGACGCCGACTTCGCGAAGCTGCTGACGCAGGCCCACACCGAGATGGAGAACGTGCTGCTCGCCAGTTGCGAGAAGGAGGGCTACGGCGACACGCTCGAGGCCTGTGAGGGCGACTCCTACGCCGGCCTGAGCACGGCGCAGCACGTCGACCTGTACACGCAGCGCCTGGACTACGGGTTCTCCCAGGTGGGGAAGTCCGGGCAGGCCCTCAAGGCGCCGTCCGACGCGGCGGCCCTGCTGAGCACGGCCTTCCCGGACCTGACCACCGAGCAGCGCACCCAGATCATCGAGCAGACCGCGACGGACTCCGGCTCCCCGCTGGACCTCACCGCGGACGGCGGAGCGAGCTGGGAGCGGATCAACCTGGCGGCCGCGATGGCGGCGCACGTCGTCGTCAACGCCGACGGGTCGGTCAAGGTGACGAACCACACCGACGCCACCAAGGCCAGCGTCGCCGACGCCAAGGCGATCACCGTCGGAGGCATCGCGATCGACGGGTTCGACCCGGCCGTGTCCACGTACGTCGTCGACTGGCCGAAGAACAAGAAGATCCCGGCCCTCTCCGCCGTACCGGCCCAGTCCGGCGCGCGGGTGAAGGTCACCGACGGCAGCCCGGTCCTGTCGTCGACCGGGCACCGGTTCACCACCCGCACCATCAAGGTGACCTCGGCCAACGGTGCGATCACCCGCACCTACACGGTCGGGTTCCAGCCCACGGACCGCGACGACCGTCCGGTCGCGGCCGGCGGCAACGGTGGTGACCGCACCACCGGGGCATCCGACCTGCTGAGCCGCGGAGGCAACGGAGCAGGCTCCGTCGGCGGCGCCGGATTCTGGGCGCCGTCGACGGAGTGGGCCAACCCCATGTGGATCCCCCAGGGGTAGCGCACACCGCCGCCGGCGGCCGGCCCCTCCGGGTGAACCCCAGTGGTTCACCCGGAGGGGCCATCGGCATTTCGGGCCGGCCGTGGGGGGCGGCGGTCACCCGCGCGACACGGTGGGGCCGGCCCGGCCGGGCCGGCCCCACCGTGCTCCGCACGTGCGCCTAACGCCTGGTCAGGACCACGTCGGCGGTGACGGCGTCGCGACCGCGCGGCCGCACGGTGCGCTCGGCCGTCCGGTAGCCCTCGGCACTCACGGTGAGGGAAACGGCGGGTCCGGCGTCCGGGAGCCACAGCTGGTACGAGCCGTCGACCGCCGTGCTCAGGGTGTGCGCGCCCGACCCGGACCCGACGCGGACCGTGGCTCCGGCCAGCGGGGTGCTGCCGCCCTGCCGCCCGGCGCCACTGACGGTGCCGCTCAGGTGCGTCCACCCCGGCGGCGCCACCACGGTCATGGTGACGGGCACGGTGACGGAGGCGTACGGCCCGTCGCTGTCGATGACCAGCCGCGCCTGGTGCACGCCCGCGTCGGCCGGACCCATGTCCCGGGCGTCGACGGTGACGGTCAGCTCCGCCGTCCTGCCCGCCCCGACGGAGGCGGAGCCCGCCTTCGCCGCCAGCCACGTCACGTCCCCGTGGGGCGCGTCGTAACCGGGCAGTTCGAGGGCGGAGGTCTGCATCACCCTGTCGGCGCTCTGGCCGCCCAGCACCGACCAGCCGGGCGCTCCGGCCGCCGCGTACAGCGGCTGCGGCAGGTTCGGCAGCGCGCTCCACGTGTCCGCGGCCGGATCGTAGGCGTAGGCCTCGTTGGTCACCGCGGCGGCCCCGACCAGCACGCCGCCGGCGGCCATGAGCCGGCCCGCGCCGCTCGCCGTCGCGGCGCCCCAGAAGTCCACCGGCGGGTCGGCGATCGGCGTCCAGCGGTCCGCGGCCCGGTCCAGGGCGTAGCCCACGGCCGTGGCGTGCGGAGGCTGCCCGTCGCCCTGGTGGACACCGCCGGCGCAGTACAGCGTCCCGTCGACGGTTCCGCAGCTCTGCCAGGAGGTCGGCAGAGGGTAGGCGGGTCCCGTGGACCACGTGTCGCCGGCCGGGTCGTAGACCTGGACGTCGCGCGTGCCGCAGGAGACGCCGGTGCAGCCGCCGATCACGTAGAGCCGGTCGCCGACCGCCGCCGCGGCCGAATTGCCGTACGCCTTGGGCGCGTCGGCGATCCGCGACCACGTGTCGCTCGCCGGGTCGTAGACCTCGCCCCCGGCGATCGGCGTGCCCGCGCGGTTCTTGCCGCCGACGACGTACAGCTTGCCCCGGACGAACCCGTAGGCAGCGCCGCTGCGCTTGGTGACGGCCGGGGCGAGGTCCTTCCAGGTCGCCGTGGCCGGGTCGTAGGACCGCAGGGCGGTGGTCCACTGACCGTCGGGGGTCTGGCCGAGACCGGTGTAGAGGACGCCGTCGTACGCGGCCGCGATCCCCCCGGTCATGGGCTGCGGGAGGTCCGCGAGCGGCTGCCACGCCTGCCCGGCGGTCGCCCCGGCGGTCCGGCCCGCCGCCGTGGTGCTGGTCGTGGCGGTGGCCGCCGCGACGTCGAGCGGATCGGGTCCGGCCGCCGTCCGCTCCCTGGCGGCCCCGGACACGCGCGCCGGGGTTCCCGCGACGGCCTGCTCGCCGACGGCGAGAGCGGCCGGGGCGCCGCCGGTGTTGCTCACCTTCACGGTGACGGTCTTCTTCCCGCCCCAGGGAACGGTGACGCCCACCGCACCGGGGGTGGCCTTCAGCCGGGACGGGCGCAGCGCGAGGTCCGCGGTGGTGACGGCGTCGGCCTTGACCGTCACGGCCGACGTCCCGGCCGGATAGCCGAACGCGGGCAGGGCGGCGGTGAACTCCTGGCGGCCGGTACGGGAGGAGAAGGCCCAGTACAGACCGTCGCCCACGGCCGGGTCATCCGGCGTGGCGATGCTGTGGCCGCTGTCCTCGGGTGCCTTCGCGGCGGAGACGGTCGCACCGACCACTCCGGCACCGGTGTTGGCGTCCGTCACCCGGCCCGTCAGCAGCCCACCGGGCACGGTGACCAGCGAGCGGGTGCCGACGGCGACGTTGTCCAGCTGCCAGATGCCGGTCAGGGAGCCGGCGAAGTGGAAGCGCAGGCGCACCGAGGACTTTCCGGCGTAGGCGGTGAGCGGAACGACCTGGTGGGAGGGGCCCTCCACGACGTCCGTGTGGTGCCAGAGGTTCTCCCAGTGGTCCCCGCCGTCGGTGCTCACGTCGATGTCGGCCGTGGGGTCGTTGAAGCGCCACAGACTGGGCAGCGCGGTGTCGAACTCCAGCGCCGGCCGGGTCTGTGCCGAGAAGTCGTAGGCGGGGCTGATCAGTTCGGTGTCGACCTCGCCCCAGCCGAGGGCGTAGTCGTCGACCTGGGCGAAGCCGCCCTCACCGCCGGTCTGGTTGCCGCGGGTCAGCGGGTCGTCGAAACCCCAGCCGCCGGCAGCGGTGTGGTTGACGATGCTCCACCCGGCAGGCTTCGCGGCGGTGTCGAAGGACTGGAAACCGCCGCCGTGGTAGTCGACGGCGTAGCCGGGCGGGAGGGTACCGGAGCCGACCAGCGGGAGGGCCAGGTCGGCCGTCCTCGGGGAGGATCCGAGCACGATCTTCGTCTCGGCCGGCCGGTAGCCGGGGTAGAGGCCGGTGGCGCGCAGCGTGTACGTCTTGCCGCGCTCGAGGCGGACGGAGTAGCGGCCGGTCCTGGGGTCGGTGTGGACGGTGCCGGGCACGCCGTCGACGTTCAGCCGGGCGTAGAGGCCCCAGCCGTGTCCGCCGCCGTCCCGGACCGTCCCGGACACCGTGGTGGTCGGCACGGGCGCGAGCGCCGCGTTCCTGGTCAGCTCCGTGCCGTCGGCGAGGGTGACCCTGCCCAGGTCCTTCTGGGAGTAGCCGAAGGCGTTGACCGTCAGCGTGTACGAGCCGGTGGGCGCCGTCAGCGACCACTTTCCGTCCGCGCCGGTGACCGCCGAATGCGCGCCCAGCCGTACCGTCGCCCCGGACAGCGCCTTGCCGGTGGCCTTGTCGGTGACCTTGCCGGTCACGGCGCCGTGCGGGCCGGGGCGGAACGCGCCGACGCCGTTCGGCGTGCCCAGTCCCGTGGGTCCGTCGTATCCGGGGCCCGCGGTGCAGCTGTTCGCGGGCTCGCAGGTGGGCGTGGTGTCCGGCTGCGCGTTGCTGCCGGTGGTCACGTCGTTGAGCGCACCGGGCGCGCGGTACGGGTACCCGGCCGGGTAGGTGCCCTCGACGGGTGTCCCGGCCAGCGCGTACAGACCGGCGATGATCGGGGCGGAGGCGCTGGTGCCGCCGTACACGCCCCACCCGCCGCCGGAGTTGGTGTTGTAGACCGCCACGCCGGTGTCGGGGTCGGCGACCGCGCTGACGTCCGTCACCGACCGCTTGTCGCAGCCGGTGCCGGTCTGGAACGCAGGCTTGGGCTGGTACGCGGAGCACCCCGAGCCCGTGCCGCTCCACACCGTCTCCGTCCAGCCGCGCTCACCGGTGTCGCTCCTGCTGAGCGAGGTGCCGCCGACGGACGTCACGTAGGGGGAGGAGGCCGGGTAACTCAGCCCGTGGCCGTAGTCGCCGGAGGCGAACACCACGGCGGTGCCGGGGTGGTCGAAGTACGCCGCGTCCAGGGCGGCGAGGTCCGGGCCGTCGTAGTAGGCGCCGTAGGAGTTGGAGACGTAGCGGGCGCCCAGCGCCACCGCGGTGTTGACGGCGCTGCCCAGGTCGTCCGTGGAGGAGCTGTCGGCCTCGACGAGGAGGATGTGCGCCTTCGGCGCGACGGCCGAGACCATGTCCAGGTCCAGGGATATCTCGCCGGCCCAGCCGTCGTTGGGCTGCGGGTAGTCGGTGCCCCCGCGCTGGTCGACCTTGCGGAAGCAGCCGTTGTCCGCCGTGCAGGACGGCAGCCCGTACTGGGCCCGGTAGGCGGCGAGGTCCTGCTCCGCCATCGGGTTGTCGTACGCCGCCACGACCGCGATGGTCGCCCCGGCGCCGCCGTCCGCGGGCAGGTCGTACGCCGAGCGAAGGTCGGCCGGTCCGAATCCCTCGGGGGTGGCGGACCGTGCGGTGCGACCGCTGTCGGTGTCCGCCCGGCGCACCGCGAAGCAACCGAAGTGCCCGGGCTGCGGGGCGCCGCAGAGCGACTCCGTCGCCTGCCCGGCGTCATCGGCGACGGCCGGGCTCTGCTGCGGCAGTTGGACCGCGAGGGCGGCCAGCAGCAGGGCCGCGGCCCCGCCGACGGCACGTCGCCACTGGGATCCCGTTGGCCGGGCGGGGGCACCCCTCGAGTAGCGGGAGAGGGGGCGTGAAGGACGGGGAACGAGCACGGGGCGACTCCGGCAGTGGTCCGATAACGTTGTCGGGCACATGACGCGTTGCCCGAAGAAAGATCGCGCGCCCTCGACGACCAGGTCAATGGATGGAGTTGGCGACTTGGCGCCGCGTGTCGTATTCACGACTCCTCGGCCACCGCCCCGCCGCGGCGCCCCACTTCACCGTCGGGCGGCCGGCCCGGTCGCCCGGCCGCCACGTGCGAGGAGCAGAGCGGTCATCCCGTCGCTCGCCCCCAGTTCACAACCGGGCAACGCCTGGATCCTCTTGCACGTGGCGCGGGCACGGGCGCGGGCGTGGGGGAGTCATCCCCTTCACGAGGCGGCTGGGCATGTGGCTTCCCAGGAGGAACCTCGGGGGACCGGAAGGGCGTTCGGCAGGACGTCACCGTACTGTCCCGTGACGTCAGTCCGGTGGATCGTCAACGGAGTTGATCCTCATGACAGCGACGACGCCCAGGCCGAGGAGGGCCGTGACGTAGCAGATCGCCAGGCGATTCCGCCCGGAACCCACGACGATGCCCGGCGCCGACCGGCGGTTCCGGGTCGGCGCCGAGCAGATCAGCAGCCGCCGTGAGCCGCAGCGCGCCTCGTGGTGCCGGCGTGGCGTTCGTGGAGCACCAGGTCGGCCGCTTCGGACGCCGAGCTCATCGTGGCGCCTGCGTTTCCGCCGTGCCGGGGATCGCTCCCCGGGCGCGCAGCTCGGCGATCTCGGCAGGGCCGAATCCCAGCTCGGCGAGGATCTCGTCGGTGTGCTCGCCCAGGTCCGGCGCACGCTTCGCCGGTACCTTCGGCACCCCTCGCAGGTTGACCGGGCTGCTGATGGTTTCCGTGAGCCCGGTGACTCCCTCCAGCGGCACCACGATGTCGTTCGCGCGCAGCTGCGGGTCCTGCGCGACCTCCTCCGGCGTCTGGATGAGGCTGTGGGTGACGCGTTCTCGTCCCAGGGCGTCCTTCCAGTGGGCGAAGGGCCGCGCGCGGAACTCGGCGTCGAGCAGCTCGCTCAGCGCGGCGGCGTTCTCGATGACACCCTCGACGTCGGCGAAACGCGGGTCCTCGAGCAGCTCGGGGCGCCCGATGGCCCGCGTCAGCCCCGGCCAGTGCGGGGGAGATGCGACCAGCATGAACCACTCGCCGTCCGCGGTCCGGTAGGGGTTGACCAGCGGATTCGCCGGCGCCTTCCGGTCGTGCAGCTCGAACGGCGTGCCGCCGGCGAGTGCGCCGGCCACGAGCGTTCCCGTGGCCCAGACGCCCGCGGCGAGCAACGACGTCCCGACACTGGCCCCTTGTCCCGTGCGCTCACGGCGGTAGAGGGCCGTCACGATCGCCGCGTAGACGGCGATCGCCGACATGTAGTCGCCGCTGCCCCAGACCGGCACCGTCGGCGGTGCTCCCGCGTCCCGGGTGGAGGCCAGCAGTCCGCTGCGCGACCAGGCGGCGGTCAGGTCGAAGCCCGGCTGCCTGGCGTCGGGGCCGGTGTCCCCGAAGCCGGTGATGTCGGCGTAGACGACCCGCGGATTCCAGCCCGCGACCTCGTCGTAGCCGAGGTGCAGTCTCTCGCGGGTGCCGTGCGGGAAGTTGGTGATCACCACATCGGCCCACTCGACGAGGCGCCTGAGGATCCCGGTGGCCGCCGGGGACTTCAGGTCGATCACCATGCCACGCTTGTTGCGGTTGGCGAGGTGCCAGCTGTAGTTGGCCTGTGCCTGGGGACTGGGCGGCACGGAGCCCAGCCGCCGCTGGGGATCGCCCTTCCCCGGCGGCTCGATCTTGATGACGTCGGCTCCGAAGTCGGAGAGCATGGTGGCCGCGGCCGGTGCCGCGATGAAGCTCGATGCGTCGAGGACCTTCAGCCCGGTGAACACGGATTCGTTGGTCATCTTCGTCAACTCACGAAGGCGCTCAGGCCGTCGGTCACGGCACGTCCGACGATGAGGGTCTGGATCTCGCGCGTGCCCTCGTACGAGTAGATGGCCTCGGCGTCGGCGACGAACCGGCCGATCTTGTAGTCGAGGATGATGCCGTTGCCGGCCAGCAGTTCGCGTGCCCATCCCACGGTCTCCCGCATCCGCACGGTGCAGTAGGCCTTCGCCAGCGAGGACTGCTCGTCCCGGTACACCCCGGAGTCCTGCAGCTGGGCCAGCCGCGTCACCATCCCGCACGACGCCGTGGCATTGCCGAGCATCTTCACCAGGAGGTCCTGCATCAGCTGGAAGCCTCCGATGGGCCGCCCGAACTGCTCCCGCTGCTTGGCGTACTCCAACGCGATCTCGTAGGCGCCGAACATGATGCCCACCGCCTGCCACGCCACCCCGCTGCGGGTCCGGCGCAGGATCTCCGCGGTGTCCTTGAACGAGTGGGCGTTCTGCAGCCGGTCGGTCTCGGGAACTCGGCAGCCGTCGAGCACGATGTCGGCGTTCTGCACGATCCGCAGCGCCATCTTGTTCTCGATCTTCGTCGCGGTGAACCCGGGGGTGTCCTTCTCCACGACGAAGCCCAGCACGTGACGGGTCTCGACGTCGCGGGCCCAGATGACGACCAGGTCGGCGAACGTCGCGTTGCCGATCCAGCGCTTCGCGCCGTCGAGGATCCATCCGTCGCCGTCCCGGCGGGCGGTCGTCTGCAGCCCGCCGGCCACGTCGGAGCCGCCGTGCGGCTCGGTCAACCCGAAGGCGCCGATCTTCTCGAAGCGGCTCATCGCCGGCAGCCACCGCCGCCGCTGTTCCTCGGAGCCGCAGGCGAGGATGGTGCCCATGGCCAGACCCGTGTGCACGCCGAAGAACGTCGCCACCGAGGCGTCGGCATGGGCGAGCTCCAAGGCCATGAGACCCGCGAAGAGGTTGCTCGGCCTGGATTCCGTCGAGTCCGGGTCGGCCCAGTCCACAAGCCCGAGCCTCCCGAAGCCTTCGACCAACTGGAAGGGGAACTCGGCCCGGGCCCAGTGGTCGTCGACGATCGGGGCGACCTGCGTGCGGAGGAACTCGCGGACGGACTCGACCTTCTCCCGTTCCCGGTCCGACAGCAGTTCCTCGTAGGCGTAGAAGTCTGCGGGCAGCAGCCCTTTGCCCAGGTAGGGACCGGACGGTGCCGGCAAGGTCGTGGTGCCGCTCATGGCAATCTCCCTCAAGCGCTGTGGGGCCTGGCCCGCGAGATCCGCGCCCGCCGGCGCTTTCAGCCCCCGGCTTTTCGGATCCGAGCGCGATTAAACGCGGATCCGGAGCGGCGCCCCCGGATCCGCGGCGCCCAGGGTGGTGGTGTCGCCGCGGACCACCCGAGTGGCCCGTCGCCGACGGCGCGGGAGAGGCGGGGCGGGATGCGGGAACCGCCGGAGCGTCATGTCGGGTGGTGGTGCGCAGGAGCCGCTGCGTGGCGCTTCGGCACAGCGCCTGCCGGGCCAGGCGCAGTGGACCGCACGTGCGCCTGCACCGCGTAGCCACCCGTGAGGACCAGGGGGTACGGACTGCCGATGGTGAGGACGTCCGCCGGCAGCCGGAACGGGTCCCTGCCGGAGGCCGCCCCGCCGACGCGCCGGGCAACGCCGTCGGGTTAGTCTGTCCCCCGTACCGGACACGGGGTGCCCCGCCGAGGGCTGAGATCACACCCGTCGAACCTGAACCAGTTCGTACTGGCGGAGGGATGTCTCCATGCCATTGGCGCATGTTCCCGGCGGTCTGCCCGCCGACAGCCGACAGACCGTCTTCGACGGGCGCATGCCGGCGGCCGCCGGCGATCTCCGGATCGAAGCGCACGGCATACGGCCGGTCCCCGAGAGCAACCGCTACGGCGGCCCGGGGCGCCTGTTCACCGTGTGGTTCGCCCCCAACCTCACCATGACCGGCGTGTTCACCGGCACCATCGGCATCGTCCTGGGGCTGGACTTCGCCACCGCGCTCACCGCCGTGGTGCTCGGCACCGTGATCGGGGCGATACCCACCGCCTACCTGGGCACCTGGGGGAGCCGGACCGGCGCCGGGCAGCTGCCGCTGGCCCGGCTCGCCTTCGGCCGGGCCGTCGCGCTGCCCGGCGTCCTGCAGTGGCTGTCCTCGGTCGCCTGGGACGCGCTGATCGGACTCTTCGGCGGGGACGCGCTGGCGCGGCTGTGCGGCGTGCCCTTCTGGCTCGGGGTCCTGATCATGATGCTCGGCCAAGGCGCTCTCGGCGTCCTGGGCTACGAGGCCATCCACCGGCTCCAGATCGTCATGACCTTCGTGCTCGCCGTCGCCTTCGCCCTGATCGCCTGGAAGTTGCTCGACGGGGTCGACCCCGCGGTCACCGGCTCCGCCCACGGCGCCGACCGGGGCGGGGCGTTCGTCCTGACCAGCACCATCGCGCTGAGCCTGTCCCTGTCCTGGGCCCCCTACGCCAGCGACTTCAGCCGCTACCTGCCACGGAGCACCTCGCGCTCGCGCATGTTCTGGTTCACCCTGGCGGGCCTGGTGGTGTCCTTCGTGGCCGTCCAGGTCCTCGGGCTGTGGGGCGCGTCCGTCCTGACCGACCAGACCGCCGCAGGTGTGGCCGATCTGCTGGGCGGCGGGCCGCTGGGGGCGTTCGGACTGCTCGCCGTGGCCCTGGCGGCCCTGTGCAGCAACGCCATGAACGACTACAGCGGATCCCTGGCCCTGCAGACCGTCGGCGTGCGCGTTCCCCGCCCGGCGGCGGCCGCCTTCGCTGCCGTGCTCGGCTTCCCCCTGGTGCTGTGGATGCACGCCGCCGACACCACCGCCCGCTTCCAGAACGTGCTGCTGTTCGTCGGTTACTGGATCCCCGGCTTCGTGGCGATCGTCATCGTCGACTGGCTGGCCCGGGCACGGGCACGGGCGGGCGCGGAGATCGACCTCGCCGCCGAGACCGACCGGCCGCAGCCCGGCCTGCCCGCCGTGGTCGCGTTCGTGGCCGCCTTCGCCGCGGCCGTGCCGTTCATGGACACCACGCTGTACGTCGGCCCGGTGGCCGAGGCCCTGCACGGCGCGGACCTGTCGTACTACGTGGCCTTCCTCGTGGCCCTCGCGGTGTACACCCCGCTGCGGCTCCGCCGGCGCTCGCGTCCCTGAGCCGCCGCGTCCCGAACCGCCGACCATCGCAGGCGCCCGCACACGTCCGTCCCCCAAGGAGCGACACCGCATGCCCCCGACTTCCGCCGATCACACCGCCTTCGCCGCGCAGGCGCTCACGCGCGTACGGGCCCACTCCCCGCTGGTCCAGTGCCTGACCAACTCGGTGGTGACGGGGTTCACCGCCAACGTCCTGCTGGCGCTGGGCGCCTCACCCGCCATGGTCGACATCCCGGGGGAGGCCGGACCGTTCGCCCAGGTCGCCTCGGGGGTCCTGGTCAACCTCGGCACCCCGCACGCCGAGCAGCGCACCGCCATGGTCGAGGCCGCGCAGGCGGCTGCCCCGGCCGGCACTCCTTGGGTGCTCGACCCGGTGGCGGTCGGCGCGCTGCCCGTGCGCACCGCGCTGGCACGCGAGCTCCTCGCACTGCGGCCGACGGTCGTACGGGGCAACGCCTCGGAGATCATCGCGCTGGCGGGAGCGGGCGGCGGCGGCCGCGGAGTGGATTCCTCCGACGGCGTCGAGGCGGCGGAGGAGACGGCACTGCGCCTGGCCGCCGCGACCGGCGGCGTGGTCGCCGTCTCCGGACCCGTGGACTTCATCACCGACGGGGTGCGTACGGCCCGCATCGCCAACGGAGACGCCCTGCTCACCCGGGTGACCGGCGGGGGCTGCGCGCTGGGCGCGGTGATGGCCGCCTACGCGGCGGTGGACGAGGACCGGTTCGCCTCGACGGTGGCGGCGGTCACCGCCTACACGGTCGCCGCCGAACTGGCCGCGAAGAGGGCTTCCGGTCCCGGCAGTTTCGCCGTGGAGTTCCTGGACGCGCTCGCCGCGCTGCGGGAGTCCGACATCGCCGAGCGGGCGGCCGTGTCGTGACGGTGATGCCGGTCGATCTGTCGGTCTACCTGGTCACGGACGCGGACCAGTGCCGGGCCCGGGGCCGCGGTGTGGCCGAGACCGTCGCCCAGGCGGTGGCGGGCGGCGTCACCGCGGTGCAGATCCGCGAGAAGCAGGCCGACGGCGGTGCCTTCCTGCGCACGGTCTCGGAGGTGGCCGGGGTCCTCCCGGAGGGCGTGGCGTTGATCGTCAACGACCGGGTGGACGTGTTCCTGGCCGCCCGCGCCGGGGGCATCCGCGTGTCGGGCGTCCACATCGGGCAGTCGGACCTGCCTCCGGGCGCCGTCCGCGAACTGATCGGACCGCACGCGGTCCTGGGCCTCAGCGCCGCCACCCCCGGGGAACTGCGCGCTGCCGCCCAGGATCCGGCACGCGTCCACCACGTCGGCATCGGCGCGCTGCACGCGACCCGGACCAAGACGGACGCCCCGCCCTCGCTCGGCCTTGACGGCTTCGCCCGGCTCGCCCGGCTCAGCGCGCTGCCCGCCGTGGCCATCGGCGGCGTGACCCCGGCCGACCTTCCGCGACTGCGGGAGGCCGGGGCCGCGGGCGCGGCCGTCGTGTCCGGCATCTGCGCCGCCGAGGACCCCCGTGCCGCGGCCCGCGTGTATGCCCTGGCCTGGGGCCGTGTGCCGACCCGGAACGGGGAGATGAACCCCGCCTGACGGTGTGTGTGCGGAGGTGGGGCGCGCGCAGTACCGTCCCGGCGCCCGCCAACAGGTGTCCGCGCAAGCTCAAGAGGCGCTCAAGAGGAGAGACAGGATGCGGGGGCGAAGCTACGCTGCGGATCACGTAGCCGTTGAACCCGGGGGAGAGCAGCTGTGGTCGAACTTGCGATTTTCCTGCTCCTGCTCGCATCCTTCGCGACCTTTCTGACCGTCAAGCTGCTGCGCCGCAGCAACCGCCGCACGGAGACCGCCGACGGCCTGCGCATCGAGCAGGCCCGCCGCGAGCAGGCCCACAGCGACCGGATGACGTTCAACTCGTTGGCCACGCACGGCAACCCGTTCGGCTCGTTCAACCCGTGACCGGCGGGCCCGCTCACGCCTCCGGCGAGCTGCGCCCGTCTGCGTCAGACGTCCAGGCCGCCCAGGGCCGCGCGGACCAGGGGCACCAGATCGTCCAGGTCGGCGGCCGCGAGCTCGTCGAGCGTTCCGGCGCCACGGGCCAGCAGCACCCCGATGAAGGCCGCGGCCGCAACCTCGGCCCGCAGTTGGGGCCGGTCCAGTCCGTCGCGGGTGAACCGCTCGCGCAGTGGGTCGACCACGCGCAGGTACAGCTGGGCGCGGGCGGCGTCCTGCACGGCGTCGTCGTCGTGGGCGTGGACGGCCGACCGGAAGACGGGGCCGGTGCCGCGCTGGTCCCCGCGGTCGAACAGTGCGCGCAGACGTTCGGGTGCGAGCAGGTCCGGTGGGGTCGCGTCGCCCAGTTCGGCGCGCAGCACGGCGGTGTACAGGCCGCTCTTGTTGTTGAAGTACCGGGCGATCAGCGCCGGGTCGACGCCCGCCCGCTCCCCGATGTCGCGGATGGTGGTGCGGTCGAAGCCCCGCTCGCTGAAGAGCTCGCTCGCCGCTTGGAACAGCCTTTCGCGGCTGCGGGTGGAGTCGCGCTTGCGCGACGGGGTGTCCTCGTTCATCGTGTCGCCTCCTGCCGCGCCGATGCTCCACCTTGCGTCACGGCGGCCGCGCCCGGTGCGGGAACCGCGACCGCAGCGCGCCGGTGCCGCGGCGGCAGGACGGCGGTGACCAGGATCATGGCGACCCACACCCCGCAGGCCAGGAGCGCGGCCGTCCGGTAGCCGTCACCCGTGGGCAGCGCGCTGCCGGCGGCGGTGTGGGCCTGCAGGATCGTGGCGCTCAGCACGCTTCCGGTGGAGTAGCCGACGTAGCGCAGCACCTGGTTGAAGCTCATCGCACTGCCCGTCTCGTGTGCGGGTACGGAACCCACGATCATGCCGGGCATGACGGCGAACATCCAGCCGACCCCGAAGCCGGCCACCGTCATGATGACGAACAGCTCCCACAGCTGTCCGCGGGCCAGGGCGAAGGCCAGCACGGCGGCCAGGGAGACCGCGCCCCCGAGCGACAGCACCACTGCGGTGGGCGCCCGCCGGGCCAGCAGCGGCACCACCCGGCCGGCGGCCATGCTGGCGAGGGAGAAGGGCAGCAGCACCAGCCCGGTGACGGCCACCGAGGCGCCGAAGCCGTAACCCGCCTCGCGCGGCGTCTGCACGAACCGGGTGACCAGCGACAGCAGCAGGTACATCCCGAGGCCGGCCACCAGCGCGGTCACGTTCGCGGTGAGCACCGTTCGGTCCCTGGTCAGCCGCAGGTCGACCAGGGGCCGTGCGGTCCGCAGCTCGTGCACGACCCACAGTGCGAGCAGCAGGACGCTGCCCACGACCAGGACGAGCAGCCGCGCGGAGTCCCAGCCCCAGAGTTCGGCCTCGCTCAGGGCGAGCAGCAGTCCCGCGAGTCCGGTGCCGAGCAGCACCGCACCCGGAACGTCCAGTCGCGGGGCGGCGCGGCGCGGGGACGGCGGCAGGACCAGGACGGCTGCCACCAGCGCGGCGGCGCTGACCGCCGCCCCGAACCAGAACCCGGCGTACAGCCCGTAGGACTGCGCGATCAACCCGGTGACCGGGTATCCCAGGCCGACGCCGGCGACGGTGGTGATCGACAGCAGGGCCACCGCGGGGCGCGACCGTTCCGGCGGCAGGGCGTCGCGGGCGGTGGCGATCGCCAGCGGGGTGAGGCCCAGCCCGAGGCCCTGCAGCGCGCGCCCGGTCACCAGACAGCCGATGCCCAGCGGCAGCGCCGCCAGGACGCAACCGGTGAGCACCGCGACCAGGGCCCCGAGGATCACCGGGCGACGGCGCGGCCCGTCCCCCAGCCGACCCATCACCGGTGTGACCACGGCACCCACGAGCAGCGTGACGGTCAGCGACCACTGGGCGTCGTTCAGGGAGACGTGCTCCTCGGCGGCGATGGTCGGCACCAGCGGCGCGCCGAGGCTGCTGACCACGGCGACCAGCATGCCGAGCGAGACCAGCACGGGAACCAGCGCTCGCTGCCGCGGGGTTCGGGGCTCCGCTATCGCGGGATTCTCCACGACTCTCCTTGATGTCATCATGCGATGTCTTCAGCTGAAGTCATCGCATGATGACATTATTCCCGGCATCCCCCCGGCACCTCCCCTGCGGGGTTGGGGCGGGCCGGGTCTCCGTCGAGGAGCCGCGGCGCAAGCACGCCGACGCGTGCTCCGGCCGATCTGCGACAAACCCGTCAATCAGGAATGCGGTGCGGCCTGAGATTCCCCCGGATCGCCCCTGCGAGCTGATGACGGGTCAGTAAAGGGGATGGGTGGAAGCCGCCGCCCAAGATGCGGTCCGCAATTCCACCGGACGCTGGGGAAGGCGGCATTGGGGCGTGCCGCAGGCGGGCTCTGCGGATGCGGCGGGTCACGTCGGGACATATCCGGCGGACGAACCCATCGCGCCGACGAGTTGTCAGCGAATGGGCTGCTGACCAGCGCAAATGCCGTCCGGGAACCTTGATCCATTCTCCGGGGCGCTGGCGTCTTTCCGTCGCGTGTCGTATTCACGCCCTCGATACGTGCAGTGACCACTCACGAGTAACAGAAGCCCAATGTTCACGCAGCGAACACGCTACAACACCAATTCCCCTCCAAAACGCCCAACAATCGCAGCAGTCGTGCACGTGCAGCATTCGCGCGATGACTTTGGGTCACCATCGGCGCCGATTGTTCCTTGTTGACATGAACAGAGCGGAACTCGCTAATGGGCTCCGGTGAACGCTCGGACGTTCGCCGTCGCCCGGGAGCCGTAGACGGCTCCATCCCTGCACGCACGCATGGGAGTCACGTTGCGCAGACCAGCGAGAACCTCCAACCCCCTCCGCCGGACGGTGACCAGAGGACTGGCCGTGCTCGGCGCCGCCGCCATGGCGGTGCTCGGAGTACAAGCACCGGCATTAGCCACAGGGGCCGCAGGCGCGAAGTCCGCCGCCTCGGCCTCCGACGGCCGCCCCTCCTTCGAACCCACCTGTGACGACGCCAAGCCCGGCCACTTCAGCTGCTTCGCCCTGCGCCGCACCGACGTGAAGCCGGTCAAGGGCCTGCTGCGGGCGGCCGACACCCCGGCCGGCTACGGCGCCGCCGATCTGCAGAGTGCCTACGACCTGCCCGCGGACGGGGGCGCCGGACAGACCGTCGCCATCGTGGACGCCTTCGACGACCCGACCGCCGAAGCGGACCTGGCCGTCTACCGGGCGCAGTTCGGGCTGCCGGCCTGCACCACGGACAACGGATGCTTCCGCAAGGTCGACCAGCGCGGCGGTACCGACTACCCCGTACCGGACCCCGGCTGGGCCGGTGAGATCTCGCTCGACCTCGACATGGTCTCCGCTATCGCGCCCAACGCGCACATCCTGCTCGTCGAGGCCGACGACAACAGCTTCGAGAGCCTGTCCGCCGCCGTCGACCAGGCGGTCGCGCTCGGTGCGAAGTACGTCTCCAACTCCTACGGCACCGACTACCGGGGCGGGAACGGCGAGGACCCGTCCGAGACCACGGAGCTGGACGCCCACTACAACCACCCCGGCGTCGCGATCACCGCGTCCACCGGTGACTACGGCTACGGCGTGAGCTACCCGGCCGCCTCGCAGTACGTGACCGCGGTCGGCGGCACCACGCTGACCCGCGCGCCGTCCACCCCCCGCGGATGGACCGAGGACGCCTGGAGCCTGGCGGGTTCCGGCTGCTCGCTCTACGAGCCCAAGCCCGCCTTCCAGCACGACACCGGCTGCGACAACCGCGCCCTCGCCGACGTCTCGGCCGTCGCGGAGGACGTGGCGGTCTACCAGACCTACGGCCACAACGGCTGGGCGGTCTACGGCGGCACCAGCGTCTCGGCCCCCATCATCGCCTCGGTGTACGCCGCCGCCGGCACCCCCGTCGCCGGCTCGTACCCGAACGCGTACCCGTACGAGGCCGGCACCGGACTCAACGACATCACCACCGGCAGCAACGGCAGTTGCTCCCCGTCGTACCTGTGCAACGGAGCCACCGGCTTCGACGGCCCGACCGGCCTCGGCACGCCGGCCGGCCTGAACGCGTTCCGCACCGGAGCGCACGGCGTGATCGCCGGAACCGTGACCGACAGCGCCACCGGCAACGCGGTCAGCGGTGCCACCGTCACGGCGGGCACCGGCATCGCCCACACCGACGCCTCCGGCGCCTACTCCCTGACCGTGCCCACCGGCACCTACGACGTCTCCGTCGAGGCGTTCGGCTACGCCGACGGCTCGGCCGACGGGACCGTGGTCGACGAGGACGCCACGGTCACCAAGAACTTCAGCCTCTCCCCGGTGCCCAGCCAGACGGTCGCCGGCAAGGTCACCGACGGCTCCGGCCACGGCTGGCCGCTCTACGCCAAGATCACCGCGGACGGCGTCCCCGGCATGGTGTGGACCGATCCCGCGACCGGTGCGTACAGCCTGGACCTGCCCCAGGGGCACTCCTACACCCTGCACGTCGCGTCGGCGACACCCGGCTACAAGACCGTCAGCAAGACGATCACCGTCGGCGACTCCGCGCAGACGGTGGGCATCGCGGTGCCGGTCGACTCCTGGACGGCGAACCCGCCCGGATACCGGGTCGACGTGACCGGCACCACCGAACCGTTCGACGCCACCGACGCCCCGCCCGCCGAGTGGACGGTGGACAACGCCAAGGACACCACGGGCGGCTGGCAGTTCGACGACCCGGGCAACCGCGGCAACCACACCGGCGGTGACGGCGCGTTCGCCGTCATCGACAGCGACCACTTCGGCGGCGGCGTCACCCAGGACACCTCGCTGGTCAGCCCGGTCTACGACTTCACCGGGAAGAACGACCCCGAGGTCGCCTTCGACACCGAGTACAAGCAGTACGGCGGCCAGTCCGCGGCCGTCGAGGCGACCGCTGACGGCGGCAAGACCTGGTCCAAGATCTGGTCGCCCGGCTCGGACGTCACCGGCGACCACATCGAGGCCTCGCTCTCCGACTTCGCCGGCAAGTCCGAGGTGCAGCTGCGCTTCCACTTCACCGGGAGCTTCGGCTGGTGGTGGGCCGTCGACAACGTTTTCATCGGCAACCGGCAGCTCACCCCCGTCCCCGCCGGCCTCGTCGTGGGCACCGTGACCGACGCCAACACCGGTAGCGGCATCGTCGGTGCCACCGTCACCAGCCAGGACAAGCCCACCGAGAAGACCACCACCGGGGCCACCCCCGACGACCCGAACCTCCCCGACGGCTACTACTCGTTCGTCTCGACCGCCTTCGGCAGCCACCCCTACACCGCGGCCAAGGCGAAGTACACCTCGCTGACCAAGACCGCCAAGGCAGGGGCCGACAGCGCCGTCCAGGCGGACTTCAAGCTCAAGGCCGGTCAGGTCGCGATCACCCCGGCCTCCGTCTCCGCCTCCGTCGCCTGGGGCGGGGCCAAGACGCAGAAGCTGACCGTCAGGAACACCGGCGGCGCCGCCGCCACGGTCAAGCTCGGCGAACAGGCCGGCGGCTTCACCCAGCAGGCCAAGGGCGCCGCGCTGCAGACCGTCAAGGGCAACTTCAACCCGCTGTCCAGCAACGCCCGGGCACCGGCCGACAACGCCAAGCCCGCCGTTGTGGCCCCGGCCGACGACACCTGGCAGACGGCCCCGGACCTGCCGACCGCCCTCATGGACAACGCGGTCGACACCCATGACGGCAAGGTCTACTCGGCCTTCGGGTACAACGGATCGACCGACGTCAAGGACCTGTACGTCCTCGACCCGGTCGCCGGCAGCTGGACCAAGCTGGCGAGCGCGTCCGACACCCGTGAGGACCCTGCCCACGGGTTCATCGACGGCAAGCTCTACGCCGTCGGCGGCTGGGGCCCGGCCGGCACCCCGGACGCCAAGCTGGAGATCTACGACCCCGCGTCGGACAGCTGGACCACCGGCGCGTCCGCGCCCAAGCCGTACGCCGGCTCCGGCACGGCCGTCCTGGACGGCAAGCTCTACATGATCGGCGGCTGCGGCGCCGACTTCTGCGGCACGACCGACGCCAGCGTCTACGACGCGGGCTCCGACAGCTGGTCCCAGATCGCGGCCTACCCCGAGCCCATCTCGTGGGAGGCGTGCGGCGCCATCGACGGCCAGATCTACTGCGCCGGTGGTCTGGGCGCCAGCGAGAACGACGTCATCCACACCTACGCCTACGACCCGGGTGCCGACAGCTGGTCGCAGCTCGCGGACGTCCCGGCCCCGCAGTGGGGTACCCACTACTCCGCGGCCAACGGGCGCCTGCTGCTGGTCGGCGGAATCGGCAACAACGCCCTCACCAACCGGAGCCAGGCCTTCGACCCGAAGTCCGGCACCTGGGGCGCCCTGCCCAACGCCAACGTCGCCACCTACCGCGGCGGCGGCGCGCCCGGCTTCTACAAGGTCGGCGGCGGCAACGCCCCCGGCAGGCCGATCGGCAAGGTCGAGGTGCTGCCCGGCTACGACCAGGGCGGGGCGAGCGACGTCGACTGGCTGAGCACCAGCGTCCAGGAGCTCACCCTGCAGCCCGGGGCGAGCACGACCGTCACCGTCTCGCTGGACGCCACGGCTCCCTCCGTGACCCAGCCCGGTGACCTCACCGCCGGCCTGAGCGTGGGCACCGACACGCCGTACGCGGTGCCGCGCATCCCGGTCAGCCTGCACGTCGACCCGCCCAAGACCTGGGGGAAGATCACCGGTCTCGTCCTGGGCAACAAGGCCACCGGCGGCACCGCACCCCTGGCCGGCGCGACCGTGCAGATCGACAGCTGGGCCTCGTCCTACACGCTCACCACGTCCGCCGACGGTACGTACGGACTGTGGCTCGACGTCCGCAACAACCCGCTCACCGTCATCGTCGCCAAGGACGGCTACCAGCCGACCGTCACGACGGTGAAGCTGAAGAAGGGAGCGACGGTCACCGCCAACTTCACCCTCAAGCGCAAGTAACCGGGCAAGCGCCGGGAACGGCGCCGACGGCCCGCGCAACGGGCCGTCGGCGCACCCCGGACGTGACCTCGGGCACGAAGGCGGCCGGCCCCCTCCAGGGGCCGGCCTCGCCCGTGCTCCGGGGGCTCCCCGGTGGTGGGGCGCGGCGGCGCCGACTCCACCGACCGCGGGGGGCGCGGCATCGCGGTACACACGGGTCCGGCCCCTGCCACATGATGTGGCAGGGGCCGGATGTCGTAGCGGGGGCGGGATTTGAACCACGCGACCTCTGGGTTATGAGCCCAGCGAGCTACCGAGCTGCTCCACCCCGCGTCGGTGAGTCCACTATACGTCACTCGGGCGGGCGGGACGGACATTTACCGGCGCGGGCCCGGGAGGCGTCCGTACGGCGCGCATGATGCGGCGGCCGCGCCGACGACCGGGGGGTGGGATGGTCGCGGCGCGGCCGTACTGAGTCGGCTGCCCCGCGCGGCCGCAGCCATGCATCCGCCGCCTGACCGCACCGATGGCCGGGCGCCGTGCTCGGGGATACGGCGCCCGGCCTGTCGACGGGAGGAACCCGTCGCGGCTACGGCGAGCGTCCCGCCACGGCCCTCGGGGCGATGGCGCGGCGCGCCCAAGGGATCGGACGGATCGTCCGGGTGGACCATGGCGACGGCCGTGCGCAGCCCACCTCGGACTGCGCACCGCCGCCGCTCTTCCAGGGAGGCCGTGGCCGCTATACCCGTTTCAAGGTGACGTCGTGGGTGACGGTGGCTCCCTTCTTGAGCCGCACGGTGGCCACGGTCGGCCGGTAGCCGTCCTTGGCGACGATGACGGTCAGCGGATTGTTACGGCTGTCGAGCCACAGCCCGAAGGTGCCGTCCGCGCGCGTCGTCAGCGTGTAGGAGCCGGCCCAGCTGTCGATCTGCACGGTCGCGCCCGCCAGGGGAGCCGTGCCTCCTGCCGGGGTCGCCCCGAGGATCGTTCCGCTGATGTCGCCCCACGTCCTGGGCGGGTCGACGTGCAGGGACACGGGGATGTCGGGCAGCGCGTAGGGGGTGTCGGTGAACAGTGCCAGCCGGGCGCCGTAGTCGCCGGGCTGCGCGACCTCCAGTTCCGCGGTGTCGAAGGTGAGCGTGAGGACCGTCTTCTGACCGGGGGACAGGGTGACCTTCTTGGCGGACTCGCCGAGCCAGGTGACCTCCGACAGTCCCGCCTGGTCGTAGCCGGGCAGGAGCTCGACGGTGGCGGTGGGGGAGAGCTCGTAGGCGTCGACGGTGCCGCCGACCTTGTAGAAGCCCGTCGCGCCGCCGCTTCTGAACGTGCCGGTGTTGGCGTTGGGCAGGGCGCTCCACGTGCCGGTCGCGGGGTCGAGGACGAAGCCCTGGTTCGTCAGCTGACTGTCGTCGGTCACTCCGCTGGAGATCAGCAGCAGTCCGTTCGCCGCGGTGTACGCCGCCCCCCACAGCGGGCTCGGCATGTCGGGCAGGTCCGACCACTTGTCGGTGGCGGGGTTGTAGACGTACGCGGAGGAGACGGCGACGGCGCCTCCGCTCTCCCCGCCCGCGCAGTAGATCCTGGTTCCGATGGCGGCGCAGGACTGCCAGGCGATGGGCTCCGGATACGGGGCGATCTCGGACCAGCGGTCGTCCTGGGGATCGTAGACGGAGGCGTCGGTCGTGCCGCAGCTCGTGGCCGCGCAACCGCCGATCGTGTACAGCTTTCCGTCCAGGACCGTGCTGCCCGATCCGGCGTAGGCCTTGGGCGCCTTCGCGCCGCTGGTCCAGGTGTTGCGGACGGGGTCGTAGATGTCCAGGCCCGGGTCGATGCCGCCCGTGCTGCTGCCCCAGCCGCCCGCGGCGTAGAACTTGCCGTCGATGAAGCCGTGCGCGGGTGCGCGGCGCGGGTGCGGGGACGAGGTGAGCCGGGTCCAGGTTCCCGTGTCCGGGGTGAGACGGTACAGGTCGCCGGTGTCGTCCTCCCCGTCGTACCCGTAGGCCGAGTAGACCTTGCCGTCGTAGGTGTCGACGACGTTGTCCATGATGGCCGTGGGCAGGTCGGCGACGGGCTTCCAGGCGTCACCCGAGGGCCCGGCCGCGGTGGAGGCGGCCGCACGCCCGGCGGTCCGCGTGGTGCGGCCGTCGATCTGCGCGGAGTGCCCGTCGGCGCCGGAGGACGGGAGCAGACGCCGGTTGACGCGATGGAGAGGTGCACCCTCGTCGGTGCCGCCGGAGCCCGCCCGTTCCGCCAGCGTCAAGGTGGCCTGTGCGCCACCGGTGTTGGTGATGGTCAGTTTGCGCGTCGCGCTCTTGCCCAGGACCGCGGTGGCCTCGATCGGGTCGGTCGTCAGGGACAGTTGACCCGCCGCGAGCTTCCACGACGAGGTGACGACGGTGTCGGCGCGTGCCGCGACCGTCTTGGTCCGCTCGGTGTAGCGCGGCGTCGATGCCGTGAGGGCGTGCTCGCCCGGCGGCGCGGTGAGCGTGAAGAAGCCGTCGCCGAGGTTCGGGTCGTCGGGTGTCGCCGCCGTGATCGCGCTCAGGCCGGGCCGGTCCCGGTCGGTGACGGTGGCGGATGCCAGCCCCGTGCCGGTGTTGGCGTCGGTGACGGTTCCGGTGATGAGGCCGGACGGGGTGGGGGTGAGTTCCCGGCCGCCGATGAAGACGTTGTCCACGGCCCACCACAGGGCGTAGGAGGCGGTGTAGTGGAACCGCAGCCGGACCGAGGGCTTGCCCGCGTACGCGGCCAGGGGCACCTCGAGGCGTGTCGGGCCGGCCGCGTCGTTGGTGAGGGACCGGATGTTCTTCCAGGTCAGGCCGTTGTCGATGCTGGCGTCGAGGTCGGCGGTCTGACCGAAGAAGGGCATGAGGTCGGTGTCGAAGGCCAGCTCGGGGACCGCGACGTCGGTGAAGTCGAACCGCGGACTGACCAGGCTGGAGTCCTGGACGGCCGGAAAGCCGTAGTGGTCGCTGTCGACCACCGCGAAACCGCCGTCGCCGCCGGTGGTGTTGGAACGCGATCCGGGATCGTCGAACGCCCAGCCGCCCTGCGTTCCCTCGGCGTTGACCACCGACCAGCCCTCGGGCGCGGAGTCCGTCGAGGCGAACTCCTGTGTCGGGCCGGTCAGCTTCGGCGCGTAGGCGGGGGCGCCGGCCGACCAGACGTCGGCGGGTACCGGGATGTCGAGCTTCTGAGCCGTCGTGCCTGCCGGGAGGTGCCGGGTGACTTCCTCGTAGCCGGGGAGGGAGGCCGTGACGCGCAGGGTGTGCGCACGGTTCTGGGGGAGCTTGACGCTGTACGCGCCGGTCGCGGGGTTGGTCCACACCGGGCCGCCGGGCGAGCCGTCCACCACGATCTTGGCGTAGAGCGGCCAGCCGTGGCCGGAACCGTCGGTGACCTTCCCCGTGACCGTGCGGCTGGGCACCATCTGGAGTGCGTAGTCCCTCGTCAGGGCGGCCCCGTCGGTGATCGTGACGTCCGGTGTGGACACGGTCGCGTAGCCGAAGGCCTCGACGCCGATGTCGTAGGTTCCGGCCGGCAGGGACAGCGTGTAGGCCCCCGAGGCGTCGGAGTGGACCACCACGTCACCGCCCGAGATCGCCGCCCCGGCCACCGGCTTGCCTGTCCCGGAGTCGGTGACCGTCCCGGAGACCTCCCCGCGCGGTCCGCCGCGGAACGCGCCGAGGCCCCGGGGCGTGCCCAGTCCGGTCGGTCCGTCGTATCCCTGCCCCGCGGTGCACAGGTAGGCCGGGTCGCACTCGCCGTTGGACCCGCTGGTCACGTCGTTGAGGCCGCCGGCGGCGGCGTAGGGGTAGGAGTTGGGGTAGCTGTCGGCCGCCGGCGTTCCGGCGGCCGCGTAGACGCCGGCGATGATCGGCGTGGCCGCGCTGGTGCCTCCGTAGACCTGCCAGCCGGTCTGCCCGTAGGTCTGGTAGACCGCCACCCCGGTGGCGGGGTCGGCGACGGCCGAGACGTCCGCGACGGTGCGCCGCGGACAGCCGGTGTCCTTCTGGAAGGCTGGTTTCGCCTGGTAGGCCGAGCAGCCCGAGCCGGTGCCGCTGTTGCCGTTGCTCCAGACCGACTCCGACCATCCGCGGGGACTGCTCGGGTCACGGGCCAGGGAGGTGCCGCCGACCGAGGTGACGTAGGGGGAGGCGGCGGGATAGGGGACCCCGTAGTTCAGGTCTCCCGAGGCGACGACCATGGCGACACCGGGGTGGTCGTAGTGCGTGTCGGTGGTCTCGGCGGGGTCCTCACCGCCCCCGGGGTAGCTGTCGTAGTAGGAGCCGTAGGAGTTGGAGACGAACTTGGCGCCGAGCGCGACGGCCTGGTCGACGGCTGCGCCGAGGTTCTCGCGGTCTGCGCTGTCGGCCTCGACGAGCAGGATGTGCGCGTTCGGGGCCACGGCCGAGACCATGTCCAGGTCCAGCGATATCTCCCCGGCCCACTCGGGATCGGGCTGCGGGTAGTCGGTGCCGCCGCGCTGGTCGACCTTGCGGAAGCAGCCGTTGCCGGTGGTGCATTCCGGCAGCCCGTACTGCTGCCGGTACACCGCTAAGTCCTGCTCGGCGGTGGGGTCGTCGTACGCGGCGACCACGGCGACGGTCCGGCCGGCGCCGCCGTTGGACGGGAGGTCGTAGGCGCCTCGCAGATCGCCGGGCCCGTACCCGGCCGGTTCCGGCGACCGCCTGGCGGTCGCGAGGTCCGTGCGGCGCAGGGCGAAGCACGCGAACTCGTTCTTCTCGGGTGTGGAACAGGAGGGCTCCATGGACAGCCCGTTGTCCCTGCCGGTGCCCGCGACCTCGTGTGTCGTACCGGTCGGCGTCTGTGCGGCGGCCGATGCCTGCGTCCCCAGCAGGGTGAGCAGCGACAGGCTCAGTACCGTCAGGCCCGCGGTGAGTCTGTGCCGTCCGAAGCGCGTGAGCCTTCTTGATATGTACAAGTAAGTGATCCCATCTGGCCGGTGACGCACGATCAGCTGCTGGCGATGCCGAATGAATCCATTCACTGCGGGGCCATTAGACATCGTTTCTGCTGGCCGGGTGGCTCGTTGAGCGGATCTTGGCGGAGCGGTCGGCAGAGTCGCGGCAGCCGCCTGGAGCCGGGCCCGGACCCCGGGCGGCGGCCGACGCGCATACGGATGCCGATCCCGCGGTGCGTCGGGATGGGGGAGAGGCATCGCGGGTCCGGCATCGCACCCCAACGGACTGAAATATCCCTCACAGGATGATTCGAGACTTCTGTCCGAATGAACCGCGTGAGAACTCGGAAAATTCTCGGCGGGATGTGCATCCCTTTGCGCCCCTCGGGAGTCCTATGGGCTGGCGGCTTCGTCATGCCGTCAACCCATAGGAACATTTGGGGTATACACTTTGAAAAACGGCATAAAGATCACATCCCGCGTGTCTGCGGTGACCATCACTGCGGGAGCAGTGTTGTCCGCCGCAGCACTCACCGTCCCGGCCCAGGCCGCGACGCTCACGGTGCCCACGATCACCGCCAAGGGCGGCTTCGTGATGAACAACGGGACGGGTAAGGTCCTCTACTCGAAGGCCGCCGACACCCGCCGTTCCACCGGCTCCACCACCAAGATCATGACCGCTCGTGTCGTGCTGGCCCAGTCGAATCTGAACCTTGACGCCAAGGTCACGATTCAGAAGGCGTACAGCGACTACATTGTCTCCAAGGGCGCCTCCTCGGCGCACCTGATCGTCGGCGACAAGGTGACGGTCCGCCAGCTCCTGTACGGGCTGATGCTCCCGTCCGGGTGCGACGCGGCCTACGCTCTCGCCGACAAGTTCGGCAGCGGCTCCACGCGGGCCGCACGGGTCAAGTCGTTCATCGGCAAGATGAACTCGACGGCCAAGAGCCTGGGTCTGAAGAACACCCACTTCGACTCGTTCGACGGCATCGGGAACGGGGGGAACTACTCGACTCCCCGCGACCTGACCAAGCTCGCCAGCAGCGCGATGAAGTACTCCACCTTCCGCACCGTCGTGAAGACGACGGCGACCAAGCAGAAGGTGACCACGAAGAGCGGTGGCTACCGCTACATGTCGTGGACCAACACCAACACGCTGCTGAAGAGCTACTCCGGAACCATCGGTGTCAAGACCGGTTCCGGCGCGGTTGCCAAGTACTGCCTGGTCTTCGCCGCGACCCGGAACGGCAAGACGGTCATCGGGACCGTTCTCGCCTCCACCTCGGCGACCAGCCGTGCCTCGGACGCGACGAAGCTCATGAACTACGGCTTCAAGAAGTAGGCAAGCCCACCATGGCGAAGGGTGTGCCCACGACCGCACGGTCGTGGGCACACCCTTCGTCGTTCGCCATCGGACGCCTCTCCTGCCGGTGACGGCCGACCGTCTACCAGCGGTGCCAGACCGTTTTGGGTGCGTTGTCGCGCGTGTTGGAGTGGTCGTCCCCCGAGACGAAGAACAGGGCCCAGGACACGACGCGGTCGCCGACGCGCTGGGCTCCGAGTTCGAGTTGGAAGCCGTCGCAGGAGAAGTCCCCTGTGGGGCTGTAACACACGCCGGTGTCGTGCTTGGTCGCGTGGGCTTCCATCTCCTGTGCGAGCTGCGACGGGACGCGGCCGATGAGCCGGATTCCCTCGCAGGTCACCTGCGGACCGACGCGTCCGTCGACCTGGACGTAGGCCAGCTCTCCGTCCGCGTAGAAGTAGCACTCCACCGCCGCCTGGCCCAGGGGGGTGCCTTCCTTGGCGAAGCGCACGCGGTCCCAACCCGTGCTGCACCCGTCGGACTTGGCGGTGAAGCCGTGCGCGGCCAGAGCCGCGGTGACCTCTTCCCGGCGCATGTCCATGCGCAGCGGCCCCAGGATCCGCCCGGGGCGGTAGAGCCACTGATCCCGTTCCGTGTCCGGGAGCACCGGCCACATGTCCGTATCCATCGCACGATGATCACTCACCCGGCTCGCGACCCGCGGATCAGGGGTCGGTGAGACGGCCGGCCGCAATTCCGATCCCGTTGTGCGGGGTGGTCACCCGCAGGTGAATCAAACATCACGGGTGCAGAATTGACGCGATTTTGTCCAGCGGTAACGACCGAGCCCGGCGGCGCACGGAACCGGGAAGGGTGGGGATATTGGCGAATACCCCGGTACGTCGCGCCATTGGGGCCAGTCAGGCGCAAGCAGGGCACACGGGCTCCGCGGCGGCATAAGGGCGGCAGACCGGGAATCGGGCGATGCGTGCGTCAACCACCGTCATGGTGCGACCTGTCGCGCATGGCGCCATTGATCCACACCCGCTCTCCGGAATCCGGACACATTCGCGTCGAGCGCACCGGAGAACGCGAAATGGCGGCCCGTTTCTGCCTTTTCGGCGTTGACACGGATGCGTGATCTCTCCGCTAATGGACTCCCGGCGACCGCAGAAGTTCGCTGTCGAACCTTCATATGTCGGCGTTTCATGGGATCACTGGGGAGTCGGACGTTGCACGTAGCACACATATCCGGTCCACCGCTCCGGCGGCGGATGTCCACCTGGTCGGCGGTGATCGTCACCGCCGCGCTGGCCGTCCTGGGCATCCAGACACCGTCCCAGGCCGCGGCGCCCTCCGCCGCGACCGCCACAGCGTCCGCTGCCGCGGGCGGTGACGCACCCTACGAAGCGGCGTGCGGCGCCGCCAAGAAGGGCGAGGCCACCTGCTACGCCCTGCGCCGCACCGATGTGAAGCCGTCCAAGGGCCTGCGGACCACCGCGGCGCCGGGCGGGTTCGGACCGGCCGACCTGCGTTCGGCCTACAACCTCCCGGCGGCCGGCGGAGCGGGGCAGACGATCGCCGTCGTCGACGCCTTCGACGACCCGACCGCCGAGGACGACCTGGCGGTCTACCGCGAGCAGTACGGCCTGCCCGCCTGCACCGCCGACAACGGTTGCTTCACGAAGGTCGACCAGCGCGGCGGCACAGATTACCCGCAGCCCGACCCGGACTGGGCCGGAGAGATCTCCCTCGACCTCGACATGGTCTCGGCGATCGCCCCCGAAGCCCACATCCTGCTCGTCGAGGCAGACACCCCGAGCTTCGAGGACCTCGGCGCCGCCGTCGACACGGCGGTCGCGCTCGGCGCCAAGTTCGTCTCCAACTCCTACGGCACCGACTACCGCTTCGGCAGCGGTGAGGACCCCTACCAGACGACGGTGCTGGACGCCCATTACAACCACCCCGGCGTCGCGATGGTCGCATCCTCCGGCGACTTCGGTTACGGCGTCTCCTACCCGGCCGCGTCGTCCTACGTGACCGCGGTGGGCGGCACCTCCCTGACCGCCGACAGCGGGAGCAGCCGCGGCTGGTCCGAGACCGTCTGGGACGGCGCGGGGTCCGGGTGCTCGCTCTACGTGCCCAAGCCCGCCTTCCAGCAGGACAGCGGGTGCGCCAACCGCGCCGTCGCGGACGTCGCCGCGGTGGCCGACCCCGCCACCCCGGTCGCGGTCTACCAGACCTACGGTGGCGGCGGCTGGGCGCAGTTCGGCGGAACCAGCGCCGGCTCGCCGATCATCGCCGCCGTCTACGCCAACGCCGGCACCCCCGTAGCGGGCACGTACCCCAACTCCTACCCCTACGCGGCGGACGCCGGGTTCCACGACGTCACCGCCGGCAGCAACGGCACCTGCTCCCCGGCCTACCTGTGCTCCGGCGCCGCCGGATACGACGGCCCGACGGGCCTCGGCACCCCCGACGGCCTGCGGGCCTTCCGCACCGGCCCGCACGGGACGCTGGCCGGCACGGTGACCGACCAGGTCACCGGCAAGCCCCTCGCCGGTGCCACCGTCAGCGCGGGAACCGACAACGTCACGCGCACCGGGGCCGACGGCGGCTACACCCTCGGCCTCCCGGTGGGCGGCTACGACGTCACCGTCGAGGCCTACGGCTACGCCGGCAGCACCACCAAGGACGTCGACGTCACCGAAGGCGGCACCGTCACGCGGGACTTCGCGCTGAAGCCGGTCCCCAGTCAGACCGTCTCCGGCAAGGTCACCGACGGCTCCGGTCACGGCTGGCCGCTGTACGCCAAGATCACCGTGGACGGCGTCCCCGGCGGCCCGGTGTGGACCGACCCGGCCACCGGCGCCTTCACCCTCAGCCTTCCCGAGGGCCACGACTACACCCTCCACGCCGACGCGTCACTCCCCGGCTACACGACGGCGACCAGGTCCCTCACCGTCACCGACGCGCCGCAGTCCCTCGACCTGTCCCTGCGGGCCGACTCCTGGAAGGCCACCGCACCCGGCTACGCCGTGCATCTGGACGGCGCCACCGAGCACTTCGCGTCCACCGACTCCGCCCCGCAGGGCTGGCGCGTCGTCAACGCCGACGGCAGTGAGGGCGGCTGGACCTTCGACGACCCGGGAGGCCGTGGCAACCAGACCGGCGGCGACGGAGCCTTCGCCATCGCCGACAACCCCACGATCGGTTCGCCCTACGACACACAGCTGATCAGCCCCGCCTACGACCTGACCGACGCGTCCGATCCCGAATTGGCCTTCGACGCCATGTACTGGGTTTCCGACGGGAGCGCGGTCTCGGTCGACGCCAGTTCCGACGACGGCGCCACATGGAAGTCCCTGTGGTCGGCGACGGCAGGCTTCGCGGACCACGCCAAGGTCGAGATCCCGCTCGACGACTTCGCCGGCAAGCGGGACGTCCGTGTGCGCTTCCACTTCGTCACCGAGTTCGCCTGGTGGTGGGGCCTCGACGACGTCTTCGTCGGCGATCGCGGTTACACGGCAACTCCCGGCGGCCTGGTCACCGGTACCGTGACCGACGCCAACACCGGCAAGGGCCTGGTCGGCGCCGGCGTCACCGTCAAGGGCGAGCCGGGGGCGACCGCGACGAGCGTGGCCACCCCCGAGGACCCCGCGCTCGGTGACGGGCTGTACCTCATGTTCTCGCCAGGACTCGGAAAGCACGAGGTCAGCGCGGCAAGGCCGCGCTACACAGAGCTGGCCAAGGACGTCAACATCGCGGCCGACAGCGCCGTCACGGCCTCCTACAAGCTCAAGGCCGGGCAACTGACCGTGACTCCGGACTCCGTCGGCGCCAACCTCGCCTGGGGCAAGTCCGCCACGCGGAACATGACGGTCGAGAACACCGGGGGCGCGCCCGTCACCGTGACGGTGGGCGAACGGGCCGGCGGCTTCCGGTCCCAGGCCCTCGGCAGCGGCGCGCCCCTCCAGACCGTCAAGGGGCACTTCTCCCCGCACGCGAGCAAGAAGGGTTCGACCCCGACCGGGGCGAAGCTCGCCGCGGCGCCGTCCGGCGGCGCCTGGCAGACCGGCCCCAACCTCCCGGAGACCGTCCTCGGCAACGCGGTCGGCACCTACGAGGGCAAGGTCTACTCCGCCTTCGGCTACACCGGCTTCGACGTCACCAACGCGATGTACGTCCTGGACCCCGTCGTCGGCAGCTGGAGCCAGGTGGCCAGTGCGGCCGACCGCCGGGAGGCGCCCTCGGGGCAGTTCGTCGACGGCAGGTTCTACACCGTCGGGGGCTGGCTCCCGGACAACACCACCGACCCCAAGCTGGAGATCTACGACCCCGTCGCCGACCGCTGGAGCACCGGCGCACCGACGCCCGCGGCCTACGCGGGGCAGGGCAACGCGGCTCTCGACGGCAAGCTCTACACCGTCGGCGGCTGCGACGACCGCTGCGGCACCGCCGAGGCGTACGCCTACGACCCCGACACCGACACCTGGTCCCGGATCGCCGACTACCCGGAGCGGGTCGCCTGGGAATCGTGCGGCGGCGTCAACGGCAAGCTCTACTGCGCCGGCGGTGACGCGGACTCCCTCGGCGAGAGCAAGCACGCCTACGTCTACGACCCGGCCGCCGACACCTGGACCTCGCTTCCCGACCTGCCGATCCCGCTGTGGAGTTCCTCGTCCACCGCGGCGAACGACCAGCTCGTGATCTCCAGCGGCATCAGCCACGAGGCCCTCACCAACCAAGGCTTCGCCTACGACCCGCAGGCCGGCGCCTGGACCGCCCTGCCCAACGCAGACGTGGCCACCTACCGCGGCGGCGCCGCCCTCGGCCTGTACAAGATCGGCGGCGGCAGCGAGCCGTACACCCCGAGCAACACCGTGGAGCTCCTGCCCGGATACGACCAGGGCGGCACGAGCGACGTCCCGTGGCTGAGGACGAGCACCCAGCACTTCACCCTGCAGCCCGGTGCGAGCACCACCGTCATCGTCACACTGGACGCCTCGGTGCCCGAGGTCGCGCAGCCGGGCGACTTCACCGCGCAGCTGGCGCTGGACAACGACAGCCCGTACGGGATGCGGAAGGTCCCGGTGTCCCTGCACGTCGACCCGCCGAAGACCTGGGGCAAGATCACCGGAACCGTCCGCGGCATCCAGAGCGACGGCACCACCAAGCCGCTGGCCGGCGCCACCGTCGAGATCGGCAGCTGGGCGGCGGACTACTCGCTCAGGACGGCCGCCGACGGCACCTACTCCCTGTGGCTGGACTCCCGCAACAACCCGCTGGAGGTCATCGTGGCCAAGGACGGCTACCGGCCGGTGGCCACCACGGTGAAGATCAAGAAGGGGGCGACGGTCACCAGCGACTTCACGCTGAAGAAGCAGTAACCCCCGATCCGGCGGAAGCGGACGCGGGCCGGCCCCTCGGGACCGGCCCGCGCCCGTCCGGTGGTGGGTCAGAGCCGCCAGCGGCGGATCTGGTCGGCGCAGGCGTAGACGTCCGCGCGCCCTGCACGGACCTGCTTCGCCAGGTCGCTGAGCGCCCCGTACGGTGCATCGACCACCTGGCCGCACGCCGCCATGTAGGCCACCGCGACGAGCGCCCCGTACATGGCGTTGCGGGCGGGCAGCGGGCGGACCGAAACGATCTCGTGGAAGAGGGCTGCCGCACGCCAGGCTGCGTCTACGGTGTAATCCAGCTTCGGGGCGTTGACCCGGTGCCGGGCGACCGCCGCGACCAGGCCGGAGAAGTCGTGGACCGACGGCTCCTTCTGCAGCACCTCGGCCTGGCGTTCCAGCAGCCAGCGGATGTCGACCTGCAGCTCCACCTCAGGCGGCCCGTCCGGTGGCGCTGTCCGGCTCCTCTTCCGGGAACGCCTCGGCAAACTCCGCGGCATGCCTGGCCAGGAACGCGGCGGCCGTGACGGCCCCGTCGTCGAGGCGGGGGTCGCGCTCGGCAGCCTGCGTGATCAGAGCGGTCACCGTGGTGCCCTCGGCCTCGGCGCGTGCGACGAGACGGGCATGAACGGCGTCATCGAGCCGGATGTTGATCTGCTTCGCCATGCCCCCAGTGTATAGCAGACTGCTATACACTGGGATGCGGCGCCAGGCGCTACCCCGATCGCGAGGTTCGTGACAAGCCCGAGGCCGGAGCGACGGCGAACGCTGGTGCCGACGCCGGCTCGCCCGGGTGCGCGCCACGGCGCGCGGTGCTCGCTCTCAGGGGCCCAGGGCGAGGCCGACGATGTCGAAGGCGCGACGTACGGAGCGGTTCCAGACCACGGCCGCCACCGCGATGGCGGTGCACGCCATGACGATCGGCTCAGCGCCGTCGGACAACCCCAGCCGGGAGACGCCGATCACGCCACCGATCGTGAGGACGGCCCACACGACGGTACGGATCCACTCCCGGTCAGGCCCCGCCACGGCGCCCTGCAACTGGCTCTCGTCCAGAAGCGCGCCCACCCGGGCTTGGCAGTAGCGATCCGCGATGGTCAGAAGGAGTCCGCCGAGCTCCTCCAGCGCCGGGCGCGGATCGCTGTCGAGACGGGCTTCGCAGGCGCGCAGCGCGGCAATCACCCGGCGCTCGTGCGCCTTGAGCGTCCTGCGGCGGTGCGAGAGCAAGGAGACGGAGCGCCGTTGCCTGTGAGCGGCGGATATGCCACGACTGACGGCTCCGATCCGGCGGGAGACCTTGCGAAGTTCCGGTGCCAGCCTCTCGCCGCCCGCCCTGTGCGCCTCCGCGCAGGCCGTGATGGCCTCGGCGATCTCCATGACCAGTGCGTACCGGCGTGCGCCGAAGACCACCCCTACCTGCCGGAAGGACAAGCGGGCCTGCGGTGCCTCGCGCCCGCCGAGGGAACTGCGAAGGGTCATCACCGGAATCGCGACGGCACCGAAGACCAGCGCGACCACTGCCCAGGGGGTCTGTGCCATGGATACGCCGTCGGCGGTCATGTAGTCGACGGAGACGAAGACCGCGCCCGTCGCTGCGCAAAGGAGGATGCAGGTCAACAAGATGCGAAGGTGACGCCTGCGACGGATGGCAACGCGGACCCGGGCCGGAACGCGGCCGGGAATCGCCAGACGCTTCAGGGAATCCTCGAGTTCGGCCAGATTCTCGTCACCCCACACAAGCCTGGATCATGGCACGGGACGGGTCGCCCGGGAGCCCTTTTCCCGTGCCAGGTGCGGCTCGCGATGTCACCTCCCCGAGAGCCCCGAGGGCCCCGAGGTCGACCGGGCCGAGTGGTTCCCACCCGGCCCGGTCGCCGACGGTCGGTCAGCGCAAGGCGGTGGCCCGGATGACCGTCTGCGTCACGGTGTTGCCCCGCGTGTCCGAGGCGTGGACCCGCAGCGATACGAACGCGGCCTTCCGCGGGGCGTCCAATCTCACGCGCACGGCGCCGTCCCGCAGCTCCCGCGGCTTGACGCGGTGCCAGGTCCTGCCGTCGTCGTAGGACAGCTCCACCTTGTCGGTGCGGACCCGGGCCGTGGAGGCGCCGCGGATGTGCGACGGCTCCACGACGAGCTCGGCGTCACGCCGGGCCGAGCCGTCGGTCGAGGTCGGGATGGTGTAGTCCAGCTGCACCAGGGGAAGCAGCGGTGCCTTGCCGTTCCGCGGTGCTCCGGACGTGAAGCCCCACTCGGTGCGGGTGGAGGTGGAGTACGGGTGCCCTTCGGTGCGCTTCGTGGTGGTCACCAGCCGGTAGCGGCTCGTGGCGCTCGGAACCGGGAAGTCGAAATACGGGCCTTCGGTGCTGCCGAGCAGCTTGTTGCTCCGGCGGAGTTCGACGGACTGCGTCGTGGTGCCGGGCCCATTGGTGCCGGCGTGATGGCGGCCGCCGTCGCCGAAGCCGGGAATCTGCCCGAGGACGGAGTCGCCCGTGCGCCGCGGGGTGTCCAGGTACTCGACGACCCGGGGTCGTTCGACCGGACCGAACCACCGGACGTTCGTGGCACGTCCCGCCGGATAGGCGACCTGTCCGGAGTACTGGTCGGAGTACTGGTTGCCGCTCTGATGGGCCTCCTCCCTCCAGATGGCGTCGGGGGCGGCGGTCACCCAGTCGGTGCGACGCGCCCCGGAGGTCGACAGCCGGGTCGAGTCCAGCAGGAAGAGCTGGTACGGCTGGATGTCGAGCCGGTTCTCGTACACCTTGTCCACCGTGCGGAAATCGACGTCGACCCGGGCGAGTTCCCTCTTGCCCGGCGCATAGTGCAGGGTCTTCGGGATGCCGCCGCGCCAGGTGCGCACCAGGTCGTAGAGGTACGCGGTCGTGGAGCGGCCGACGATGTGCATGGGCACCGAGCCGGCACCGCTTTGGATGCGGTCGATCAGGATCTCGCCCTCGGTCCGCGAGATGCCCGCGACGACGATCTTGCTGCGGCTGCCGCTCGGCCAGTAGCGTCCGCTGTCGCCGTTGACGATGACGAGGACCGCCACGCCGACCTTCTCGGCGGCGGCGATCTGGTCGTGGGAGGCGGTCCGGGAATCGCCGTCATCGTCGTCGTCCGGCGGGGGTACGTAGCGGACTACCGCCACTTTGCCCCGGGCCCCGGCCGCGGCGTAGTCCTGCTCCCGGCCGTCACCGGCGAAAACGGCCGGGAGGGTGTGCGTCCGGTCGGCCGGCCGGGCCGAACCGGGCTCCAGCGCAAGGTCGTCGAAGCTCTGGGAGCCCGAGGAGAGGCTGAGCAGAGGCTGCTCCATCCGTGCCCGGACGGTGTACAGCAGATCGCCGTCGGCGGGCTTGCTCGTCGGCAGCGCCCACATGCTGTCGTGCTGGGGAGCGAGGGTCGAGGTCTCGCCGATGGAGGGAGAGCCGTCGGTGAACGACCGGAGGAAATCGGCGCGGACGACGCCGGCCGTTGTCACCTGTGGTGTGACGACCTCTGTCAGCCGCAGTTGCCTGCCGTCGACGGTCGCCGACGTGTCGGCGTCGCGGACCTGGATGCCGGTCTTGACCAGGAGCGCCTGCCCGAGCGAGGAGGCCCCGTGGGTGCCCCGGACGTCGCCCCACGACCAGGCCGTGTAGACGCCGTTCGGCACGACCAGGTCGATGTCGCCGCGTGTGTTGGTCACCCCCTCGAAGCGGGACCCGTCACCATGGCGCTGGACCCGCACCACGTTGGCCAGCGGTTCGCCGTCCCGGCCCTGGAAGTGCAGCCGCAGATGGTGGTGCTCCTCGCGGGTGCTGACGGCGAGCAGGGTGCGTGTGGTGGGCTTGCCGTCCACCAGGCCCGTGAGGTGTCCGCTGAAGCGGGAACCCGCCGGCGCGCGGTCGAGGACGGTGGTGAGCGTGGTGGCGGCGGTGCCCCCAGCCGGTACGGTCACCTGACGGTCCGCCACGGTGAACAGGCGCTGCGGTGCATCGGGTGCGTCGACCCGTAGCGTGACGGTGACCGCCTCGTCGCCGGAGTTGAGCCATTCGATCCGGCGGTCCACGGTCTGCCCGGGCTTTCCGCCCAGGGAGTGGATGCCCGCGTCGGCGGTGCCGGTGGCCACCAGGCGGGCCGCGGAGGCCGCCGCGGCGTCGACGCGCCCGTTGCCACCGTCGTCGGCCGTGTTGGCGGGCGTCTCGTGGGCCGTGCTCACGAGGGCGTCCTTGATGCGGGCCCCGGTCCACTCCGGGTGGCCGGCCGCCACGAGGGCGGCGGCGCCGGCCACGTGCGGGGTCGCCATGGACGTGCCGTTCAGGGAGGCGTAGGAGCCACTGCCGAACGTCGCGTACTGCGAGCGCGCCGCGAGGATGCCGACGCCGGGTGCGGTGATCTCGGGCTTGATCGCGTCGTCACGGAATCGGGGGCCGCGGCTGGAGAACCAGGCCACCGTGTCCGTGGGGTCGACGGCGCCGACGGTCAGGGCGGCGTCCGCGGAGCCCGGGCTCGTGACGGTGGACGGGCCGTTCTCACCGTTGTTGCCCGCCGCTATGGTGAACAGGGCGCCCGTCTCGGCACTGAGTGCGTTCACGGCCTGGCTGAGCGGGTCCGCGCCGTCGTCAGGGGCGAAACCGCCGAGGCTCATGCTGATCACGCGTGCCTTGGTCTCGCGCGCCGCCCACTCCATGCCGGCGATGACCCAGGAGTCGGATCCGGAGCCGGAGTTGTCGAGGACCTTGCCGACGTGAAGCGCGGCCCCGGGCGCGACGCCCTTCTCCTTGCCCCCGGACGCCGCGCCGTTGCCGGCGATGGTGGAGGCGACGTGTGTGCCGTGGCCGTTGCGGTCCACGACGTCCTCGTACGGGATGAAGCTCCGGGACGAGGCGACGACGCCTGCGAGATCCGGGTGCTCGGTGTCGTATCCGGTGTCGAGGACGGCCACGTCGACGCCCTTGCCGGTGTTGCCGCGCGCCCAGGCGTCGGGGGCGCCGATCTGTGCGACGCTCGACTCGAGCGTCGCCTTGACCTTGCCGTCCAGCCAGACCTTGCGGACGCCGCCGTTCAGCGCCGGCTCGCCCGCGGTGGTGCCGCGTGCCCCGGACGTCGCCTGGGTGAGCTCGGCCCAGAAGTCCGCCGCCCGGCTGTGGCTCTGGGTGACGGCAGTGCTGTCGATGCTGGTCAACGTCCGTGCGCCGGTGGCGCCCTCCGGCAGGGACGTCAGGTCCTGCTTGCGGAGTGAGTCCGAGGAATAGCTCAGGATGAGGGGCAGCCCACGGGAGCGCGAGTCGTCGTATCCGTCGGCGACGAGTCGGGTGACGTTGAACAGGCTCTCGTCGAGGAGACCGGCGGCCACGTACCGTTCCGCCGCGGCGGGCACGACGTAGACGTCCCCGTCCCTGCTGCTGACGCGTACGTCCGCCCGGTCTCCGTTCGGTGCGGCCACGGTGACGGTGGCGGGGCCGGAGCCGTCGGGGGTGACGGTGACGCGGTCACCGGAGATGAGGGTGACGGTCCGCGCAGTGGATCCGAGTGAACCGCCGTCGGCTATGGTGACGCCCTTGGTCGCGGCGGGGGCGTGGTCGGCGGCTGTCGCCGGGGGGACCACCGTCAGCAGCGCGGTGACCGCCGCCAGGATGGGCAGGCCCTGCCGGGCCGGAAGATGTGGTCGCACACGAGTCCTTGGTCGAGTCTCCGTTGGATGTGCAACGCATGGTGTCACAACATGTGATGTGTTTGTTGTCTACCTCCCGTTCAACCGCCCCGATCCGCCCACCCCTTTGACGCGCCTCCCGGCGGACGGTGCGGGCGCACCAACGGAACAACGGGCTCTCGTTGTGAACGGCAGTCAGGAGCGTGGTACCGGTGTTCTCGCGATACCCCCTCGACGACGGGGACGAGCGCGGCGGTCGTCGACGTGCGGAGCATCGCGGTCATCTCGTCGCACACCGGCCATCGCGGACGCAGCATGAGAGCGCCGGCCAGGCGGGCGCGTCGCAACCCGTCGCTGACCTCGCGCGGATGTCGGCTCCGCCCCGCACCGGCCCGGGCCGACCGCGGTCGGGTACGGTTCGCAGCCTGGGTGACGGACCGCGGAAAGGCGGGGTCAGCCGCAGGTGACGAAGCCGGCCTCGGCGCCGGGGCGGGCGGCGGCGATCTGCAGGGCCAAGGCGCCGACGCCGCCTGTGGCGCCGGAGATGAGCAGCGTCTCGTCCTTGCCTGGCGCCACGGCGTCAAGATCGGTCATGCGGCACCGGCGCAGTTCGGCCCGGTCGGAACGGAGCCTTCGGCAGGCTGAGCCATACCGGGGATGGTCTCGCAGGCGAGGTGAGGCCGACACGCATCATCGGCTGCGGCAGGGCGTGTCAGCCGAGAACGCATCCGCGCAAGACCCTGGCCGCGCCGGAAATCCGGCCGCCGAAGCCCTCCGCGACGATCTCGACGCGGAGGGCACGGGTGACCGGGGTGGTCATACGGGCACGACGTACGGGAAGCGGTCGTTCCGCAGGTGCTGGGCGACGGACGGCTTGAGTCCGGCCGGCACGGCCGTGTTGCTCACGAGTGAGAGCATCGCCTCAGGCGCGTTGTCGGCCCGGGTGCGGCCGTTGCGGGCGGCGAAGCCGTACGTGGCGGGCGTTCCGACGACGTAGGGCAGCACGTCGGGGAACAGCTGCCCGGCCACGGTCCGGCCGTAGCCCTCCGGGTCGGCGCACGTCCCGGTGGCCGCGACGACAGCCGCGACCTGGCCCGCGATGAACTCGCCGACGGCGGCACGGTCCTGCGAGGGGTGCCGGGTGTTGGCCGGGTTGCTGAAGTCGGTGTCGCCGGGCCAGAAGATCGGCCACATCATCGGGTGCCCGCCGCGGTTGATCTGCCGCCATCCGCCGGCGTCGGTGGCCAGCTTGGTCGCGCACCAGACGCCCGTGCGGGCCCCGGGGCGCAGCTGCGCGTGCTCGTGCGGAACCTCCAGCACGATCGATTCCACGGTGGTGCCGGCGAAGCTGTTCTGCGCCTCCTGCGGGCGCCAGTCCGAGAGGTCCACCGCAGTCCCCTTGGCCACCGCCCCGTTGACGACGGCCAGCAGGGACAGGTCGATGTAGAAGGAGTCGGAGATGCGCCCGGCCCAGACGCGGGTGCCATCCGCGTCGGCCGTCTCACCGGTGCGGCCTTCCAGCACCAGGTCGCCGTCAGCGGAGTCCTCGCGCGCCTCGTTTCCGGTCAGGACGTGCAGGCGCAGGGTTTGCCTGCCGTCGGGGCCGGGTTCGTCGAAGGAGACCCGATAGGTCAAGGTCTCGAATTCGGCGCCGTCGAAGTGAACCTTGAATTCGTAGCGTGCTTCCGGGTGGAACCCGGGCTCGGCGTAGACGCCGGTGATGTCGGAGTTGACGTCCATGACAAACACCGTGCTGCGTTCACCGGGAAAGACGTACAGGTCGTCGATGAACAGCTGGCCGTTCTGGGCCGCCAGCGGAGTGTCGAGATGGTGCGACATGGTCGGTCCTCAATTCTCTCGGCTTTTCTTCGAGGAATGGGTGCCGGGCGTTTTTCCGGACTGTTTCATCCTCGCCGAGCGGGCGGCAGCCTGGTACCGACACATCGGGAATGCCGTCATACACTGTGGTTATGAGCAGGTCGCCTCCCGATCTCAGCAGTCTCCTGTTGCTGACATTGGTGGCCGAGCTCGGCAGCCTGGGGCAGGCCGCCGAGCGGATGGGGATCAGCCAGCCCGCCGCGAGCAAGCGCCTGACCCAGCTCGAGCGGCGCCTGGGGCTGAGGCTGGTGAACCGCGACACCCGCGGCTCCGCCCTGACCGTCGAGGGCAAGGCGGTGTGCCAATGGGCGGGGCGGGTGCTGGCCGAAGTGGACTCTCTGATGGTGGGCGTCGCGGCGCTGCGCGGTGACCACGCACTCGACCTGCACCTGGCGGCCAGCATGACGCTGGCCGAACACTTCGTGCCGCGGTGGATCGGCACGCTGCAGCGGGGATCGCCCGACGTATACGTCAGCCTCAAAGTGACCAATTCCGAACAGGTCGCCACGCTCGCGGCGAACGGCCGGATCAGTCTGGGGTTCATCGAGGCGCCCACCGTTCCGTCCGGCCTCAGCTCACGACAGGTGGGTACCGACCGGCTGGTCGTCGTGGTCGCGCCGCAGCATGCCTGGGCACGACGGCGGGAGCCGGTGGATCTGACCGAGCTGGCCCGGACCCGCCTGATCGTCCGCGAACCGGGTTCAGGCACGCGGGAGACCATCGAGCGTGTGCTCGCCGGCGCGGGAGCCGAGCCGGCCAGACCCCTGATGGTGCTGGACGCCAACGTCGCGGTACGAAAGGCCGTCGCCGAAGGCGTGGGCCCGGCGGTGCTCAGCGCGGTCAGTGTCCGGGACGACCTGGCCGAGGAGCGCATCGTGGAGGTCCCGGTGACCGGGGCCGACCTGCGCCGCCGGCTGCGCGCCGTGTGGCCGAAGGACCGCCCGTTGACCGGCGCGGTCGAGGAACTGCTCCGGATCGCGGCACGTACCCACCGCGAGGGTCGCTGACGTCGCTGTTGTCACGCGGCCGTGAGCCCTGCTACTCGATGTTGACCGTGACGGCAGAGACCTCTCCGTCAGCCGAGGTCGGCGTGACCGGTCCGCGCGCCTGGGCCGTGCCTGCCGTCAGCGAGGTGCCGCGAGGACGTCCCGCAGCACGTCCTCGAGCGAGACGCGGGACAGATCGCGTCGTACGGTCTCCTCGATGCCCTCGTAGACACCTTGCATCGCCGGCTGGATGCCGTGACCGACCACACATCCCTGGTCAGGGGTGGTCCGGTGCAGCGCGAAGAGCGGTCCGGGTTCCACGGCCTCGTACACGTCGAGCAAGGTGATCGATCCCAGCTCACGTGCCAGCGACCAGCCCGCGCCCGCGCCTCGCCGGGACTCCACCAGACCGGCTCGGCGCAGTTCGCCCAGCAGGCGTCTGATCACCACCGGATTGGTGTTCGCGCTGGTCGCGATCTGCTCGGAGGTGGCGACCTCATGGCCCTGGCGCTGGTAGAGGCCGATCCAGGCCAGCGCGTGAGCGGCGATCGTCAGCCTGCTGTTGGCGCTCATGTGACCCTCCTCCCAGTGGAAACATTTTCTGTTACGACTACGCAGTCGTAACGAGTATAGTTGCGATCGTTGTCGTAACCATCATTGTTGCGACAGGCGGCAGGGACCGATTCAACGAGGTGGGAACTATGAGCAAGCCACTCACGGGCAAGGTCGCCCTGGTCACCGGGGGATCCCGCGGACTGGGGGCCGCCACCGTACGGCTCCTGGCCGAGCAGGGTGCCGATGTCGCGTTCACCTACGTCAGCTCCGCGGAGCGGGCGCAGGCCGTCGTCGACGAGGTGCGCGGCAAGGGAGCGACGGCCGTCGCCATCCAGACCGACCAGGGGGACACGAGCCGGGCTCCGGCGCTGATCGACGAAGTGGTCGCCTCCCTCGGCGGTCTGGACATCCTCGTCAACAACGCGGCGATATCGGTGGAACAAGGCCGCACGGTGGACGATCCGGACGCCGACACTGCCGCACTCGACCGCATGCACGCCACCAACTACCTCGGTGTGATCGCCGTCATCCGGGCCGCCTCCCGGGTGCTGCGCGCGGACGGCCGCATCATCACCGTGAGCTCCGGACTCGGTTCCCGTGTCGGCCTTCCCGGCCTGGCCGACTACTCGGCCACCAAGTCGGGGATCGAGAGGTACACCATGGGCGTCGCGCGGGACCTCGGGCACCGGGGCATCACGGCCAACGTCGTGGAGGCCGGACTGATGGAGAGCGGCATGGAACCGCCGGACCCCGAGACCCTCAAGGCCCTGGTCGGCTCCCTTTCCCTCCAGCGCATGGGGCGCCCCGAGGAGATCGCCGCGGCGATCGCCTTCCTGGCGAGCCCCGCCGCGTCGTACGTCACAGGGGCTGTGCTGGATGCCCACGGCGGCTACAACGCCTGAGGGCGATCCTGCCGCGCCCCCGAAGAGACATCGAGCCTCGGACCGCACGCCGCGGGCCGTGCGCGCCCGCGCCGGCCCGCGGCACGGTGGCCGCCACCAACTCCCCGGGGCCGGCAGTGCTCGCACACCGGCTCCAGGAGCGGCGCGTTCCCGTCCGGCGGAACAGCCCGTCAGAGCAGCTGATTGCGTTCCAGCGAGAAGAAGCTCACCTGGCAGTAGTCCTGGATCAGCGAAGGCAGCTGCCGCGCATGGTCGGCGCGGATCGTGTTGTAGACATCGTGCCTGGTCATCCCCGGCGCCGGTGTGTACGTACCGGAGAAGGTCTTCAGATCCTGATCACGATGGCTGAAGGTGATGATGAAGCAGTACTCGACGAGGGGATCCGCGGGCCGGGTCATAGCTGCCTCTCGATGGGGGACTGGTCTCGTCACTGCGGACGAACGAATGATCCATCCGGTTGCGGTCGCCGCACCGCCGACATCCGGACCGCGCCGGGGTGGGAGGGAAGCGCCGGCAACTGCGCCGCGCTGCCGCGAGTGGCGCCGCATCCGGCTCCTTCGCGGCTGCCATCGCCCGGCTGCCGGACCACCTCGCCTCCCGGTCCCGGATGACGTAGCTGCCGTGCACCAGTTGAAGATTCGGTCTTGCGAGCTCGCCGTTGCCGGCCGGCAGTTGGCCACTGAAGAGCGCCTGGCGTGTTCGGGACCGATGGCGGAACGCGACAACTCCCGAGCACCTGGCCCTCGCCGGTCACGCCACCGATCGCAGGGCGGCCGACTGGCGAACAGGTGACATGGCGTCTATGCGCCAGCCCTTCCACCTGGCACGGCGTCAACTCCTGGCCTGACTGTGGCCGGACACACGCCGGTGACGCTCGTTCATCGGGCGATCTCAGGGGAGTTGGTACAAGGTTATGCGATCCAGATCGAAGGCCGCGGCCGTGGTCGCGGCCACCGCGGTGGCGCTGCTCGCCACCGGGCTGCCGGCGGCGGCCGGGCCGGAGCCAGTCGCCGGGACCGGCCGTCCGGCCGCACCACCGGTGCCGCCCGCGCAGCACACCGTCACATTGATCAGCGGCGACCGGGTCGGCTTCACCGGCAGCGGCAGCGGGCTCCAAGTCAGCGGGGTGACCCCGGGCAAGGGCCGGGGCCACATCGCGTTCACCCGGGCGAGGATCAACGACCACGAGTACGTGATCCCCGTCGACGCCACGCAGCCGCTGGCCGAAGGGCGGGTGGACCGGCAGCTCTTCGACGTCACCGCACTCGCCGCGCAAGGGCTCGACGACGCCACCCGGGCGTCCATTCCGCTGATCACGACGGCCCAGGCGGGCCCCGCGCTGCGCGGGTCCACGCAGCGGGACACCTTCCCCGAGCTGGGGATGGCGGCCCGTACGGTCGCCAAGTCCGAGGCGGCCACGGCCTGGCGGGGCTTCCTTGCCGCCGCGGACGGGACGTCCCGCGCCGCCGCGCCCGGGAAAGTCTGGCTGGACGCCGAGGTCGAGGCGAGCCTCGACCGGTCCGTCGCCATGACCGGCGCACCCCAGGCATGGCGCAAGGGTCTCGACGGCAAGGGCGTGCGCGTCGCCGTACTGGACACCGGGTACGACCCGGCCCACCCCGACCTGAAGAACAAGGTCGTCGCGGAGAGGAACTTCACCTGGGACGAGGACGTCACTGACCTCAACGGCCACGGTACGCACGTCGCCTCGACCGTCGCCGGAAGCGGCGCCGCCTCGCAGGGCCGCTACAAGGGCGTCGCGCCGGGGGCCGATCTACTGATCGGCAAGGTGCTCGACGGCAGCGGGTCCGGCAGTTTCAGCGGAATCCTGGAAGGCATGGAATGGGCGGCCGCCCAGGACGCCGACATCGTCTCGATGAGCCTCGGCTCCAACCTGCCGAGCGACGGCAGCGACCCGATCTCCCAGGCGGTCGAGACCCTGTCCGGGGACGGCGGACCGCTGTTCGTCGTCGCGGCCGGCAACGAGGGCACGCCGGGCAGCATCGGCACTCCGGCCGCGGCGCCGAGCGCGCTGACCGTCGGGTCGATCACCAAGGAGGGTGCGATGTCGTCGTTCTCCTCCCAGGGACCGGCGGTGACCGACGGAGGCGTCAAGCCCGAGATCACCGCGCCCGGCAGCGCGATCACCGCCGCCCGGGCCGCGGGCACGCTGGACGGCGCCGCCAACAGCGAGTTCTACGCGACGATCAGCGGTACCTCCATGGCGACCCCGCACGTCTCCGGGGCGGCCGCCATCCTCAAGCAGCGGCACCCGGACTGGGACGCGCGGCGGCTCAAGGCGGCGCTCGTCGGCGCCGCCGACCCGGTCGACGGCGCCGGCGTGTACGAGCAGGGCGCGGGCAGCGTGGACGTGCCCGGCGCGCTCTCGTCGTCGGTCACCGCCTCCCCGGCCGCGGTCTCCGCCGAGCTGACCTGGCCGTACAGCGGCAACCCGACCCGCACGGTGACGTACCGCAACAGCGGGGCCCAGGACATCCGGCTGGAGCTGTCCCTGACCGGTAAGGCACCGGTCTCGCTCGTCGCCCGCCGGCTGACCGTCCCGGCGGGCGGCACCGCCGAGGCGACCGTGCGGATCGACATCGCCCGGGCGTCCGGCGGCGCCCACAGTGCCTGGATCACCGCACGCGGCAGTGACGGCAGCACGGCGCGCACCCCCGTCGGCGTCGACGCGGAGGGCCCGGCCGCCACGCTCACCCTCGAAGCCGCCGCACTGCGGCAAGGGGTCGAGACGGCGTACACCAACCTGGTGGTGCAGAACGAGCGGACCGGCGAGGCCCGGCTGGTCAGCCTCACCGAGGGGTCCGAGGAGCTCCGGCTGCCGATCGGCGACTACCGGGTGTTCGGCGGCGTGTGGGAGTACGTCCGGTACGGCAGGGCGAGCGTGCCCGAGACGTCCGTCGCCGTCGCCCGGCACCTCACCCTCACCGGCGACCGGACGCTGAGGACCGACCTGTCCGGCGCGAAGCCGGTCACCATGGGCATCGACGACCCGAAGATGCGGATCAACGAGTGGGGGTCGGCGACCGGGCTGGTCTCGTCGGCCGGCGCGGGCGTCCCTGAGGGCCTGATAGCGCCGCTCTACTCCGGCGCGTACCGGTCCTATGCCGTGGGCAGCGCGAAGATGCCCGGACTGACGTACTTCTCCGCCGCCGCATGGGAGCAGCCGTCCGTCCTCGCGACGTCCGCCGGGGGCTCCGGCACCCCGGTCGACGTGCCGGTCTCGCTGATGACGCAGCGGCTGGAGTGGGACCTGGAGAAGCGGGTCACCGACGCGGGAGTCGGCGCGGACCTGACGGGTCTTGAGATCGAGGACCGGATCGTGCTCCTGGAGTCGGACTGGAGCCTGCCCTGGGAGGAGCTGGACCGGCGCTACCAGGCGGTCAAGGCGCAGCGGCCGGCCGCGATCCTGCTCGCCGGGTCGGCGTCGATCGGCGCGGACGACCCCACGCTGGGCACCGACGACCACGGTGTGGCCCTGCTGCGCGAGCGGCTCGCCAAGGGCGAGGTGACCCTGCGGATCAAGGGGGAGCGCAACGGAGAACGCACCTACTTCACGTTCCACGCCCACGACGACGGGGTGCCGGCGGGTGCGAACTGGCAGGACCGGCGCCGGGACCTGGCCCGCGTGGACCACAGCTTCCGCACCACCGGGTTCCCCAACGACCCCAAGGGGATCTACGGCTGGGTGACCTACCGCGGGCTCAATCTCGCCCAGCAGTCGACGCTGTTCCGCGCACCGCAGCGGATGACGGCGTACTACACGCCCGAAGTGCCGTGGACGACGGCCACGTTCGAGTACGCGCTGGACGACGGACCGCTGGGTGTGCAGTACACCAACCCGACGGTCCTCCGTCAGGGACGCACCGTCTCGGACAACTGGCTCACCGCGCCCTTCAACCCGTCGCTGTCGGTGAACGGACCCGACGGCCGGGCGCAGGCCACCCGCGCGGGGGACAAGCTGCGTCTCGCGCTGCCCATGTTCTCGGACGCGGCGGGCCACCGGTCGGAGCCCCTGCGGAATCTGGAGTCCGGCGAGACGGTGCTGCGCGACGGATCGGGCAAGGTGATCGCCCGTAACGACGAGCCGGGGCAGGGCGTCTTCGACGTGCCCGCACGCGGCCAGTGGTACGAGATGACCTCCTCCGCGCACCACGACAGCCCGGAGTGGAAGCTGGGCACGCACATCTCGGACACCTGGCGGTTCCGCTCGGAGCACACCGGTGGCGAGCTGCCGCTGCCGCTGCTGGACACGCGCTACGACATGGCGGGTCTCGACGGCGACAACTCGGTAGCGGAGAACCGGGAGTTCACCTTCGGCCTGGGCATCGGCCGGCAGGCCGGGGTGAGCGGCGGCGCCGGCATCGGGCAGGTGTCGGTGCGGTACTCCACGGACGACGGAGCCACCTGGCACGCGGCGGAGGTCCGGGGCCGGGACGGCGACCGGCGGGTGACCGTGCCCGCGATGGGCACCGGCTGGGTCTCGCTGCAGGTGACCGCCGCGGACCGCTCCGGCACGTCGGTGACGGAGACGGTCACCCGGGCCTACCGTGTCGGCTGCCCGGAGCAGTGGTGTGGCTACGCCCCGGCCTGGCCGCACTGGCCGGCCGGATAGTCCGCGAGCCGACACCGCGCCGGTGCGGGCCGCCCTCGGGCCGGCCCGCACCGGCGCGCGTGGGTAGCCCTGGTACTCCAGCCGTAGATCGTGAGCTTGCCGGTGGGGCGGCTGAGATTCGGGTACCGCCACCGCTGGGCCCGTAGTGGTGCACACTTCTTCGCCGTGGAGATCGTGGAGAGCGAGCTACGGCGTCTTCGGTCCGGACTCGGTGCCGAGGACGGCCGGCAGCGGCCGTTTCTCGTACGGGTCCGGTTCACCGCCGAAGATCCTGCCCAAGTCATCGCCGATGCACGTGCGGTGCTGACGCGCGTGATCGAGCGGATGGGCGACTGGCCCGCGTTTGAGCAGTGGTCGCACCTGCTGCCGGCGTGGTTCATCCGACGGTGCGCACCGGAGCCCATGGAGCCAGAGCCTGGCGAGCCCTTCGATGCCGAGGCATGGCTGCGGGAGTGGCGGGCAATGACGCCGGAGCAGAAGGTGACCGCCGGCCAGGGGCCGTGGACGCTGTCGGATTGGCTGTACTGCTTCGACCCGACCGAGGAAGGGGCGGGTGACGATCGCAGTTGGTGGTGGTGGCACGCGGGAGTCGATGCGTCGGGTGGCGGCTGGGTTCAGGTAGCCACCACCGGCTGGCCGTTCGGCAGCGGTTCGCTGTCCTGGCTGATCAAGGCCAGCGGCGGCACGGATCTGACCCATGGGCCGTGACTGTCACGCACCGTCTGGCTGGCCGCCCGCGCCCGAGGCACCATATGACTGACATGCCGGAGCCGCACAGGCGGCTCCTGGCCGACGTCATCGCCCTCGGCCCCCCTTATCCGCTGGTGCTTACCGGAGGCTATGCGGTCCGGGCACATGGCCTCGTTGACCGGCCCAGCCAGGATCTCGACGTCGCGACGCGATCTGGAAGAGTTCGGCCGCCGACACGCCCGGGGGCGCTTCGAGCGGGAGATGGCAATGACTTGGGCGATGCGGTGGGCGACCTGAAGCGAGTAGAAGCGCATCTGACAAACGGACCGCAGCAGGCCCAAGAAGCCCAGGACGACGGTGCAAGCCTCCGCATGAATCGCCGGTGACGTCGCCAAGAGTGCGAGCGAGGGCGGGTGCCGGGGAGCCCGCACGCGCCGAAAGGTGCCGTCGGTCAGGAGTGGCGGCCGACGGGCTGGAAGCCGTCGTCCACCAGGCCGAGGCGGTGGGCCACCACTGCGGCCTGGATCCGGTTGCGCAGCCGCAGCTTCTGGGTGACCGCGGCGACGTGTGACTTCACCGTGGTCACCCCCAGGTACAGGGCCTCGCCGATCTCCGCGTTCGAGTAGCCGGCCCCCACGAAGGCGAGGACCTCGCGCTCTCGTGGTGTCAGGGCGGCGAGCTCGGTTGTGCCCACGCCGCTGTCGCCCTCCGTCACGGTGTCCTGGTGGGCCTGGACGGCGCGGGCCAGGACGCGGGCCAGGACGGCGGGTGCCAGCAGTGGCTCACCACGGGCGGCCCGGTGCACGGCATCGATCATCGCTTCCGGGGCGGCGTCCTTGAGGAGGTACCCGACCGCGCCGGCCCGCAACGCGCCGTACACCTCGGCATCGTCGCCGAACGTCGTCAGCATCACGACATGGGTCGCGGGCAGGGCCGCGAGGATCCGGCGGGTGGCTTCGATGCCGTCCAGACGCGGCATCCGCAGGTCCATGAGGACCACGTCGGGGCGCAGTCGTTCCGCGAGCCGGATCGCCTCCAGCCCGTCCGCGGCCTCCCCCACCACGTCCTCCCCGGCCGTGCGGAGCAACAGTGTGACACCGGCCCGTACGAGCGCCTGGTCGTCGACGACGAGGACGCGGATCACCGACCCACCGCCAGGGGCAGCGCCGCGCACAGATGCCAGCCGTTGCCGGTGGGACCCGCGGCGAGGGTCCCACCGAGCACCTCGACGCGTTCACGCATCCCGGTGAGGCCGTGGCCCGAGGAGGGCAAGGACGGGGAGCGTTCGCGCTGCACCGTGTTGGCGACGTCGACGAGGAACTGGTCGTCGGTGACGACGACGGTGGCCGACACGTCCGAGCCGGGGCCGGCGTGCTTGAGGGCGTTGGTGAGCGCCTCCTGCACCACGCGGGCGGCCGTCACACGCAGCGCGAGCGACGCACCTGCGGCGCGCTCGTCGTGCGTGAGGGTGACGCGGAGACCCGCTGCCCGGCTGCGCTCGACCGCGTCGTTGATCATCTGCTCCGGGTTGACGACCGCATCGGGAGAGGTGGGGTCGCGCAGAATGTGCAGCAGGCCCCGCAAGTCCACGAGTGCCTGGCGGGCGCTCACATGGATCGACTCGATCCCGCCGAGCGCGGCGTCCAGCCGCTGCTGCCGGTCGGCGGCATGCGTCGCGGCGTACTGCGCCGATCCGGCCGTCAGCGCGATCGCCGACACGTGGTGGGCCACCATGTCGTGCAGGTCACCGGCGATACGGGCGCGTTCCGTCATCCGCGCGGCGCGCGTCTCCGCCTCACGGCGTTCCTCGGCGTCGCGGGCACGTTCCTCGGCCACGTCGGCGGCCTGGCGCAGCGCGGCGAGGTAACGGCCGAAAGCCACGGGTGCGGCAACCGCCAGCGCCGTCGACAGGATGCGGATGACGCCGTCGGCCCCGGACAGCAGTCCGCCCGCGTCCCGGCCCACGCTGACGAGCACGGCGGTCAGGGTGGCGGTCCAGGACACGGCGGTGACGACAGTGCCGCAGCGGTAGGCGACCACGCCGAGTGCCAGAGCTGCTGCCAGCGGCGCCACATGGCTGGTACCGGGCAGCACCACATCGGTCACGACGATCAGGACGACCTCGACGACGAGCGTGACCACGGGCGCGTAGCGAGCGAGTGCCAACGCCACTACCGCCGCCTCGACCAGCACCCACTCCACCACGGGCCGTCCGGAAGACGGCCCCAGGACGATGGTCGCCGCGCCGACACAGGCCGCCGTGACGGCGATCAAGATGTCGAGCCCCAACCGGCGCCCCTGATATGCGCTCACCGCATCACCCTACGTCCGGCCGGACGGCGGTCGCCCCCTCCCATCGGCCACCTCCTCTCCTCCTTCCGGCCGCCGGTCCGGCTTCGCGCATGAAGATCGGCCCATCGCAGCGGACCTAGCGTCGGCGGTGCGACCGCGACAGGCCCGCAAAGTGGGGCAGCCCGGCGGTCCTGCCCGCCGACGGCCAGCGCCGTCGCTCGACCCGACCTGGACGAGAGAGGTCCGCAACCGGTGTCCTTCCTGTGGGAATTCCTGCGCAGCCCCCTGACCGTAGGGGCGGTGGCGCCCAGCGGCCGCTCCCTGGCCCAGGTGGTGACCGCGCCCGTGCCGAGCGCCGGCCACCCCGTGGTGGTCGAACTCGGCCCGGGCACCGGCGCGTTCACCACCACGATCCAGCGAAGACTCGCGGGTCGCGGCCGCCACCTGGCGGTGGAGCTCAACGAACGATTCGCCGAGCGGCTCGCCCTCACGCATCCCGGCGTGGACGTCGCACGGGCCGACGCACGCGATCTCGCATCGGTCCTCGCCGCACGCGGGCTCGACGCGCCCGACGTCATCGTCAGCGGTCTGCCGTGGGCGGCCTTCGCCTCCCGGGACCAGCGCGACGTGCTCGCCGCCGTGACCTCGACGCTGCCGGCCCACGGCGCCTTCACCACCTTCGCCTACGTCCACGCCCGATGGACCGGCCCCGCCCGGCGCTTGATCCGGTCGCTGCGATCGCAGTTCGACGAAGTCGTCGTCGGGCGCACGGTGTGGGCCAACCTGCCGCCCGCGCTCGTCTACCACTGCCGCCGCCCACTGCGCTGACCAGCGGAACATCCACCGAAGGAGAGACAGAGTGACTACCACCGACAACCGGCCGAGGCCTGCGGAAGGCCCGCTGGGCCGGGTCGGCCGAGGGGCCTACCGCCGCCGCGGAACCGTCCTGCTGGCGTGGCTCGCCGGACTGCTCGCCGTGCTGGCCCTGTCGCGTGCGTTCGGCGGCGACTTCACCGCCGACTACGCGGCACCGGGATCGGAATCCAAACAAGCCCAGAAGCTGCTGGAGCAACGCTTCACCAGCCGGTCGGGGGCGGTGGTCAGCGTCGTCGTGCAGGCCGACGAAGGAGTACAGGCGGTCCGCGGCACCGTGTCCGACCTGGTGAGCGCATTGCGCTCCGCACCGCACGTCACCGGCGTCGACGACCCGTACACCACACCCGGCGCGGTCAGCACCGACGGCAAGACCCTGCTGACGAGCCTCCGCCTCGACGTGGGCAATGCGGCCGACATGCCGGTCAAGGACACCACCCGGCTCATGGACATCGCCCAGCGGCACACCGCAGACGGATTCCATGTCTTCCTGGGCGGCCAAGCCGTCTCCCTCGCCGAGGGAGGACCGATCGGCTCCGAAGCCATCGGACTCGCCATCGCCGCGGTCATCCTTCTGCTGACGTTCGGATCCGTGGTCGCCGCCGGGCTGCCGCTCATCGTCGCCCTCGCCGGTCTCGCGGTCAGCGGACTGGCAACCACCCTGGTCATCCGGGTCGTCGACGCCCCGGACTGGTCGACGTCACTGGCCGCCATGCTCGGCATCGGCATCGGCATCGACTACGTCCTGCTGATGGTGACCCGCTTCCGTGAAGCGCGGGCGGCCGGCCTGGCCCCGGAGGACGCGACGGCGGCAACCGTGGACACGGCCGGCCGGTCCGTACTCATCGCCGGTGTCACGGTCATCGTCAGTCTCCTGGGGCTGTTCGCCATGGGCCTGTCCTACATGCGCGGCGCGTCCCTCGTGGCGATCGTCGGCGTCCTGATCGTCCTCCTGGCCGCGACCACGCTTCTGCCCGCGCTCCTGGGTTACCTCGGAACCCGGATCGACCGCCTGCGGCTGCCACTGCCGCAACCACATCGCAGCGCCCGGCAGCAGACGTCGGCCGACGACCGAATCGCGCCCGGCCGGGGCTGGCTGTGGTGGAGCGGGCTCGTCCAACGTCACCGAATCGCCGCGGCAGTGGCGGGCACAGCGATCATGCTGACCCTCGCGGCGCCGTTCCTCGGCGTGCGCTTCGGTTTCCCCGACGCGGGCAACAACCGGCAGGGCAGCACGACCCGGCAGGCGTACGACGCCGTCGCCGCCGGATTTGGAACCGGCGCCAACGCACCGTTGCTCCTGGTCGTGGAGCTGCCCGACGGCGACGATTCCGTCCTACCCCGTCTGCGTACCGCGACGGCCGACACGACCGGGGTCGCATCCGTCACGCCGGCACAGCTCAACCCCGGCCGCGACACCGCGGTCCTGACCATCACACCGACCACAGGGCCACAGGACGACGCGACCCGGGAGCTGGTCGGCCGCCTCCGGGACAGCACCGTCCCAAGGGCAATCGCCGGTACCGGCGCACGCGTCCACGTAGGCGGCGCGAGCGCCCAGTCGATCGACAGCACCACCGACCTGGCCCGGCGCATCCCGTACCTGATCACCGGAGTCATCGTGCTGTCGATGCTCCTGCTGCTCCTCGCCTTCCGCAGCATCGCCATACCGCTCAAGGCCGCGGCCATGAACCTGCTGTCGGTCGCCGCGTCCTACGGCGTCGTCGCCCTCGTCCTGCAGGGCGGCTGGGCCGGACAACTCATCGGCATCGACACGCCGACGCCCCTGCCCCCGTTCGTCACCGTCCTGATGTTCGCCGTCCTGTTCGGCCTGTCGATGGACTACGAGGTCTTCCTGCTCAGCCGCGTGCGGGAGTCCTGGCTGCGTCACGGGGACAACGCGAAGGCGGTCACCGAGGGTCTGGCCGGCACGGGGCGCGTGATCACGGCTGCCGCGGCCATCATGATCGCCGTGTTCCTCGCGTTCGTGCCGAGCACCGAGATCATCCTCAAGCTCATCGGCGTCGGCATGGCCTCGGCCATCCTTCTCGACGCGACCGTTGTCCGGCTGGTGCTGGTGCCAGCGACCATGCACCTTCTCGGTCGGCGCACCTGGTGGATACCCCGCCGGCTCGACCGCCGTATGCCCGAACTGCACGTCGAGGGCCGGCCCGATCACGCAGGCACGCAGGTGTCCCAGTACGACACCCCGGCGGTCACGCCGCGTTGAGCGCACCGAACGCAATGGAACAGCGAAGCAGGCGGCCGGCCTGCCTGCTTCGCTGTTGCCGCCGCAGCGTGGGTGCGTGGGTTCGCGGCGGTGTGTGGTCAGTGTTCGGCGCGGTTCAGGCCGGTGGCTTCGTGTACGGCGTGGGCGATGGCGGGGGCGTCCTTCTTGAGGATGGCGCCGTGGTTGCTGGCGACCTTCGCACTGATGCGGATGTCGGGGTTGCGGGTGGTGACGGCCTCGAGGCCGGCGCGTATGCGTTCCTGCTCGTCCCCGCGGCTTCCCAGAGAGGTTCCGGAGGCGACGACATAGCGGACGGGGACGGTGATGGCGTCCAGGACGGGGCCGAGTTCGCGCTCGCGGGAGAGCCGGCCGAGTTCGATGTTGCTGTCGGCCATCTGGTGGGCGGTCATGCGGGGGGTCAGGCCGGTGGGGCGCAGTAGCGGGGTGATCCAGCTCATGCGGCGGAACAGGGTGCGGATGCGGTGTTCCATGGCCTCATCCAGCCAGTCGTGGGGGAATGCGCCGTCGACGAGGACCGCGCCCAGGGAGCGGTCGGGGTTGCGGTGGGCCCAGTGGGCGGCGACGACTGCTCCGTAGGACCAGCCCACCAGCACTGCCTGGTCCACGTTCCTGGCGGCGAGGACGGCGTCGACGTCACGGACGGCGGCTTCGAAGGAGTAGTCCGCCGAGCGCTTCGATCGTCTGCCGCGGGCGCGTTCGTCGTAGGTGATGTGCCGCCATCCGGAGCCGAGTTCGGTGATGACCCGGCGCCAGTAGCCCTGGGTGGCGAACTGGCCGTTGAGGTAGAGGACGGGGACGCCGGGGCCGCCGCTGTCGGTGACGGCCAGGGCGGTGTCGTCGACGGGCACCATGCCGCTCCACGGGGAGCCGGCCGGGGAAGTGCTGTTCCTGGTCATGTCTTTTCCGCCTTGGGGGTGTGAGGGCGTGGGGTGTGGCCTTTTTGGGGGCCCGCGACGTGGGTCGCAGGGTGCTGCGCCGCTTACAGGCTGCGGGCGGTGATGTTGCCGTGGGGGGTGGTGGCGTGGATGTCGAGGTCGGGGGTGCCGTTGTTCTTCAGGGCGTTGCTGATGCGGCCGTGGGTGGTGCCGGCGTCCAGGGTGGCCGAGACGCCGGCGGCGGCTGCGACGGTGATGTCGCCGGACTGGGTGTGCAGTTCGACGGTGCCGCGCAGGGCCGAGGCGATGCGGATGTCGCCGCGCTGGGTGCTGATCTCGGCGGGGCCGGTGAGCCGGCCGATCTCGATGTCGCCGTCGGTGGCGGTGAGGCGGACGCCGGCGGCCTCGTCGATCTTGATCTGGCGGTAGGCGCCGTCGAAGTCGACGTCGCCGAGGCGTCCGACGCCGCGCAGTTCGGCGCTTGCGGCCTTGGCCTGGATGCGGGAGCCGGCGGGCAGTTGGACGGTGACCTCCAGGGACCCGGAGGGCCCGAGGAGCCGGTTGCCGGCCTGGGGGCTGCGGATCTGCAGGACGCCGTCGGTGTAGGTGACGGTGGTCTGCTCGGCGGCCTGGACGTCGCTCTTCTTGGCGGGGTTGGCGGGCAGGACCTCGACGGTGGTGTCGGTGCGGTCGGCGGCGAGGAACTGGATGCGTCCGGCGGGGATGTCCAGGACGGCGGAGATCGGGGCGGGGGTGTCGAAGGTGCGCATCGTGTTCTCCCGTGTTCGCTCATGGTTTCTGACAACGGAAACGCTACGTTGCTTTCCAATCCGTGGCAACAAGCTCGTTGCGAAAAACCCGTATAGTCACAGGTAGATGCCTGGAAACTGTTGCAACCGCCCTGCAGGGAACGCAACGTCCGCTGCTGCGATCATTGCAATGGCTGTGAAGTGAACGCTATAGTGGCGGGTGTCAGGGACCACCACGCAGGATCACCGAGGGAGACCGCGATGCCGGGCGGCAGGCTCACCCAGACCGAACGTCAGCAGATCGCGCTGGGACTGGCCGACAGCCTCCCCTACGCGGAAATCGCCCGGCGACTGGACCGTCCGACGTCGACGGTCACGCGGGAAGTGATGCGCAACGGCGGCCCCACCGCCTACCGCGCCGACCTGGCGCACCGGGCCACCGAGCGCCGTGCCCACCGGCGCAGGCCCGCCTCGGCGCGGGGGGCGCAGCCGGGTCTTCAGCCGCACGGGCGGGACGCGGAGGCGGTGGCGGAGTATGAGGAGACGTTCACCACCGTGCTGATGGGTTCGGGCCTGAGCAAGATGTCGGCCCGGGTGCTGACGTGTCTGTTCACCACTGATGCGGGCAGCCTGACCGCGTCGGAACTCGCGCAGCGCCTGCAGGTCAGTCCGGCGTCCATCTCCAAGGCGATCGCGTTCCTGGAGAGCCAGAGCCTGGTGCGCAGGGAGCGCGACGAGCGCCGCCGGGACCGCTACGTCGTCGATGACGAGCTCTTCTACCAGGCGACGATCGCCAGCGCCCGGGCCAACGACCAGCTGGTGGCGACCGCACGTCAGGGTGTTGCCGTGCTCGGCTCTGACACGCCTGCCGCTGCCCGGCTGGAGAACATCGCCCGTTTCCTGGACTTCATCAGCGAAAGCATCACCCGTGCTGCCGAGCAGGCCCGCGAGGTCCTTCACACCAAGCCCGGCACCAGCTCGAACGACGCCGTCCCGCCGCGTCCGGACCAGGGGTAGACAGCCCTCTGGGTGGTCAGCTGTGCACGGCTCCGCACCCCACACCTGCCGCTTCGAGCCAGCCCCTCCGGGGACTTGTCACGTTTGCAGCGCAGCGCTGGTCTGTCCTCGAGAGGACGCGCGTGGCTGCCGCTTGTCCGGAGGGCGGTTGCGCCGCCTGTGGGCGGGGCCGGTCCGGCCTCTGCCCGCTCCGGCGGATACGGGCACCGTGCCGGGCGGCGTCCGCCGCGGGCGGCGAGCGGCGGGTGGCATGCAAGACGAACGAGAGAACCGAGGTCGGCACTATGGCAAGTGAGAGTGTTGCGCATCCGAGCCTGATTGTCCCGGTAGGGCATGTGGAGCCGGTGCCGCGCAGGGTCCGGGGCGTGGTGGGAAACCGCGTGGTGTTCGACACGCGTCGTGCGCTGTATGTGTGGGAGTGGCGGGCCTACCCGCAGTTCAGCATCCCCGTGGAGGACCTGGTCGACGGCGTGCTCGTCGATGAGCATCACACGGAGCATCACGGCGCCGGCCCCGCACGCCGACATGCGCTGCGGGTGGGGTCGCAGGTCCGCGAGGGTGCGGCGTGGATGTGGGACGAGGGTAGCCCCGGGCCGTTGCGCGACACGGTGCGGTTTGAGTGGGAGGCGCTGGACTCCTGGTTCGAGGAGGACGAGCAGGTCTTCGTGCACCCGCGGAGTCCGTATTCGCGGGTGGACGCTCTGCGTTCGTCCAGCAGTGTGCGCGTGGAGCTCGACGGGGTGGTGCTGGCCGAGGCGCCCAATTGCGTGAAGTTGTTCGAGACCGGCCTGCCGACCCGCTACTACGTGGAGCGCATGTACGTCGACTGGGCCCGGCTGCAGGCCTCGGACACGGTGTCGCGATGCCCCTACAAGGGGACCACGAGCGGCTACTGGTCCTTCGACAGCGACGGTGACCCGCAGCCGGACATCGCCTGGGCGTACGACTTCCCGACCATTCAGGCCAACCGCATCGCGGGCCTGGTCGCGTTCTACAACGAGCACGTCGACCTGTACGTCGACGGCGCCCTACTGCCCAGGCCCGCGGCCCTCACCCCGTGAGCCTTCGGGGCGGCCCGGCCGTCCGGACCGCCCCGCACGGCACGTGCCCTGTTCCCGGCGCGGGCCGGGAGGGCAGGCCCTGGTCCCATCTGAAACCGGGATGGGCGCGGCGCCCCGCGTGTTGGATGCGGCAGGGCCCCCTCCGGTGTGGAGGGGGCGTGGTGCCGCCGGCGTGCGGGGTGGGTCGTCGCCGGTTCAGATCGTCGGTGTCTCGTCGACGTGTTCCTGGTGGAGTTCGAGGACGAACTTCCAGCCGGCGCTGGCTTCCATGAACCGTACCCGGGTGGGGTAGATGTCCAGGGCGCGGCGGTCCCGGTTCTGGCCGGTCGGGCTCTTGCGTCCGCGGGCCGGCTCCTCGAACAGGTCGACCTTGACGTCCGGCACCGCGACGACTTCCTCGTCCCAGCGCTGGACGATTCCCGCGCCGAACGCCTCCCTCGCGGCGGTGTAGAGCGACTCCAGGGATTCGGTGTTGCCGCCGGGCACGAAGAGGGCGAGGTTCAGCAGGACGCCGGCACTGGCCAGGACCTCGATTTCCTCCCCTGCCTCGTCGGCAACCCATATCCCGGCCTGCTCGGCATCGTCGGGGAGAACATGGACTTCCTGGCCGAAAACCGTCCTTGCGGTGAAGGACCCGCCCTCGAAGTTCTTGCCCGACTTCGTGAGAGATGCCGGCGCGTAGCAGCCGAGGGGGAGATCATCCATGGCTGCCGAGACGAAGATCTCGTCCTTGAGGCCCAGTTCTGAGACCTCCTCGGCCGTCAAACGCCGGGCCGTAACCTTGCTGGTGTTCACAGTCTTTCCCTTTCTTCGTGTAGCCCCGTCGGGCGCACCCGATGGTGACTACACGTCATATGGCGTTAGTGGTGGGCGCCTCGTGTGACGTCGCCGCCCCCGGACAAGATCCCAGAGGCCTCTGGCTCCCCACGACGGGGGTATACAGCCTGTTCAGGGATGTGTCGTCTTCCGCGGCAGCGCGGTTCGCAAGGGGAGCCACGCGCGGTGAGTGTAGTGCGGGGGACTGACAGTGCAGCGGCGTGGGCGTCCGCCGCGTCAGCGACACAGTGGACAACGCCCCCTTCCCGCCTGCGAGGCGCGGGCGCTGCAGTTCCCTCGCGTGCCGGGTCTGTCGGCCACGGCTCCTCACCCGTGGTCACCTCGCGCTTTTGCTGCCGGACCCGGCCGGTCCGTATCGCCGCCCGCCGCGAACCGCCCCGTGGCCGGGCTCGCCTTGAGGCAGCAGGCACGATTGCGGGCCCCCGCCCCGCCCCCCTGCTGGGGGCGGGGTGCTTCGGTGTCCGGGGCCTGGGGTCAGGGCAGGCCGATTTCGGGCAGGTCGAGTTCGGGCAGTGCGAGGAATTCCGTGATGGCCTGCACGATCCGTTCCTCGATGTCGTCGTCGGCCAGGTCCGCGTCCGGGCCGGCCAGCTTCGCCGCGGTGAGAGCCGGGTGCAGTAGGTCGGGTTCGTCGCCGAATCGGTAGTCCGGAGTCTCGAAGCTGAAGGAGGTGACCAGGCGTCCATCGCGGTAGTACGCGAAGTCGGGACCGAAGGCCTTGGCGAGGCAGGGTTCGGTGGCGAAGACGACGAGTTCTCCGCCGTCCTGGCACAGCGGCTCATAGTGGGCGAGGTCGTAGTCGCCGGCCTGCCAGCTGAGCATGTGGTGCATCGTCACCCCCCACTCGGTGCCCTTGCCGTATGCGAGCGGCATCCGCTGCGCCGCGAGGAGTCCGCGGGTGAGGGCGTCCAGGGACATGCCCCGGAAGAAGACGACGTTGGTCTCCTCGTGGTGGGGGAGCGGTTGGTCTATCCAGTGCCTCATACCGCGCACCGTAGAGGAGCTCACTGACACGCCCGGGTCGTGGCGGGAACCGGCACGGCGCCGCAGGCCCGCCGGGCCCGGTCGTGGAGGTGCGGCCGGACTCCTCCGCCCGGCGGCCATGTCTCCGAGGCCGGCAGCGATCCCGCCCTCGGCGGTGACGACTGCGGCCGGCTACACACGGCTCCGGCCCCTGCCCGACAGAAAGTCGGGCAGGGGCCGGTTCTTGGTAGCGGGGGCGGGATTTGAACCACGCGACCTCTGGGTTATGAGCCCAGCGAGCTACCGAGCTGCTCCACCCCGCGTCGGTGCACTCAGCTTACGTCCCTTTGGCGCGGACGCGCAGGGATTTACCGCCGGGGGTTCCAGGGCATGCGCTGCATGTGTACATCCGTTCTTATGCTGTGTACATTTGTACGCATGGAACGTGACCTGGCACGCCCCGCGGCCGATCGCCGGCGGACCCGGCGCAACGACCCCGAGCGCAAGGCACGCATCCTCGACGCCGCCCTCGACGTCATCGCGGAGCACGGTGTGGCCGGGACGACGCACCGGCGGGTTGCCGCCCAGGGGGACGTGCCGCTGGGATCCGTCACGTACCACTTCAGCAGCCTGGCCGAACTCCTGACGCAGGCGTTCGCCCGGCACGTCGAGTCGCAGTCGGCGGTCTTCGCCACGCTGTTCGAGGGCGTCACGGATCGGGAAGAGTTCGTCGAGGCCTTGGTCGGCCTCGTCCACGGCGGCCCTGCCCGGCATCGGAGCGCGGTCCTCGGCTTCGAACTCCATCTGGCGGCGCTGCGCGATCCGCGGTTGCGCGCCCTGACGCAGGCGTGGACCAGCGACAGCCGCAGTGTGCTGGCACGCTTCACCGGCCCGGAGGCCGCCGCCCGTCTGGACGCCACGCTGGAGGGCATGATCATGAACGCCCTGCTGACGACCGCGCCGGAGCCGCGCGAGACGACCCGCACCGCGATCGTCGCGACACTCGGCACAGCCGGAACATGACCCGCACCGCCGCCCCGCAGGCCCCGGCCTGGCGCGCAGACCGTACCGTGCCGGAAATGGCCGCCGCGACGAGGCCGACGGACACGGCTTTCGCCGGGCTCGGCCTGGCCGGCGCAACATGGTCCTCCCGGCTCCCTCGGGTCCGTGCCCACCTGCAGCCTGGCCCGGCAGCGCTCGGGTTGCTGCTGCTCACCGTCGGGGTCGGCGGCGTCCTCGTACTGCCGTTGTCGGGTCCGATGGTCGCCCGCGTCGGGCCACGGCGCGCCGTCACCGTCGTGGCGCCGCTCGTTGGCACGGGTCTGGGCGCCATCGCGTTCGGCTACACCTTCTGCCCGCCGCTGATGGTCGTCGGGCTGTTCATGCTCGGCCCGGCGACTGGCTGTTGGGATGTCGCGATGACCGTGCACGCCGCGACCGTCGGACGGCGACTCGGCCGGGTACTCATGCCGCGGTGCGCCGGATCGGCCCTACACCACCGCCGCACCCCGCCCACCTCTGAAAGCACCGGCTAGGAGTACCTCCCGTGACCAACCCGCCCCTGATCGCGGTTCCCCGGACCGACCTGGACGACCTGACCTCCCGGTTGCTCGCCACACGCTGGCCGGCCCCCTGGCCCGGCACCGGATGGGAGGCGGGTACCGACCCCGGTGAACTGCGTCGCCTTGTGACGTACTGGGCCGGCGGCTACGACTGGCGGGTACACGAGGCGGCCGTCAACGCACTGCCGTCCCGGTTCGCGGAGATCGACGGCACGCCCGTGCACTACCTGCGATTCGACGGGGAACACCCCGGCGCGCTGCCCATCATCCTCACCAACGGCTGGCCCAGCACCTTCCTCGAACTCACCACCTTGGCCCGCCGACTGGCCACCCCGTCCCGGTACGGGGGCGATGCCGCCGACGCGTTCACCGTCATCGTCCCGTCGCTACCCGGTTTCACGTTCTCCCCGCAGCGGCCCTCGCTCGCACTGCCGCCACAGACACACGAGATCTGGCACCGGCTCATGCGGGACGAACTGGGCTTCAGCCGCTACGCCGCACACGGCAGCGACCTTGGCGCCGGGATCACCTCCCGGCTGGCCGAGTCCCATCCCGAAGCCGTGGTCGGCATCCACCTCACGGCGGTCGCAAGCCCGGCCCGCTACGACACGGCGTCCGTCACCCCCGAGGAGCGGGCGTACCTCGACTCCGTCGCGGCCTGGTCCGCCGCGGAAGGCGGGTACATGCACCAGCAGAGCACCCGGCCGCTGACCCTGGCCTACGCGCTGACCGACTCACCGGCCGGACTGCTGGCCTGGATGGTGGAGAAGTACCGGGCATGGAGTGACTGCGCGGGCCGGCTCTCCGCCCGGTTCAGCGACGACTTCCTCCTCACCCAGGCGTCGCTGTACTGGTTCACCGGGACCATCTCCACTTCGTTCCGTCCCTACTACGAGTACGCCCAGGGGCTGACGCGCCGGGTGGAACGGGTGACCGTGCCCACCGCTGTCGCCCTGTTCCCCGCCGACCTCACCCAGCCGCCACGCAGCTGGGCCGAGCGCATCTACAACGTCACCCGGTACACCCGCATGCCACGCGGTGGGCACTTCGCCGCCCACGAGGAACCCGAGCTCCTCTCCCAGGACATCACCGAGTTCCTCCGCGCGTACCGCTGAACGACCACACGCCGCACGTCGGCGAACCGCACACCTCCGGGCGCAGGGTCTTCGCGCTGAACTTCCCAATGGGCACGGGGCAGCGACGCAGAGCACGGCCGGCACGGATCGATCGCCGGGGGCCTCAAAGCGGGCCCGGCCCGGTCGACCGCGCACGGCGGGGCAGCAAGCACCAGGTCCTCGTCGACCGACAGGGCATTCCGCTCGCCGTCTCGCTGACAGTGGCAACCGCCACGACGTCACCCAGCTGATCCCCCGATGGAGAAGGTCCCCGCTGCCACGTGGATGTGATGGCCCCGTCGACTTAAACCGATTCATTGATCTCCCGAATCTGTTCCATCAAATCTGTCCAACTCGTTGCCAGGGAGGGTGGAAGGCCGCCAGGGTGTCATTGAAGCGTTTCAGTACCCTTCTTGAGGAGCGCCCGTGCGTCAGCAGATCGCCGCGGTGGTCGCCGCATCAGTCCTCGTCGCGGTGGCACCCGCGACGGCGACGGCAGCGAGTCCACCCACCGCCTCCACCGCCCCCGCCGCCGCTGCAACGAGCGTCGGCGATCTGACGGTCAACGCCCTTGACGACCCGCTCGGCATCCCGTTGGCGGCGCCCACCCTCGGCTGGCAGCTCGACTCCGGGCGCCGCGGCGTCACGCAGCGGGCCTACGAGGTACACGTCGCCACTTCGGCCGACCGCCTCGACCACCCCGACGTCTGGGACAGCGGCAAGGTCGCCTCCCGTCAGTCGGTCGACGTCCGCTACGGCGGCCCCGCGCTGAAGCCGCAGACCGACTACGTCTGGTCCGTCCGCGTATGGGACGACCGGGGCATCGCCTCCCAGTGGAGCGCGCCCGCCACGTTCGGCACCGCACTGGGCGACCGGCCGTGGAACGCCGCGTGGATCGGTGCGGACACACCGGCGCTGAGCGCCAAGTGGACCGACTACACGATCAAGTTCACCGCCTCCGACATCAACGGTGCGCTCGGCGTCTACTTCCGCGGTCAGGACACCGAGAACGCCTACATGTGGCAGATCAGCGACGCTGACGACGCGCTGCGCCCGCACGTGAAACGCAACAGCAACTACTCGGTCCTCAAGGCGACTCCGTTCCCGGCCGGCTTCGACTTCGCCGCCGAGCACGACTACGCGATCGCCGTCGACGGCGCCACGATCACCACCACCGTCGACGGCAAGCAACTGGACCAGCGCACCGATGCGACGTTCGGCGGCCCCGGCACGATGGGCTTCCGCACCAGCGGCGCGGAGCGCGGTCTGGTCCGCGACGTCACCGTCACCAGCGCCGACGGCACCGTCCTGGTCGACACCGCCTTCCCGGCGGGCGACCGCACCTTCGCGTCCGGCACCCTGACCGCCGGCGGCCTGCGCGTCGACAGCGCGGGCGGCGAGGCCTGGCTGCGCCGCGACGAGCCGGTCCCGCTGCTGCGCAAGGAGTTCGATCTCGGCGCCAAGAAGGTCGCCCGGGCACGCGTCTACGCATCGGCACGCGGCGTGTACGAACTGCGCCTCAACGGCGCGCGGGTGGGCAGCGCCGAACTCGCACCCGGCTTGACGGCGTACGACAAGCACATCGACTACCAGACCTACGACGTGACCCGGCAGGTCCGCGCCGGCGCCAACGTACTCGGCGCCGAGGTCGCACCGGGCTGGTACAGCGGCAAGGTCGCCATGTTCGGCACCGACGTCTACGGCAAGGACACCTCGGTGATCGCCGAGATGCTGGTCGAGTTCACCGACGGCACCAGTACCACCGTCCGTACCGACGGCACCTGGACCACCACCGGCGGTCCGACCCGCGAGGCCGACCTGCTCGACGGCGAGTCCTACGACGCACGGGTGGCCAAGCAGGTGGACGGCTGGGACGAGCCCGGCTTCGACGCCGCGGACTGGGCCACGGCGGACGTCCGCGACGAGCCGACGACCGTACTCGAACCGCAGACCGCGGTCGACGTACGGGTCACCCAGGAGCTCAGGACCGCGAAGCGGATCGACTCGCCGACCGACGGCACCTACCTCTACGACCTCGGGCAGAACATGGTCGGCCACGTACGCCTCACCCTCAAGGGCGAGCCGGGCCGGACGGTGAAGATCCGGCACGGCGAGGTGCTCAACCCCGACGGCACGCTCTACACCGCGAACCTGCGCACCGCGAAGGCGACCGACTACTACACCTTCGCCACCGACCAGCCAGTGACGTTCGAGCCGTCGTTCACCTTCCACGGCTTCCGGTACGTCGAGATATCCGGCGTCGACCAGGCCCCCGAGGCCAAGGACCTGACCGGTGTCGTCGTCGGCACCGACGGCGACCTCACCAGCAGCCTCGACACCAACTCCGACCTGGTCGACCAGCTGCACAACAACATCGTCTGGGGCATGCGCGGCAACTTCCTGTCGATCCCCACGGACACCCCGGCGCGCGACGAGCGGATGGGCTGGACCGGCGACATCAACGTCTTCGCCCGCACCGCCGTCTACAACATGGACGCACAGTCCTTCCTGACCAAGTGGCTGCAGGACCTGCGGGACACCCAGCGGCCCAACGGTTCCCTGCCCGGCGTCGCCCCCGTGGTCCCGGGCCGCTTCGACGGCGGCTACGAGTCGGCCGGCTGGATGGACGCCGGCGTGCACGTGCCGTGGACGGTGTGGCAGGCGTACGGAGACACCGACGTCATCCGCGAGAACTACGACATGATGAAGGGTTACGTCGACTTCCTCGACGCCGACTCCACCGGTCACATCCGCTCCGCCGGCGGCTACCTCGACTGGCTCAACCTCGACGACGCGACCCCGGCCGACGTGCTCGACACCGCGTTCGTCGCCAAGAGCACCCGTGAGTTCGCGCAGATGGCGGCCGCCATCGGCCGGGACGGCGACGCGGCGGCGTACCAGCAGCGCTACGAGGCGATCAGGTCGGCGTACCAGGCGGCGTTCATCGGCGCCGACGGCACCGTGAAGGGCGACAGCCAGACCTCGTACATCCTGACGCTGACCAACGACCTCGCCCCCGCCGACCGGCGCGACGCGATCGTCGCCAAGTTCGTCAAGACCCTCGAGCGCCGCGACTACCACCTGTCGACCGGCTTCCTCGGCGTCGACGGACTGCTGCCGGCACTCACCGAGGCGGGCCGCTCCGACATCGCCTACCGGCTGCTGCAGCACAAGGACTACCCGTCCTGGGGCTACGAGATCGGGAAGGGCGCTACCACGGTCTGGGAGCGGTGGAACTCCATCAACCCCGACGGCACCTTCAACGACGTGGGGATGAACTCGTTCAACCACTACGCGTACGGCGCGGTCGGCGAGTGGATGTACCGCACCATGGCGGGCGTCTCGGCTGCCGAGCCGGGCTACCGCAAGGTGCTCATCGCCCCCGAGCCCGGTGAGGGCATCGACCACGTCGACTTCAGCCACCAGACGCCGTACGGCACGGTGCGCAGCGCGTGGAGCACGACCAGCGGGACGATGAAGCTCGACGTCACCGTGCCGGCGAACACCACCGCCCAGGTGCGTATCCCGGCGGCGAACCGCTGGGCGGTCACCGAGGGCGGCACGCCGATCAGCGAGGTCGACGACGTGAGATACGTCGAGCAGGCCGACGGGGACGTGGTGCTGGAGGTCGGCTCGGGGCACTACGCGTTCGCGGTCGACCCGGTGCTCGGGGACCTGGGGGCGGCCCGGGCGCAGGCAGCGTCGTTCTCCGACGATGTCGACGCGCTGCAGGTGCGTGGTGCCGGCAAGATCGCCAAGGGTCACCTGCAGGTGCGCACCGCCCTGATGCGGACCGAGCTCGCAGCCGCGTGGCGCCTGCAGGCTCAGGGTGCGGACGAGCGGCTGACCGCCGCGGCGGTGCACCGTGCGCTCGCCGGCGTGGCGGACCTCGACCGATGGACGCGGACGTACGCCGAGCAGGGCACCATCGACAAGACGGCGGCCACGGCGCTGCGTGATGCGCTGACCGGCATCGAGCAAACCCTGTCGCGGGCATCGTCGCGCCTGGTCGGCGCAGTCGCCACGCTGGACGTGCCGGCCGGCGAGATCCTCCCGGGCGATGTCGTCCGCGTGAACGTGGCGTTGAAGAACACCGGCAAGCGGCCGCTGACCGGCGTCGATTCGTCCCTGCACGCACCCAGCGGCTGGACGGTGAAGCCTGTGGGCCGGCACGCGTCCACCACAGGCGCGGGCAGTACGCTCAAGCACGCCTACGACGTCACGGTGGCGACCGACGCGCAGGCGTCCATAGCCGACCTCACCGGCTCGGTGTCCTACCAGTACGCGGCAGGAACGGCGACGCTACCGGTCTCGGCGGGCCTGCCGGTCGCCCCCGGCGTCGCCATCAGCGATGTGTCCACCACGCCTGACCCGGCCGGCCCGGGTGAGGAGGCCACCGTCGCCGCCGTGCTGACCAACCGCACCGATGTGGTGCAGTCCGGCAAGCTCACGCTCGACCTCCCCGAGGGCTGGCCGACGCCGAACCCGGTCGGCTACCAACTGAACCCGGGGGAGAAGAGGACGGTCCAAGCCGTCGTGAGGGTGCCGCTCACCGTCGTCGAGCAGAAGGCCACGGTCACCGTGGCGACCGGCTCGACGACCGCGGAGCAGGCCACCGGCACGATCGCGGTCTCGCTGCCCACCCCGCCCGCGCAGTCGAGCGACCACGTCGACCTCGGTGACGGGCCGTCGGAGTCCGCCCACCGGCTGACGGCGTCGGAGCACTCGGGGACGAACATCGAGGCCGGGCTGACACGGCGCTACACCCACTCCTCCTACCCGGGCGGCTGGTTGGAGTTCGACGCCGCCGTACCGACCAAGGGCCGCTTCGTGGTCCGCATCGTCGAGACCTTCGACGGTGCCCGGCGCAAGACCTATGACGTGCAGGTCGACGGCCAGGTGGTGCACAGCGTCGACCTGAGGCGAAGCGAGGGCGGCCAGGGCACCATCACCCACCAGTTCGTGGTCGACCCCTCCGCGGGCACGTCGGACGGCACCGTGCGGCTCCGCTTCCAGGACACCGGCGCCGACTACGACCCCTCGATCGCCGACGTGTGGGTGATGCCGGTCGACTGATGTAGCCGGCGACACCTCGTGTGCCTGAGCACCCCCGGGGTGGGGTGCTCAGGCATACGACCCGCGGCAAGGGTGATCGCTGGACCCGGTCGAAATGGCTGACTGAGGGGTTTGCCGGGGCGTGGCAGGCCTCTGTCGAGGGGCGCCGTCACGGCACACGCGGCCGGGCCGGGAAGGGGACTGCGGCGTACACGGCCGACGTAGCCACGTGTTTGGAAGGCCACCCTCCCATGCGCGATCGTGGTTCTTCCGCGGGACGCATTGGCGGCCCAGCTCCCGAAAGGCATGGCGTGAACCGCATCATCGCTGCACTGTGGCGGATCATCCGGGGGCCCCTGCAGTGGCGGGTCCTGTGGCTGACGAACAGCAAATACATGGTCGGCGTGACCGGCGTTGTCCGCGACGCCGAGGACCGCGTGCTGTTGCTGCGCCACCGCCTTTGGCCCGAAGACCGCCAGTGGGGTCTGCCCACCGGCTTCGCCAAAGCGGGTGAGGACTTCCGCGACACCGTGGCCCGCGAGGTACGTGAGGAGACCGGCCTTGACGTCGAGGCCGGCGAGGTGGTCCACCTCAAGAGCGGCTACAAGCTGCGCGTGGAGGTGGCGTATACCGCCGAGCTCGTCGGCGGCTCCCTGAAGCTCGACCCGTTTGAAGTCCTGGAGGCCAAGTGGGTAGCGCCGAACGACCTGCCACCGGGATTGCAGGAGTCGCATCGACTCCTGATCCACGGCCGACCCCACGGGTGACTCGCCCGGTCGAGCGCAGCCCGCGATTGCTCGCTCCGCACGAACGCCTGACGGGCACCTGCGATGCGGCCCGTCTGCTCGAACCGCTGACCGTGTGACGTACGACACCGGAAACCCCTCGCCGAGCATCAGCCAGCCGTCACGTTCCTCCCTTTGCCACGCGTTCTGCGGCGGGGGAGGCGGCGAGTGACGGGCGGCCGTACTCCAGGTTGAGAACGTTGCCGTCGACGCGGAGGTCGCCGTCGATGACGTATCCGGTGACCGCGCCGTCGATTCCCTCGTACTCGGGCCGACCACCGGCGTGATCCAGGGATCCTGGTGGCTCGATGTCGTCCGCTCCGGATGCGGGGGGCGGCATGAGGGTCCGGCACGAGCCCGGAGTGGGGCCCTGGGCGACGCGTCAGCCCGAGGCGCCGTTGCGCCGGGCGTAGGCACGGGCGGCGCGGGCGCGGTCGCCGCAGCGGATGGAGCACCAGTGGCGCCGGCCGTGGGTGCGCATGAGGAACCGGTCGCAGGGGGCGGAGCCGCAGGCGGCGAGGATGCCGGCGTCGGGACCGGTGAGCAGGTCGGCGGCGTCGGCGGCGAGGGTCGCCAGTGCGTGGTTGACGGCCCGGTCGGTGGGGTGAGCCTGGATGCGGCGCAGTCCCTGGGCCCCGTCCCAGGCGAGGAGGGGTGCGGTGGGTACGGCCGTGAGTGCCTCGTTCACCGCGCGCAGGGAGTCTTCGGGCGGGGCGGTGCTGTCGACGCGGGCGGCGAACAGGGCGCGTACGTGTGCGCGAAGCGCGCGCATCCGCTGTGCGCACACCTCGTACAGCTGCACGTCCGGGGTGGTCAGGTCGTGGGCGACGAGCCAGTGCATGGCGGATCCGGGGGTGGCGAGCAGGTCGTAGCTCTGGCCCGCGGGCAGGGTCGCGGCGGTGTCGGCGAAGTCCAGGGAGCGGTACTGGTCGGCACCCGGAGCAGGGGGCAGAGCGATCTGCGCTGTGTCGGCGGCCAGGGTGTCGTCCATGGTTCTCATGGTAGCGGTTGCGTTTTTCCGTGAGGCCTGCCTAGCCTGGTGTCACGTTAAACACAGATTTTTTGCGTGAGGAATCAGGGAGACGTGATGTCCCAGCTCAATGCCGATCAGTTCCCGGTCCGCACGTACGGCGGCCCGACCGCCCTGTTCGAGTACGGCGGCCTGCGGTTTTTGACCGACCCGACGTTCGACGGCCCCGGCGACTACGGCCGGCCCGGCCGCCCGGTCCTGACGAAGACCGCCCCCTCCACCGGCACCCCTGGCGATCTCGGCCCCATCGACGTGGTCCTGCTCTCGCACGACGAGCACCCCGACAATCTGGACACCTCCGGCCGTGCCCTGCTCGCCGACGTCGCCCTCACGCTGACCACCCCCAGCGGAGGCGAGCGCCTCGGGGAGAAGGCCAAGGGCTTGGCCGACTGGGAGACGGTCGAGTTGGAGCGCCCGGGCGGCGGCACTGTCACCGTCACCGGTGTTCCCGCCATCCACGGCCCCGGCCCGCGCGAGGAGGTCGAGCCCTTCACCGGCCAGGTCGTCGGTTTCGTGCTGACCGGAGAGGGCCTTCCCACGGTCTACGTCAGCGGCGACAACGCCTCCCTCGACGCCGTCAAGGAGATCGCCGAGCGCTTCGCTCCGGTGGACACCGCGATCCTGTTTGCCGGCGCACCTCGATTTCCCATGCTTTTCGACGGCAACCTGATCGTCCTGGACAGCGCGCAGGCCGCCGAGGCCACCCGGATCCTCGACGCCCGCCGTGTCGTCCCGGTTCACCACGACAGTTGGGCCCACTTCACCGAGGGTCGCGAGGACTTGGAGGCCGCCTTTACCGCCGCGGGCCTGGCCGAGCGCCTGGACCAGGACTGGGCGCAGCACTCCTCAGCCTGAACCGCCGCCCGGAACCGAGCCCGTGGGTAGGCGTGGACAAGGCCCGCGTGCCTGTTCGGCGTGTCAGCCCTGGTCCGCGTGCGGTGCGTTCGTGTCGAAGCGGGCGAACAGATCGGCGACCAGGGGTGCCGCGTGCTGTTCGAGGTAGAAGTGCCCGCCGGGGAAGGAGCGTGTGGCGAAGCCCGACCGGGTCACCGCGGACCAGGCGTTCACCGCGTCCTCGTCGACGTGCTCGTCCTGGTCGCCGTAGTAGGCGACGACTGGAACGGCCAGAGTCGGTGGCGGGACCGTGGCCTCGTACGCGTCGAGGAGGCGGTAGTCGGCCCGGATCATCGGAAGGAACAGCTCCCGGAGCTCCGGGTTCGCGAGCACCTCCGCGTTGGTGCCGCTCATGGCGACCAGTTCCTCGACCAGTTCCTCATCGCTCGCGTCGGCGAGATTCCGCGAGCGCATCTTCTCCGGCCCGGGCCGACCCGAGACGAACAATGCCTCCAGTCCGGTCGCGACGGGAGTCGCCGTCAGGCGTGCCGCGACTTCGAATGCCACGGAAGCGCCCATGCTGTGGCCGAAGAGGACCAGCGGACTGCCGGCGAGCTTCGCGCATGCCTGGGCGATCGGCTCGGCGAGCTCCTCCATGCGCTGGGCCGGCGGTTCGGCAAAGCGGTCCTCCCGTCCCGGGTATCTGACGGCCAGCAGTTCGACATCGTCGGGAACCAGTCCGGCCCAGGAACGGAAGAAGCCGGCCGACCCTCCCGCGTGCGGGAAGCAGATGAGTCGCAGGCGTGGGGCGCGGCAGTTCCGCACCTGTCGGAACCAGGGGTGAAGCGACGTCCCACTGGCCGGGCGGTGCATCACGTCTCTTCTCTTCTCTGTTGTCGGCGTCGGGGGCTTCGATTCTCCCGAAGAGTCAGGGACGATTCCGTGAAGGCTCCGGCTAGCGTGCCGTCGGGTGGTTCGTCGCGTCCTCATGAGCCGGAGGCCGCCTTGGTTGTCGCACAGCACCCTGACGGCGAGCCGGCGTGTTCGAACTACTGACCATCAGAGCCGCTACCGGAGTTGCCCGCGGACCTACGAACGCTCGCCGTCGACGCTCTGGACCACGTGCTCTCCGAGCTGTCCGAACTCGCCGAGCTGTGGGCTGAAGCTGTGAACGGCTCGAAGTTGCGCCAGGACGTCACCCGCCTTCGCGACGTCCTTGACCCTCCGATCGCGCCGCAAGCGGAGGTCCTCTTCGAGGTCTAACCGGTCACCCACAGTCACGGACCGCAGAAGTTGAGTCAGAACTCGAGTCGTCGGCTCTCGGAAGGTGGGCAGTTCGGGAAGGAGCTCCTCGACATCGACAGAGCGCGGGGCGTGGTCCCCGTGATGGTCGCGACCTTGAACACCCGGCAACCCCGGTCTACGAGCACCCCCGGCAGCGTCTCCTCGCACCAGCGCCTCGAAGCCTTCCGCGGTCCGGAGGTGACCGCTCCCGCGCGGCTCTTGCGGCTCTGGGTCGCCCGCCCCCCTGCGCATACCTCATAGCCTCGGGGCTACCGGTGCCTGCCGCGGCCTGTCAAGCGAACGGCACCGAGGCCGGAAATGGCAGATGTTCGCAGCCTTCTTCGATGATCCGTGTGTATGCGGGATCGGGCTCGCACAGGAAGTCGCTCAGGTGCTGCGGTGTGTGCAGAAACTCCACCAGCACCATCTCGACGGCTGTCCACCACAGGCGTTCCATCCGCGGCTCCCATCGCTGGGCCTGCCGGTGGCCTTGGGCTGGACCTGGAATCCGCGTTGGTCCGGGGCCCTGCGCACGATCCACGACAGGCTCGCGCTCCGCTACGGGGGGACGTCCTCGTTGTCGCCATCAGCGAATAGCTGTGACCAGCACATTTGATACACGCCCGAGTTCTGGCGGGTGTTATTCGAAGGCGCGGAGTGCTCTTGCCGCTGTTTCCCGCACGGTCGGATTTGTGTCGTCGGTTAGTTGGGCTAGCAGCGGACGCGCTGGCGGCCAGTGCCGCAGGCTGGCGGCGAGGACATCCGCGACTGCGGCGCGTACCCACCAGTCCGGGTCGTCCGTCCTGGACTGCAGGGCATCGAGCGACACACCCAGCATGCCGAGGCCGCGGGCCGCCCCGGCCCGCACGGACGGTTCGGAGTCGGCGAGCAGTTCGCGCAGGGCTGCGGTCGCGGCCGGGGCGCGATCGGAGTTCGCGGCCCTGCGGCCGACCGCTTCGCCCAGCACCGAACGGACGTACCAGGCGGGATCGGAGGTAAGTGGAACCAGGTGATCGACGGCCCCCGAAGGGGCGGACCAGGCCAGCAGGAGCACGGCATCGTGCCGGACCCAGGGGTCCGGATCCTGCAAGGCCGTGACCACAAGCTCATATGTCTGCGGGTTGTTGTTCACGCTCGGCAGTGAGTTGAGGGCGGTTCGCCGGATCGTCGGATCGGGGTCGGCCAGCGCCTCGCGCAGCACCCCCATGTCGGGCGTCTCGAACACGTCGCGGAGCGCCCACAGCGCGGCTCTGCGCACGTCGGGATCGTCACCGGCGAGCACCGGGAGGATGACGGCCCGGCACTCGGCCCGATCGGCTCGCATGACAGCGCTCAACGCCATGCCCAGTTGTTCCCCGTCATCGTCGTCCTCGCTGCGCAGTGCGCCGGCGAAGACCCGCAGGAGCAGCGGGAACGCTTCGGCCCCGGCGAGTCCGGCCAAGACATGTGCCATCAGGCCCCGGCCGTACCAGTTGCGCTTGCGCGCGTAGCTTTCCAGCGCGACCTGCACGGACGCTGCCGCCGAGCGATCACCGCTCACGGCCAACTCCCGCACGAGCGGCCACGGATCACCATCCAGCGTGCCGTCGGCGTAAGGGAACAGTTCGGTTAGTGTCACCTGGACCCCCTACCCCGAGGTGAGGCGTGGACCAGGGACCTGTTCCCGCCGCTCCAACGCCCTCATGGCGGGGGTCAGCGTACGCCCGTCGTCACCGGCCCGCACCGCCTCGATCAGGCGCTGATCGTCCGCAGAACTCATCGGTCGTCACCACCCGTCAGGTCAGCGAACGCTCGCAGGTGCAGCCGTGCTGCCACATTGTTGGTGAACCAGCCGAAGAAGTCGCTGTCCGCGTCGAGGTTCTCGCGGACCGTGTCACACCAGTCCTGCCCGTCGAGTACCGCAAGGTAGTGCTGCACGATGCGGTCACGTTGTTCGGCGGTGCACCCGCCTCGTTCCGGGGCCTTGTCCGTCAGGTGGTCGACAAGGATTGCGGCGTCGACGTATCTACCCGCGGTCGGTGCCTGCCGACCAAGCTTCGCGGCATGCGCGGCGAGCACGATGGGCGCCGGCGGATAGTGCTCCAGGGTCATGCCCATGCCGCCGCAATCGGCCATCAACCTCATGAGCCGACCGGTGTGGTCGACCAGGTCGTCATCGACCTCCGTGCCCACGATCGCTTCGTGCAGGTGAGCGGCGGTGGCGACCTGGCCGGCGAAGTAGCCGTTGAGGAAGTCGCCGTCGCAGGCATGGCGCAGCAGCCACCGGCGGGATTCGAACGTCGGGTGTCGGCAGAGGGCCTCGATGACGTAGACCCGGCCCCAGCCGGCAACTCGCTGGGCGAGCCACATCAATGCTCGTTCGCCGCCGCGGCGACGTCGCAGCGCATCAGCGGCCAACGCACCGAACTGGTCCGACAACAGACCTATGGTCTGGATCAGCGGGATGTCTTCCTCCGCCCGGCCCGTGGCGAGCAGTGCAAGACCAACGGTGACAGCGCATCGATCAGTGCTGTGCCGCACGAGCCACCGGCCGGTCTGTCGCACCCGCTGCTTGTCCGCGCGCAGCGCCGCAGCGGCGATGTGCTCGTTGCGGTGGATCGGGACGTCGACATCATGGAAGGCATCGGCGAGTTGGCTGGGTGGTGCATCAGCCGTGGAGAAGTACGCGTCGAGAATGACGGCGACCTCGACGCCCCTGAGGCGCTGATCTTTTGGCGGGTGGGGCGGTTGCCGGCGACGGTGGAGGTCGTGGTCCGGATAGGGCTCGCCGTCCCGCAGTAGGGCACTGTCAGGATCCTGCCGATGCAGACGCAGAGCGTGCTCGAACAGTGTCGTCCGGGATCCGAGCGGACCACGCTCGGTCGTCGCGCTCACCGGTGGACGGAGGACTCGATTCTCTTGATCATGCCAGGGATGATGCCAGCCCAGACCCTCCGAGGCGATTGACTTCTCATCCCCGGCTCCCATCGCTCTGCCTGGCGGTCGGCCAGATCCGACAGCATTTGCCCCCCATTCAGCCTTGTCGAGGTCCTTGAGCAGGGCGCCCCAACCCGAGCGCGGCCCGGTCGGAGATCGCGTACTGATCTCGGCCTGGAAATCAACTGCCTCCACGGCCCGCCCTACCCCCGTCCCCACCTGGCGGCATGCCTGGTCCGGGATCCCATGAGGACATGGCCCCGGCGAATGACGCGGCAGCCAACTCGTCTGAAGTGCGGCTCTGCCAGGTTACGCGGCACGGGTGGACACGCCGCGCTGGCCCGTGTGGATCCTCCGGCAAGACGGCGTCGCCGGAATGCTCCACGGCGCTTCATTGCAGAGCGGTAGGCCCCTCTCTTGTGCATTATTCGGCCTGCCTACGTGGTATGCGGTCTGTTGGTGGGCGACGCCCATGGTCCCTCCTCCCGGTCCAGCTCCGAGCGAGGCCGGCCAAACCTTCCGCCGGCAGCATTGGTGACGGATGGCGACGCGAGTCGCTCACCAGACCAGCCTGGTTACCTTCGAGCTTGGCAACCGGGGCCCCCGCACACCAGCTTCCGCCGACGTCCGCTACGCACCGTGCCCACCGATGTCAGCTGCCGCGGGTGAGCAGTGCCCGGGTCTCGGTGAGGTCGAGGACGCGCGCGACGCGCGGGCTCATGACCCTGATCGTCAGGTTGCCGCCGCCGCGGCCCTCGAATGTCCTGGCCTCCAGCAGCGCGTTGAGGCCCGAGCAGTCGAAAAAGGTGACCCCGGACAGGTCCAGCTCGAGGCCTTCGGGATGCGCCCGCATGGCCGCGATGAGGCAGCGTTCCAGGTCTGCGGCGCACCCGGCGTCCACTTCCCCGGTGATCACCGCCACCACTCCGTCCGTTCCGCGGGTGGCGAGGCTCAGCGTGGCCCGGCCGGCGAAGCTCCGCGTGCCTCCGGGAGGCAGATAGACGGGCAGCGCCCAGGGGGCCGGGGCGGTGCCGTCGTCTTCGTGGGTGTGGTCCGGCCGCGACATCGTGGGCTCCCGCTGCTCGACCAGGGGGACTTCCTGTCAACTGTGATGATGCTCAGACCGGCGACGTACGTCAAATGAATCACGAAATATTTTTCGTGGGTTGATTATCCGGAAACGGGGAGCGCATGATGGGGCGCATGGACGAAGGTGCACAGGACCGGGACCAGCAGAAGTGGACCTTCCTCACCAGTCACGCGCGGGTCCTGATCATGATCGCCCGCGACCCCGGCATCAGGCTCCGTGACGTGGCCTCCGCCAGCGGCCTCACGGAGCGCACAGTGCAGGGCATCGTCTCCGACCTTGAGGAGGGCGGATACCTGGTCCGGTCCCGCGAGGGCCGGCGCAACCGGTACGAGATCGTTCCCGGCGCCATGTTCCGTCATCCGGCCGAGTCCGACCACGAGATCGCCGGTCTCCTGGCGCTGATCACCGAACCCCCGGCGCCGTGACGGCCGGCGTGTCGTCGGTGCCGGGTGGGACACGAAGCACGGCGAAGGTCGGCAGGGTAAGGGTGCAAGCCGATTCAAGCGCGATGACCAGCACGGATGGTCCGAAGATGTGGACGCGACCCATCAGGAAGAGAACCCGCGCGCACGTCGCTCCACCCCGATACGTATGCGCCAGGCGGGAAGAACCGCGAGCCGAGCCAGCAGGACATCGAGGACTCGCTGGAGGGCACGCCCGGATGCTCGGCGACCTTCTACGCGGCACCGGCCTGGACGCCGATACGGCCCGCCTGACCGTCGACGAGCCCGCCACCAGGGTCCGGGAATCCGCTCTGATCTGACCTGGCATGCCTGGCTTCGGTGCGCGGCCGGCGAAGTGATGCGGCACGCGCGCGACGGCCGGACCAGGCCTACGCGTGGTTCCGCACGATGATCTTTCCGGTGTTCTTGCCGTGCAGCATGCCCAGGAATGCGTCCACGATGTGCTCGAATCCGTCCACCAGCGTCTGGTCCAGCGCTAGCCGGCCGCTCTGCAGATGGGGGACCGCGAACTCGTACAGCTCGTCCTGCAGGTCGCGGTAGTTGCTGACCAGGAAGCCCTCCATGCGGAGGCTCTTCTCCACGATGTCCGAGTAGTTGAAGTGCGGCGGGCGCTCGTCCGGGGTGTTGTAGCGGCTGATGGTGCCGATCCGGACGATGCGCCCGAACTCGCGCAGTGCGCCCACCGCGGCGGCCAGTTGCTCGCCGCCGACGTTGTCGACGAAGACGTCGATGCCGTCCGGTGCAGCCTTGGCGAGTAGTTCAGCGGCGGGGCCGTCGCGGTAGTCGAACGCCGTGTCGTAGCCCACCTCCCGGGTCAGGTGGTGGACCTTGGCCGCCGAGCCCGCGCTGCCCACGAGTCGGCCGGCGCCCAGCAACCGGGCGAACCGTCCGGTGGCCGTACCGACGCCGCCGGCTGCGGCGGAGACGAAGAGGTCGTCGCCCTCGCGGAGTCGGGCGATGCGGGTGAGGCCCACGTAGGCGGTCAGTCCGGTGCCGCCGAGGACGCTCAGGTAGGCCGTCAGGGGGACCCCGTCGAAGCGGGGGAGTTTGCGGATCTCCTCGGCTCGGACCACGGAATGCGTGCGCCAGCCCTGCCGGTGGAACACGATCTCGCCCTCGGGCAGTTCCGGCGTCCGCGAGGCGACGACGCGCCCGAGGGTACGGCCCTCGAGCGGTGTGTGGAGCGCGAAGCCGCCGGGCACGTCGTCCATCATCTCGCGGTGGTACGGGTCGACGGACCAGTAGAGGTTCTCCACGAGCGCGGTGCCGACCGCAGGATCGGGAATCGCGGACTCGACGAAGGCGAAATCCTTGGTGGTGGGGAAACCGTGGGGGCGGGCGGTCTGCTGGACGGTGATCGCGTTCTCGGTCATGACGCGACCGTAGGACGGGAATGGAGCCCTCGGGCAGGCGGTTGGGCTCATGTGGACGCCCGGTTCCATGAGCAGTTCTCATACCTCGAGGTGAGCGCCCTGTGGCCCGCACGACCGACACCGATCTCGCTCCGCACGAACTGCGCATCCTGGTGGCGGTTGCGGAGGCCGGCGGCTTCTCGGCCGGGGCTGAGGCACTCGGCATAACACAGTCCGCGGTCTCCCACTCGGTGCGCTGCAGCGAGCGCAAGATCGGCGCCGTTCTGTTCGAACGCGGTCGCAGCGGTGCGACACCCACTCCGGCGGGGGAGAAGGCTGTGGCACATGCGCGCCGTACCCTGCGGCTGCTGGACGTGCTCGTCGCCGAGGCGCGGCAAGCCGCCCGGTCCGAGGCGACGCAGGGGCCGGAGGGCCCGCTGCGGATCGCGGCCTTCCGCAGCACCGCGCTGCACCTGCTGCCGCCGGTCCTGCAGCGGCTGCGCGCGCGGTATCCCGGGATCGAGCCGCAGGTGCGGATCGTCCGCGAGCTCGGGCGCGGCACGGCGGGCGAGGTGGCCGACGGGCGGTCGGATCTCGCCATTGCCACCTTGGACGGAGCGCAGCTGCCGGCGGGACTGGTGGCGAGCGCACTCTTCGAAGAGAGCTACTCCCTGGTGCATCCGGCCGGACACCCGGCTCCGCGCTCGCTGCCGCTGGTCGACTGGGTCGAGAACTGCGGCTCGTACACCCGCGCCTGGTGGGGCGCGCAGGACTGGATCCCGAGGGCCATGATCGAGGCCGAGGACGACGGAGCAGTGCTCTCGCTCGTGAGTGGGGGGCACGGAATGGCGATCATGCCCGCGCTCTCCCTGGTCGGAGCAGCGGACTCGATCGAGATCACCGATCTTGGTCCGGAGCGCCCGACGCGCCGTGTCGGCTATGTGACCACCCCGGAGCTCGCCGGCTCCACCGTCGTACGCGCTCTGGTGCGGGAGCTGCGGGCCGCGGGCTCCACCATCTGACGGGCGTTGGGTTCCCCGGTCGCCGCGGGTGCTGCGGGTCGTATGGTTCCGGCCAGTTGTGTGTCCAAGTCGGTGGTGTCGTCCTGATGATGTGGCAGTTCGGGATGTGCTGTGCGGCGTGTGGATACATTGGGGGTCTGCTGTTGGGGCGGGCCGGATGCAGGGTCCGGCGGGGTTGAGGAGTTTTTGGTCATGGGGGAGTCCGGGTTCACGGAGCGCTGGTTGGAGACCGGCTCGGGGCCCGGTGCCGTGGTAAGGGCTCGTGTGACGCAGGTGAACCAGGCCGTGCAGGCGGCGTACCGGGCGTGGCTGGACCACGCGACCTCGTGCTCCACGTGCCGGGACGGGGCTGCCCGCCAGTGCACGGTCGTGCAGCCGCTGTGGGACGCGTACCAAGTCGCTCAGCAGGCGGCACAGTGACCTGGCACCCCGCGGCCGGTCGGCCGGTGTCGGGGCGTCATGCATCACGGTGACGCGATCCTGCGCCACGGCGCATCGGCGGTCATGACGGGCCGTGCCGCCCGCCTGCACGCGGGCCCGGCCGGGTCTCGTCTTCTCCTCTGGGCGCAACCCCTCGACCGTAAGCGGCCGCTGACACGGGGCTCACAGGCCGTCAGAGGCCAGGGACCACCAGGAACCCCGTGTTTCCTCTTGTGTGCATTCGGGGCCAGGACATCCGACCCTGGCCTCCGGCGGCCGAAACCTCGACGAACCCCGTACCGCCAGCCCTGCCTGCCACCGAACACCCGAACCCGGCGACAGACCCGGGCCCTCCCGAACGGGATCCCCCCCCGGCCTGCTGTCCACCGCCGCAAGGGCCTGGTCGAAACCGCCACCCCCAGCCGCGCGGAGCCCCCGCCGCGCCACGGCGACCAGCACATCCCGAGTCCGGCGAGAACATCGGGCTGCTCCCGGGCGAGCCTGCCGCGGCAGGGCCGGCGGGAAAGACCCTGACCGACTCGGAACGCCATTGCCGCAGACCGGAATGCCAGCGCCATCTCGGCCGGGACCACGCCCCCCTAACCGATTCGCCGCTGCCCAAGGCGCCCCGAGCGCCCTCCTGGGGGCGCGTTGTGCCGTGACACCACCCAGGACGCCGAGCCGCCCGTGTTCCGTCACGAGAACCCGGTGTCACGCGATCAGATCGCCGACCCGGTCCGCTGCGAGCTCGCGAGCCGATGCCGGCCGGCGGCACTGCCCGACCGAGAACCCGTCGTCGCCGGCGCGAGGTCCTGCCGTGCGCACCGTCGGCGCTGCAGCAACTCGCCTGGAGCCTGCGACCAGGGAGCACCGCTCCCACCGGCCCGGCCTGCGGCCCTTCATCGTTTACGAGCTTGAAGGCCGCGGAGTCCTGCGCGCCCGTATCCCCGGTGGCGTCCTCACTGGGTAGCGCCATGTGGGTTGACCTGCAGCGATGACTTTCCGAGCCCCGCGCCCTGACTGCCCTCGGGTGCGCTGCCCTCAAGGCGGAGTCGCGCACATGATCCCAATCCGGTCATACTTGCGCATAAACCCCTAGTCGGGTCACGATTACCCTACGTAACCGAGGCGCGATCTCGTATGAACGTCAAGACCAAGTACACGCTCGCCGCCGCTGCCGTCGGCTGGACCTTCCTGGCGTCCCAGTGGTCCGGCAAGGGCTGCGACTTCGTCCCGCAGTCCTACGCCCTCGTGCTCTCCCATGGCATGCCCGCGGGCGGCGAGGGGTGCAAGGCCGAGACGGACGGGCCGCAGTACACCGACAAGTACGACCGGTGACACCCGTGTGAGGTCCGGCGTGGGCGTCACCGATTGAGTCCTGCCCCGGCTCTGCCTGCGCAGGGGCGGCCTGGCCCGGGGTGCCCGCCAGGAGTCGGTGGTTCCGGGGGCTGCCTTTCGTCCTCTTCGGCTTCGGCGTGGGCACCCCGGATCGGGCCGAGTTCCTCGGCGCCGCACTCGACGAGGTGATGAACGCGATGGAGCCCTGGGCGGACAGGCGCAGGATGGTCAACTTCCTCTCCGTCGAAGAGGCAACCGACCCCGAACGGTTGAGCGAGGTCTACGGCGCTGAGCGCTACCGGCGTCTGACCGCCGCGAAGAAGGCATACGACCCGACCAACATGTTCCGGGTGAACCACAACATCCTGCCCGGCTGACGACGTTCGGCCTTCGGGACCGGAACCAGTGTCGGGGCCAGGGGGCCGGACGCGTCTGCCCGGTCCCCAGGGGTCCCGGCGGGCCCTTCAAGAGTGCTGCGGGGTGGCGAGGCGCAGGCAGTGGCGCGAGCTCTGCTGCCCGCCGGGGTCCGGCCGCTCCTGCGGAGCGCGTCACGCAGGAGCACATCCTGCCCCGCGGAGGCGGGTGCCTGAAGTGGATGCGGGTTCGATGCCGCCGCCTGGTGGGCGGGGGTCATCACGCGAGCCCGGCCTGCAGGGCCTGTCCTTCCTCCTCTATGAGTTCGTCGGCCTTATAGGAGTGCTCGGCCCAGATGGTCTTGCCTTGCGGGTGATGGCGGGTTCCCCAGCGCTGGGTGAGCTGGGCAACGATGAACAGTCCCCGGCCGCTTTCGTCGAAGGTGCGGGCGCGTCGAAGGTGCGGGGATGTGGTGCTGCCGTCGGTGACCTCGCAGGTCAGGCCCGTGGCGCAGCGGATCAGGCGGAGACGTACCGGTGGCTGGGCATGGCGGATGGCGTTGGTGACCAGCTCGCTGGCGATGAGGACGGTGGTGGGGGTGGCCCCTTCCAGGCCCCATGTCGTCATTTTGGCCGTGACGTGCTTTCGTGCGGCAGAGACGGCCGCCGGGTCGGCCGGGAGGTTCCAGGTCGCCACGGTGGTGCCGTCGAGCGTGCGGGTACGGGCGGCGAGCACGCGCAACTGGCGTGGTGCTCCCGCTGCCACAAGGGCCTCCACAGCAGCACGGCAGGTGTCTGTGAGCGGGGATTCCGGCTCGATGATGTGTTCGGGCACCTTGAGCCCGTCGGTCTTCGTCTCGGAATCGGGTGGCTTGGTGGAGTGCGTGTGCAGCAGGAGCACGCTGCCTGTTCGCAGCCGGATGTCGGCGGTCTCGACCTTCGCTCGCGCGCGGCCAAGCGGTACTCCAGCAGGAAGGTCGACGGCAGTGATCGCGCCATCGGGGGCGATGACGGTGGGCGCAGGATGCCCGGCGCAAGCGAGGGCGCACTCTGCAGTGACGGGGTCGTAGACGGCGTACAGGCAGCTTGCCACAACGTCGCGGGCACTCTCGTCCGGCCGCAACCGACGAATGACGTCGTGAAGATGGCTGAGCACCTCGTCCGGTTGCACGTCGATGTCCGCCAGCGTCCGCACCGCGGCGCGAAGTTCGGGCACCAGAGTGGGGGCTGGGACTCCGCCCTCGGCCACGCTGCCGGCGACCAGCGCCACCCGGGCTCCGGACAGCGGGATCGCGTCCAGCCAATGGGCCTGCGGCCTTCTGTCGTCAGCCCGACAGTATGCGAGCTCCACGGCGGCGGGTTGCGGCAAGCGCCCGGGCGGCGGTCCACCCGCCAGGGAGGCGCATGGATCGCCGGTGACCTGACGTGGTGCAGAGAGGACGCGGCGGCCTGTCTCTTCACCGTTTCTGGCGCGTGCAGCGAAGACGCACCCGGCTTTCTGGCGGAGCCGTACTCGGCAGATGAGCAGGCTCATGACCAGGGACAGGAGAGCTGCGGTGATGACAACCGTCCGGCCTCCCTCCGACACGCCTGGAATCGCGAAACCGTAGATGGCCACACTGGTCGCCAGCGTGGAAGCTCCGACGATCAAGGTGTGCCTGATGGGTAGCAGGGCTGCCGCCATCAGCGGGGCCAGGACCGAGTAGTCCGACCAGCGGACCAAGCCGACCGCAGAGGCATCCAGTTGCAGTGCGCAGGTCGCGGCGAGATAGACGGCGAGCAGTGCGCTCGGGTGCCGGAGCAGGAGGGGTCTGGGTGTGGCCATCCTCGTCACCGTCCCTTCTGATGTGGTGCGCAGTGCCTGCGAGACGGTGCGCATGTTGGTGGCGCAAGGGTCGGGGTCTTTGCGCGGCGTGCGGGTTTTCGGCCTGTGGATGTTCACGGTGGCGCTTGTCCGGCGTGGACGGGGTGCGTTGGATGATGGACAGCGACAAGGGCCAGGTCGTCCTGGAGGTTCTTGCCCGCGTGTCGGTCCACATCGACGCTGACGTGCTGTACGAGGCGGCTGGGGCAGTCCCAGGTCCATGTATCGGCACGGTCGAGGACGGGGAAGAACTCGCCGGCGGAGTCGCGGGCCTCGGCCAGGCCGTCGGTGTAGAGAAGCAGGGTGTCTCCGGGGCCGAAGGCGACAGTGTCGAGGCAGAAGGCGCTGGGAGTGTCTGCTGCGAGCCCCAGCGGCGGGGCGGGCCGGGTGACGGGCAGCAGGGTGACCTGGTTGCCCTGGCGCAGCAGAGGTGCCGGGTGCCCGCAACTGACCACTCTGGCGATGTCTTCATCGTCGGGGAGTTCGATCAGCAGGGCGGTGATGAACCGCTCGTTGCTGTCGGGGGCGATACGGGTCAGCTCGCCCAGGTGCCTGCGGACGCTGCGTTCCAGGGAGGCCGCAAGTTCTGGGAGTGTGCGGTGCTGCTGGGCCGCCTCACGGAAAGCACCCAGGACGGCGGAGGCGTCGTCGATGGCCGGGAGGCCTTTTCCGCGGACGTCTCCGATGAGGACGCGTGTGGCGTGGCCGGTGCGGGCGGCTGCGTACAGATCACCGCCCACCAGCGCGTGTGCCGCCGCGGCGCGGTACATCGAGGCGACGCGGAAAGGGCCCAGCTCCCGGGGGATCGGCCGAAGCAGCACTCGTTGGGCTGCTTCGGAGACAGCCCGTACCTGGGCCAGTTCCCGCAAGTCGCGGTCATGCAGCGCCCGGGAGGCGATGACGAACGCGGAGACAATGAGCACCGCGCCGATGTGAATGGGCAGCAGCGGTGAGTGGAGCAGGCCGTCGTGACGGTCCACGAGAACCACTGCCGCGGCTGCCATGAGTGCGACGACGGCCGTGAAGCGTGTTCGTGCGAACGTTCCCGTGCACGTGGGAGCCGCCACGAGCAGTGGGGACAGGTGAACCGCAAGGGGGGCGAATGACGCACCCGAGGTGATGGCCGCGATCAATAGGAGCGGAGGTACTGCGTGGCCGCGCATACCCAAGGGCCCGGTGCCGCGGCCATGTGCTTTCGGCCGCTTGGGGACTTCGGGGCTGAATGCTCGGAGCAAGCAGGCCCCGTCATCGGTTGCGCGCCTGGTGACGGGAATGCGCGGGAAGAGGTGCATCACGAGTCGGGGGAGTGACCTGGTTTTCCTGGAAGGGCTGCGTCGTATCAACATGGCGCGGCTTTCGTGCCATCGCGGCGTGGAGGGGTGAGTTGAGGCCCAGTGAGTTCGCCGGTGGTGCGCCCCCGGCGAGCGGCCCTTTTGGCGGGACGGCGGTTAAACCGGTGATAGTCCGGCCGGCAGGACAGCCCGGGCAGCGGCTCCCCGGTGCGTCGGCCGCTCACTACGACTCGCAGCGCGCAAGAGGTCGGGCTGGTGTGTGTCCCAGACAGGCAGGCAGACCGGGTGAGGGTCCACGCCGGTGCTGTGACGTCTTCGGTATTTGTGCGGCCCTGTTTGGATCACAGCTCAGCCGCCCTTCGCTTTCCGCATAGTGGAAGTTATTTACCGGCATGCGATTCAACTGTGCGACGTGCGGTTCGGCACGTCAAGCGATCCGTTTCCCTCTCGTCCGGCCCGGCACAGCAGGCGCGACCTGGCATCCAATCACGCTTCACTGCGGGGATTTTGAAAGGCAATTGAGCGACGCCAGGGTCTGCCGAGGTTGGGTGACGGGTTGGGTCGCGCCGCCTTGAGGGCTGGTGTGGCCATGGCGGTTTCGCATGCGACTCGGGCCGGCCGGACGCCGACGATGACGGGCAGCCTCAACGGCACCTGTGGGCAACAGCCTTCGGTGTCGTGCGGGCCGAACGCATGGCACGGTAGACCGTCCCCGGGCGGCCGCGGTGAGAAACGTCGTTTCCGTGCCTCCGGTGACGAGGTCCTCTTCGCCGCGGCATGATGGCGGAACGACCCGTGGGTGAGGGCTGTTCCGCCCGAGCGGCCGCGGGATGCCTCCAGGGCTCCGTGTTTGTCGTCGGTGGTGCCCGGGAGCCTGGCGACGGCAACGCGAATGTTAGATTGTGAACACCATCTTACATGCGGGCCGCCGTCCGCGCTCTCGCCGATCGGCCGCCGCCCGCGGGACTCCGGTCGGGCGTGCCGGCCGGAATTGCGGCCGACGGGCGGCTATGGCAAGCGATAGACAGCAGGCATAATCTTAGAGTCAGGGTGCCAGCCCGCTGGTCGTCGTAACAGCCCGGTACGGGGAAGATGGCCATTCGGCATTACGGAGGGTGATAAATGAGTCGCGTCTCGCAAGCGGAAGCGAAGGTCAACCGGGAGCGAACGGTGGCCGCGGCCTCTCGGCTGTTCCGTGAGGACGGTGTCGCCAAGGTCGGCATCGCGGATGTGATGAAGACGATCGGACTCACTCAAGGCGGCTTCTACAAGCAGTTCGCCTCCAAAGCCGCGCTCGTCGACGAGGCGACCACCAAGGCGTTCGCCGACAATTTGCAAGACCTTGTGACTCTCGACCACGAGGCTGGAGGGCACCAGGCGGCGTGGCAGTCGCTGCTCGAGTCCTACTTCTCCGTCGAGCATCGCGACAACCCTGGCACCGGTTGTCCCGCCGCCGGTTTCGCGGGCGACATTGCGCGTGAGCCCGAGCACAGGGAGACGTACTCCAGGGGCGTCCAGGAACTCGCGGAGTGGATCGCGCCCGGCGACGCCGGCCTGGCCGCCTATGCCACGCTCGTCGGCGGCATACTTCTTGCCCGTGCCACCGCAGGGACGCCTTTGTCGGAGCAGATCCTGCAGGCGGCACATGCAGCGGTGGCGAGGGCTGCCGACAGTGGTCAGCCGGCAACCGGCTGACGTGTACGCCACCCCAGTGTCCTGAACCGTTTGCCGCCCCGCAGGGGTGGGTGCGCCGTATGCGCAGCGCCCCGCGCCGCCTGCCCCGCGGCGCCGACCCGCGGTACGGCGTCCTGAGCTCGTGGCCTGTCCCGCCGCCCCTGACCCGGCGGGCCCGCGCTTGGCCGTCATCGCGACCGGTGGCGGGTGAATGACCCCTTCCCCGGCTGCTCCTGGCCGTGACGTGGTTCCGTCGCCGTCGGGCGCGGCGGCCCCGGGTCCGGCAGTGCGTGCGGCCCGGCGGAGGCGACAGCCCCGGGAACGGCCGCCGTTGCGGCGGGCCGGGGGCGGTTGGCCCCCGGCCCTGGTGAAGAGCGTGCTTGCCCCGGATGTCAGCCGGCGTAGCGTTCGGCGGGGCGCGTGAGGGACAGTCCCGGGATGAGTTCCCGGCGGGCGTTCTCGTACTCCTCCCACCTGGCGTACTCCGGCAGCGAGGGGATCGTGACCAGCTCGCCGGCGTCGAGACCGGCGAGCGCGGCCCGCGCGGCATTGCGGGGTGCCATGACGGCCTCCTTGGGCAGCTGGTCGAGTTCGATGCCCGAGCCGTCCCAGATCGCCGTCTCCAGCGCTCCCGGTACCACCACCTGCACGCGGACACCGGAACCGGCGAACTCCTCCGCCAGAGCTTGGGTGAACGCGATCGCATATGCCTTGGTCCCGCTGTACACGGCGCCTACGGGCAGGATGTTGAGGGCGAGGGCGGACGAGACATTGACGATCGTGCCCGAGCCCCGGCTGGAGAACGCCTTCGCGGCGGCGGCCGCGAGCCTGGTGACGGAGGTCAGGTTGAACGTGACCAGCCACTCCAGCCGGTCCGGGTCTGCCGCGGACAGGGGGCCGAACAGGGCGCTGCCCGCGTTGTTCACCAGCATGTCGATCGAGGGGTCGGCCGCCAGTCGGTCCTCGACGCTCCGCATGCCCTTCGGCGTGGCCAGGTCGGCGCTCAGCACCGAGACTCCGATGCCGAAACGCTCCGCAAGGTTCGCTGCGGAAGATTCCAACCGCGCCTGATCGCGGGCGACGAGCAGCAGGTTGTGCCCCCGCGCCGCCAGCTCCTCGGCGTAAGCGGCACCCAGACCTGCGGTCGCGCCGGTAACGAGCGCCGTCCCGACCTTCTGTGTGGACATGGTCGTCCTCTTTCCTCAGTAGATTTCACGCGTTAGATAGTGAGCTTAATCTAAAGGGCTCATGGTTGCCCACCTCGGCGCTTGCGGCATGAGGTGCTGCCGGCGAACCGCCCTCGGCGCATGGGTTCTTTGGTGCGATCGGTGTCCCGGCGGGTGTGGAAGGAGCCGGGGCGGTCGGTGCGACGGTAGGTGTGGGCGCCGAAGTGGTCGCGCCGGGCCTGGATCGACGCCGCCGGGTCCGCCCGCGCTGCAAGCGGGCCGGCGGGGACTGCCTCTCGCGGAGGCGGGCCCGGATTCCGCCTTATAGATAATTGGTGACATCTATCACGTGGACGCTGTGTAGTGAGGGCCTACATGATGGGCCCGCACATCATGCCCAACGCATCACCTGCCCTATGAGGTTCGAATGGCCCTGCCGTCGCTGTTGCTGGTGCCCGGAGCGTGGCACAAGCCCGAGCATCTGCAACTCCTCATCGATGACCTGCCCGGTATCGATGTCCACACCGTGGCCCTGACCTCGTGTGGCGATGATCCCAAGGCGCTGGGCGACATGTACTCCGACGCGGCCGCCATCAGGGCCGCGGTCGAGGCGATCGGTGGGCCCGTGGTCGTCGTCGCGCACTCTTACGGCGGCGTCCCCACCACCCAGGCACTCGCCGAGGCGCCCAACGTCAAGAGCATCGTCTACCTCGCCGCGTTCCAGCTCGACGCCGGGGACTCGCTGCTGTCGAGCGCGGGCGGCGACCCTGCACTCTGGTGGGAGTTCCACCAGCAGGAGGGTGCCGGTGACTTCCTGACCGTCGCGAACCCGGTCGACGTGTTCTACGGCGACGTGGCCAGGAGCGTTGCCGAGAAGGCGGCGGCAGCCCTGGGTTACCAGTCCTACGCCTCCACCACCCAGAAGCTGACCGCGGTCGCCTGGCAGAAGATTCCGAGCACATACATCATCTGCGAAGCAGACGGCGCCATCCCGCCCTTCGTCCAGGAACTCTTCGCGAAGCGCGCCGACAGGACGCTGCGGCTGAACAGTTCGCACTCGCCCTTCCTGTCGCAGCCCTCCGCACTCGCCCAGCTCATCAGGCACGAACTCAGCCTGCCCTGAGCCGGTCGGCGCGGACTCCCGCCGGAGCGTGAGCCCGGCGGTCCGTACTGCCCGCCAGCCGCGTCTGCTACGGCCGGCGGGCCCCCAACCGCTTCCCCACGGCTCCGCGGGTTGCCGCTCTCGTGGGCAAGCAGGAGATGCGTTCTCGTGACCTGGTTCATTACGGACAAGCCCGAAGTGTTTCGCTCCGAGGCGGGGCCATTTCTCGCTGCACGTCCCGACCTGCACACCATGCTGCTGTCCGGGCTCGACACGATCGAGCAGCTGTGGTCCGGGGGTAAAACCCCGCCCACGGTGCTGGGTTGGTGGCGGGAACCGGATGAAGCAGCGACGACGGCCGCGTTCGTGTGGATGCCACCGCACCTGCTGACCGCGAGCCGCCTTTCCCAGGCGGCGGCAACGCACCTGGCAGGCTCCTGTTCACCCAAGCTCAGCCGTTTACACAGCTCCTGGCCGACGACGCATCGGTCCGTGCCTTCGCCGAAGCGTGGCGGACGACCACCGGCTCCGCGCCGAAGAGTGGACCACACCTGCGCCTCCATCGTCTTGGCCGGCTTGTGAGCCCTGGCGTCGCACCGCCGGGGGCACCGCGGACGGCGACCGACGGTGACAGGGCTCTTCTCCACGACTGGTGCACCCGTTTCGTCACGGAAGTGGGCTCACTCGGAGCGGATCTCGACGCATTCATCGACGAGCGGATGAGCCGGGGCGGCTGGCGGTTGTGGACGGTCGGGGACGAACCAGTGGCCATGGCCGCCATGACGTCGGTGGTGGCCGGCACGGCTCGCCTCACCCCCGTCTACACGCTGCCCGAACATCGCGGCCGGGGCTACGGCTCCGCCGTCACCGCAGCCGTGTCCCAAGCAGCCCGCAACGCCGGTGCGGAACACGTACTTCTCTTCACCGACCTCGCCAACCCGACGAGCAACAAGGTCTATCTGCGGAGGCGGGGCATCCGCTGCACCATCCCGGACAAGACCGATCAAGCGCGCAACCGCAAGAAACGGGGCTCGTCCGGTGGCCGGCCGCCGAAGTTCGGCCCGGTGGACTACCACGAGCGGCACGCAGTCGAGTGCGGCATCAGCCGCCTCAAAAGGAACCGGGCCGTGGCCACGCGGTACGACAAGCTCGCGGTCCGCTACGAGGCGACCGTCCTCGTCGCAGCCATCAACGAGTGGCTGTGACCAGCGCACGTGATGCACGTCGGCAAGGAGTCCGCAAACATGGATCTGCCGTCATGCCGTAGCTATGTTCATGAGGATCTGCGCCAGTTCACGTGGCTCGGAGAGCATCGGCCAGTGGCCGGTGTCCATCTCGATCAGCCGCCAGTGCTCGCTGGTCAGCAGCTTGGCCACGTCGTCGCTCGGCTCTGGGTCACCGAGCGTGCACTTGATGTAAGTCGCCGGGAGATCGCCGAGTGGCCGTGCCAGGGCGGCGGGTTCAGTCAGCGTGGCGCCCGGATGCGGCGTCGATCGGGCTACGATCCGTGCGATCTGCTCATCGATGAGACCGTGGCCCTCGTAATGGGCCGCGGCCGCGACCGGCCAGAATCCCCCGTTCTTGGCGATCGATGCCCTCATCATCGCCCCGCCGTCCGGCCAGGCGGAGACGAACGGTTCGCCATCGGTCGGAACGCTGGCGTCGACGAAAACCACGTGGACCAGCCGGTCGCCAATTTGCTCGGCGGCCTGACCGACCGGGATGCCCGAGTAGCTGTGACCAACCAGGACGACGTCGCGCAGATCCTGGTGCTCGACCTCGCCGACGATGTCCTGGACGTGGGTCTGCTGCCCGGCTGGCACGCCTTGCTTCTCGGCGAGACCGGACAGCGTCAACAGGTGGACTCCGTGGCTGGCCGCAGCCAGATACGGCACCACCTCGTCCCACGCCCACGATCCGAGCCGCGCACCTGCAACCAGCACGAAGTTCACCATGGCCGCACCGTAGCGGAGCGACACGACAACCGCTCCGGAAATACTTTCGATACACGCCTTAGCGTGATCTGCCACCTGTACGGAGTGAGGACCCGGAGCGTGTCCCCGAGGCCGGGACGCTCGAGCAGTGCATCGACTGCAGCCGGGCAGCGAAAGAGGCCGCCGTGCACGGACTGTTCTTCGAAGAACGCACCGACATGATGGCCCGGTTCGTTGAGGGAGCATTCCGCGGGCTGACCACCCGTGAACCCGAGTCGTACGACGGCGCCGCGTCGACGGACGTATCGCGGTTAACGACGCATCGAGGCCGGGACATGGCCCACCAGGCCATGTGGGTCACGGTCGGCGGCGGGTGCCATCACGGTGATCCCGTGCCTGAACGTGACGATGAGCAGGCCAGTTCGCCACGGCTGGCGGCGCCGCAGTACCAGGCGGCCAACTCGTCGGGTCGCGCGGCGGCCCCGGGGTGTGGGTCAGTCGGTGGTGAGGATGTGGCCGTCGCGGAGTTCCAGGACGCGGTCGGCGAGGGCGAGGAGTTGGGGGTCGTGGGTGGCGACGAGGGCGGTGACGCCTTCGCTGTGGACGACGGCGCGCAGGAGTTCCAT
>NZ_JBHWGA010000021.1:0-38657 GCF_042733315.1 Streptomyces sp. NPDC059718
GGTCCCCGTCCCGGTGCCCCACCACGACACCGCCCCGCCCCATTCCCCCGCTTTCCCCCCCACCGTGGGGGCGGGGGGGGGCCTCCCGGGGGGGGGGGGGGGGGGGCTCCCCGGCCCCGGGCGGGGCCCGGCTTGCGGCGGGGCCCCGGCCCCTCATGCCCCCGCCCGGGGCGGAGCGGGGAGCTCAGAGCCCGTAACGTTCCCGGGCCTCCTGCACGGTCTCCCGCTTGACCTCGCCGCGCCCGGCGAGCGCGGCCAGCGCGGCGACGACCACCGACTGCGGGTCCACGCCGAAGTGGCGGCGCGCCGCATCGCGCGTGTCCGACAGGCCGAAGCCGTCGGTGCCGATCGAGTGCCATTCCTGCGGCACCCACTGGCTGATCTGGTCCGGCACCCCGCGCATCCAGTCGCTCACCGCCAGCACCGGGCCCGGCGCGCCCTCCAGGACACGGGTGACGTGGGGGAGCGGGGCGTCCTCGCCCCGCAGCCGGGCCGCGTCGTACGCCAGACCACCGCGCCGCAGCTCGCTCCAGGAGGTCGCGGACCACACGTCCGCCGCCACGCCCCACTCCGCGGCCAGCAACTGCTGCGCCTCCAGGGCCCAGTGGATCGCCGTGCCGGAGGCCATCAGCTGCAGCCGCGGCGCGTCGGCGGACAGCCCGGCGGTGTCGGCGGCGCGGAAGCGGTACAGGCCCTTGACGATGCCTTCCTCGACACCCGGCTCCGCGGGCATGGCCGGCTGGATCTTGGGCTCGTTGTAGACCGTCAGGTAGTAGAAGACGTCCTCCGCGTCCGGGCCGAACATGCGGCGCAGGCCCTCGCGGACGATGACGCCGACCTCGTAGGCGAAGGCCGGGTCGTACGAGACCGCCGCCGGGTTGGTGGACGCGATCAGGTGCGAGTGGCCGTCGGCGTGCTGCAGGCCCTCACCCGTCATCGTCGTGCGGCCCGCGGTCGCCCCGACCAGGAAGCCGCGGCCGAGCTGGTCGGCGAGGGCCCACATCTGGTCGGCGGTCCGCTGCCAGCCGAACATCGAGTAGAAGATGTACAGCGGGATCATCGGCTCGCCGTGCGTGGCGTACGAGGTCGCCGCGGCGGTGAAGGAGGCCATCGAGCCGGCCTCGGTGATGCCCTCGTTGAGGATCTGCCCGTTCTCCGCCTCCCGGTAGTACAGGAGCATGTCGCGGTCGACCGGGTCGTAGGTCTGGCCGAGCGGCGAGTAGATGCCCGCGCTCGGGAAGAGCGACTCCATGCCGAAGGTGCGCGCCTCGTCGGGGACGATCGGCACCCAGCGGCGTCCGCTCTCCTTCTCCCGCATGAGGTCCTTCATCAGCCGGACCAGGGCCATCGTGGTCGCGATCTCCTGGCTGCCGGAGCCCTTGGCCAGGGCCTCGAAGGGCTTCGCGGACGGCTCGGGGAGCGCCACCGGGTGCACCCGGCGGGCCGGGGCGGGGCCGCCGAGCTCGGCGCGGCGCTCCTGCAGGTAGCGCACCTCGGGGGAGTCGGCGCCCGGGTGGGCGTACGGCACCAGGTCCCCGGCGAGCGCGCTGTCCGGGATGGGCAGTTCGAGCAGGTCGCGCATGGCGCGGAACTCGGGGAGGGTGAGCTTCTTCATCTGGTGGTTGGCGTTGCGCGACTCGAAACCGCGGCCCAGCGTCCAGCCCTTGACGGTCTGCGCGAGGATCACGGTCGGCGCGCCCTTGTGCGTGGTGGCCGCACGGTAGGCGGCGTACACCTTGCGCGGCTCGTGGCCGCCGCGGGAGGTGTGGAAGCACTCGGCGATCTTGGCGTCCGTCAGCAGCTTCGCCATCTCGGCCAGGGCCGGGTCGGCGCCGAAGAAGTGCTCGCGGATGTACGCGGCGTCGCGGGTGGCGTAGGTCTGGAACTGCCCGTCGGGTACCTCGCGCAGCCGCCGCACGAGCGCGCCCGTGGTGTCGAGGGCGAACAGCTCGTCCCAGGCGGAGCCCCACAGCGACTTGACGACGTTCCAGCCGGCGGCACGGAACTTCGCCTCCAGCTCCTGGACGATCTTGAAGTTGGCGCGGACCGGCCCGTCGAGGCGCTGCAGGTTGCAGTTGATCACGAAGGTGAGGTTGTCCAGCCCCTCACGGCCGGCGAGGCCGAGGGCGGCGGTCGACTCCGGCTCGTCCATCTCGCCGTCGCCGAGGAAGGCCCACACGTGCGAGCCGGAGGTGTCCTTGATGCCGCGGTGGGTCAGGTAGCGGTTGAAGCGCGCCTGCTGGATCGCGGCGAGCGGGCCGAGGCCCATCGACACGGTCGGGAACTCCCACAGCCAGGGCAGCCGCCGCGGGTGCGGGTAGGACGGCAGGCCGTCGCCGCCGGCCTCCTGGCGGAAGTTGTCCAGTTGCCGCTCGGTCAGCCGGCCGTCGAGGAACGCGCGGGCGTAGATACCGGGGGAGGCGTGGCCCTGGACGTACAGCTGGTCGCCGGAGCCGTCGCCCTCCTTGCCGCGGAAGAAGTGGTTGAAGCCGGTCTCGTACAGCCAGGCCGCGGAGGCGAAGGTGGCGATGTGGCCGCCCAGGCCCAGGCGGCTGCCGCGGGTCACCATGGCGGCGGCGTTCCAGCGGTTCCATCCGGCGATGCGCCGCTCCATCTCCAGGTCACCGGGGAGCTCGGGCTCCGCGGCGGTCGGGATGGTGTTGATGTGCTCGGTCTCCAGTAGAGACGGCACCGCGAGACCGGACGCCTGCGCGTGGTCGAAGGTACGGCGCATCAGGTACGCCGCGCGATCAGGGCCGGCGGCGTGGGTGACCGCGTCGAGTGAGGCGGCCCATTCGCCGGTCTCCTCCGGGTCCGGGTCCGGCAGGTGATCGAGCGCGCTCAGCGTGGCGTCGGTCATGGTGAACGCCTCCCAGTTGGTTCCGTGCGGGCAGGGGTGTCCCCGTGTCTCACAGAGTAAGACTGATCGATGATCGATCAAATACCTTGTGACGAGGGTCACAAAGGGGAGAGCTCCCATGGTCCGGGCGGGGGTGTTCCGGGCCGGCGTCAGCCGCCCTGCGGGGCACAGCCCAGCACATGCTCCTTGACCAGCTCGCCGACCCGCGGATCGTCCCTGCGGAAGGCCTCCACCACCGCCTGGTGCTCCTCGGCGTACAGCCGCTGCCGGGTGCCCAGCCAGCGGATCGACAGCGCCGTCCACACCTCGATGCCCAGCGACTCCCAGGTGTGCAGCAGCACGCTGTTGCCGGAGGCGCGCACCAGCTCGCGGTGGAACGCCACGGTGTGCCGCACCTGAGCCCCGGCGTCGCCCTCCTCGTCCGCCTCGTGCAGCAGCGCGACCTCGGCCTCCAGCGCCGACAGGTCGTGCCGCAGGCGCGGCGCCGCCAGCTCGGCGGCGATCTGCTCCAGGCCCGCCCGCACCGGGTAGATCTCCTCCAGGTCCCCGGCGGTCAGCCGGCGCACCCGCACCCCCTTGTTCGGGGCGGACTCGATCAGCCGCATGACCTCCAGCTCCCGCAGCGCCTCCCGCACGGGCGTCTGGCTGACCTCCAGCTCGGTGGCGATGCCCCGCTCGACGATCCGCTCCCCGGGCTTCCACCGCCCGCTGACGATGCCGTCCACGATGAACTCGCGGATCTGCTCGCGCAGAGAGCGGACGACGGGCGGCGCCATGGGGACTCCTCCGGAAAAGGGCAGCTGACTAGACGATACGGCGACGGCGCCCTCCGGCGGTCCCGTACGGCGGCACCGGGTGTCGCCGCGCCCTCAGGCGAGGACGACTTCCACGCCGCCCTCGGCCAGCACCTCCAGGACCGCGCCGAAGCGGCTGTCCGGCTCCCCGCGGGAGTCCAGCGTCCCGCCCAGCGCCCGCCGCGCGACCGCGGAATCCCGCCACACCAGGGTGCACGGGGTGGTGACCCCGAAGCCGCCGCGGAGGCAGTCGGCCAGGGCGTCCGCATTGCAGCCGAGGTAGCCGCCCGGACCGTACATCGCACAGCAGGTCGTCCGCGGACCGGACCAGGGCGAAGCCCGGACGGTCCGCGCGCTCGACATCCCGCGGCCAGTGCCGCCGCATGTTCCCTCGGCCCCCCGGAGGATCTACCGGCCGAGATCGTAGGCGACCGTCACCGGCGCGTGGTCGGACCAGCGCTCGGGGTGGGTGTCCGCACGCTCGACCCGGGTCTGCGCCGCCCGGGCCGCCAGGCCGCGGGTCGCGACGTGGAGGTCGATGCGCCAGCCGCTGTCGTTGTCGAAGGCGCGGCCGCGGTAGGACCACCACGTGTACGGGCCCTCGCCCTCCGGGGTGAGGTGGCGCACGACGTCGGTGTACCCGGCCTCGTCGTAGACGCGGGAGAGCCACGCCCGCTCCTCGGGGAGGAAGCCGGCGTTCTTCTGGTTGGCCCGCCAGTTCCTCAGGTCGCGCTCGGTGTGCGCGATGTTCCAGTCACCGCAGATCAGCACCTCGCGGCCGGCGGCGGCGGCCTTTTCCCGCAGCTTGACCATGTGCTCCAGGAACGCCGCCATGAAGCGCTCCTTCTCCTCCTGCCGCTCCGTGCCGACCTCGCCCGAGGGGAGGTAGAGGCTGGCCACCGTCACGCCGGGCAGGTCGATCTCCGCGTAGCGGCCGGAGCCGTCGAACTCCTCCGAGCCGAAGCCGATCCGGCTCGCGGACGGTTCCTGCCGCGAGTAGAGGGACACCCCGGCCCGGCCCTTCGCGGCCGCCGGGGCGTGGAGCACGTGCCAGCCCTCGGGGGCACGGACCTCCTCGGGCAGCTGCGCGGCCTCGGCGCGGACCTCCTGCAGGCACACCACGTCGGCCGTGGTCGCCTCCAGCCAGGGGAGGAAGCCCTTCTTGGCCGCGGCGCGCAGCCCGTTCACGTTCACGGTGGTCACGGTGAGCATGACGGGGACGATACCGGCCCGCCGGAGGGTGCCCGTACCGGGGCGTAGGCCGCACACCCGTACGATGTGCGGGTGGAGATCCGGAAGACGCGCTACGACCACTCCGACGCCGTGCTGCTGACCGAGCAGGTGCAGCAGGAGTACGTCGTGCGGTACGGCGGCCCCGACGAGACGGCGATGGACCCCGACCACTTCGACGGTCCGCAGGGCGAGTTCATGGTCGGCTACCTCGACGGCGCCCCCGTGGCGACCGGGGGCTGGCGCGGTCAGGACGCCTCCACGGAGGGCTTCGAGGACGGCGACGCCGAGGTCAAGCGGATGTACGTGGTGCCGCAGGCCCGGGGCCGGGGCTTCGCACGCCGGATGCTCGCCGCACTGGAGACCGGCGCCGCCGCGGCGGCCGCACCCGGATGGTGCTGGAGACGGGGCAGATGCAGCCGGAGGCGATCGCCCTCTACGCCTCCTGCGGCTACACGCCGGTGACCAAGTTCGGCCACTACAAGGACAGTCCGCTCAGCGTGTGCCTGGGCAAAACGCTCCGGGCACCGGCCGAGGAGGCCGTTCCCGCGTAGCCTTGGTCCATGATCGAGGACAGCGCGTCCGCCCGGCTCGCGGCGGGCAAGTACCTACTGGTGACCACCTACCGGCGGGACGGCCGTACCGTTGCCACCCCGGTCTGGGTGGTCCGCGACGGTGAGGCGGTCGGCGCCTGGACCGCGGCGGACTCCGGCAAGGTCAAGCGGATCCGCAACCGCGCCGACGTGCTGGTCGGCCCCTGCGACGTACGCGGCAACCCCACCGGGGAGCAGGTGCCCGCGCGCGCCGAGGTCCTCGGACCGCAGGAGACCGAGCGCTACCGTTCCCTGGTCGCCCGCAAGTACGGCCTGCTCGGCAGGCTGACCCTGTTCGGCAGCCGGCTGCGCCGCGGCCGCGAGGGCACGGTGGGCGTGCGGATCACCCTCACGTGAGCGGTGGTGTGCCGCGGCAGGGCGCCTGCACGGTGAGCGTCTGCCGCGACTGCTGCTGCGGTACGCAGAAGGTCCCCGGCGTCGACCACGACGCGCAACTCGACCTGCTCCGGCGGGAACTCGCCGGGGTCTGCCGGGTACGCGTCACCGAGTGCCTCGACGTGTGCGAACAGGCCAACGTCGTCGTCGTGCAGCCCTCGCCGGAGGGGCGTGCGGCCGGCGGCCGGCCGGTCTGGCTGGGCCTGGTCAACGATCCCGGCGCCCTCGATGACATCGTCGCGTGGGTGCGCGCCGGGGGACCGGGCCGTGCCGTACCGCCCGACGTCCTGGACCTCTACACCATCGAACCGCCGGGCGGCCGCGCCGTGGGCGCCGTGGACGCGGCGGGCTGAGCGGGCCGGAAACGCCACCGCGAGGCCCGGGACACGGCAGGGGCCGTACGGGCTTCGTTGCCCGTACGGCCCGTGAACCGGCCGTGCCGGAGGCTCAGTCGATGCTCCGCAGGATGTGCGGTTCGTTCAGATCGTCCTCGTAGCCGGCCAGTCGGATCGGTGCCGACCTGGCCCAGACGTCCAGGTTCCGCACCTCCCGCTGTTGCGCGGGTTGATCGTCAGGCTCCTTGGGGAGCTGGTTCCGCTTTGACTTCTCGGGTGTCACCGCGCACTCCTTCGTGTCGGGTGAGCCGGACGCCGGCCCGGCCGCTGCCGGACGCCGACCGCCCGGTCGGGCTGATGGCTGAGCGGACGCGGTGGCGCCGGTTGCGGAACCGGGCGGGGACCGCGGTGGGCGGTTCCTCCCGGGGCGGAGGCAGGGGGTGTTGGTGCTCCCCCGAGGGCCTTTCCGTCGGGAGAAGCCTATGCCCGGACGCGGGGTGCCACCATCCCAATTCGGCGCGCCGCGGCGACGGCCACTCTTCCCGCGGACGCCGAGCGGTCGTCACCCGGTGTTCAACCGCTGCGCCGGACCGCCCCGGGACGGGCGCAGGGGAGGGTCGCCCACACCGCGCGACCGGTCCCGTGCGCCGGCGGGCGCACGCCCCAGCCTTCGGCCAAATGGGCGACGAGGGCGAGCCCGCGACCGTTCTCGTCGCCGTCGGCGGCCGCGCGCGCCTGGGGACCCGCGGTCCCGCGCCCTTCGTCGACGACCTCGATGTGCAGCTTGCCGCCCGCCGTCCAGAGCAGGCACGCGACATGGTCGCTGCCGCTGTGCACGACCGCGTTGGTGAAGAGTTCGCTCACCACGAGGCCGGCGTCGTCGCCCAGCTCCTCCAGGCCCCATCCGCTCAGCGCGGAACGCACCTGGCGTCGCGCGACGCCGACCGACGAGGCCTGCGCCGGCAGTCGGAGCCGGAAGGTGTCCCGGGCGCTGAGGGCAAAGAGCACACACGCAACTATGGCCACTGCTTGCACAGAAGGCAAGGGTCATTCTGCAAATTGCACAATCGCCAGTACCAGGGTGTGGGTTCCATTCCTGACATGGCACACTGCTGCCATGCGTGAGTTGCGACATGGGTGAGGCGAAGGCGAGCGGGGCGCCGACGGTCCTCCGCGTGATCCTCGGCAAACGCCTCCACGACCTGCGGGAGAAGGCGGGTTGCTCGTACGAACAGGCCGCGCGCGAGCTGGACGTCACCCATGCCACCGTGCGCCGTATGGAGAAGGCCGAGGTCGGCCTGCGCATCCCGTACGTGGAGAAGCTGCTGGCGCTGTACGGCGTCGACGCCGTCGAGGCGGCGACCTTCATCGACCTCGCCCGGCAGGGCAACCGCCCCGGCTGGTGGCACCGTTACCGTGACGTCCTGCCGTCCTGGTTCAGCGCCTTCGTCAGCCTCGAGGGCGAGGCGGCCATCATCCGCGCCTACGAGCCGCACTACGTCCCGGGCCTGCTGCAGACCGAGGACTACGCCCGCGCCGTGCTGAGGGCCGGCCGCCCGGGCGCCTCCACGGAGGAACTCGAGCGCCTGGTCGCGCTCCGCCGGGAACGGCAGGCGCTGATCGCCCGGCCCGAGGCCCCACTGCTGTGGGTGGTGATGGACGAGACCGTGCTGCGCCGCCCCATTGGCAGTCCCGGCGTCATGCGCGCCCAGCTGGACCGGCTGGCCGAGGCATGTGAGTTGCCGCAGGTGAGACTGCAGATCATGCCCTTCGACGCCGGGCCGCACCCGGCGATGTACGGGCCTTTCCACATCTTCCGGTTCCAGATCCGCGAACTGCCGGACGTCGTGTTCACCGAGAGCCTGGTGGGCGCCGCCTACCTGGACGACGTGGACGACGTCTCGGCGTTCCTCGAGGCCCTCGACCGGATGTGCGCGCAAGCCGCGCCGGCACACAGCACCGCAGCCATCCTCGATGGCATCCGCAAGGAGATCTGACACACATGGACGACCGCATATACAACGGCATGCGCGCCGTCGACCTCGGTACCGAGGGCTGGCACAAGCCGTGGAGCGGCGGCAACGGGGGAAGTTGCGTGGAGGCCATGAAACTGGCCGACGGCAGGGTCGCGCTGCGGCAGTCCACCGACCCCGACGGGCCGGCCCTCATCTACACGGACCACGAGATCAGGATGTTCATCCAGGGCGCCAAGGACGGAAAGGCCGACTTCCTGCTGTCCTGAGCCCCCGCATTGACATCTTCGAGTGAACCCAGCCCGCGCGGGCAACCGCGACGACCAACGGGCTGTCTCCAGCGGTAATCCGCCGGACGGACGGGACAAGGGGAGCAGCATGACCGGACAACTCGGACCGCTGTACGAACCGGGAGTGGCCTACGTGCGCATCGCCGCTGCCGACGCGGCGACCGCCCACAGGGTCGCCGACGTCATCGCCTCCCGGTATCCGGGGACCCGCCCGCCGCGGGTCACCACGCATGCGGACGGGTTGGTGGAGTTCGACCTGTACACGTACACCCTGGAGGAGGTCAGCCCCTCCGGGCCCTACGACGCCCAGGGCCCGGAGAGCTGCTAGGCCCTGCCGTCAAAGTCCCGCCTGCCCAGCGGCGCCTGGCACGGCACCTCGCTGCGTTGTCGAATCGTCCGAGTAGCCCACTACGAGGACGATCCTCCGCCTTGCGATGCACCGCACCAGACGCCGCTGGGCCCGCCCTCCGGGCGGCCGGCACTACTTTGACGGCAGGGCCTCGGACCCCGGGCGCCGCGCTTGCGCCGGATCAGCCCTGACCCGGGTGGAGGACGACCTTGGTGTAGCCCTCGATCCGCTTGTCGAACTTCTCGTACGCCGACGGGGCGTCCGTCAGGGGCAGCTCGTGGGAGACCACGAAGCTCGGGCGGGCGCGGCCTTCGATGATCATGTCGCGCAGCTGCCGGTTGTAGCGCTTGACGTTGCACTGCCCGGTGCCCAGCCGCAGGCCCTTCTCGAAGAGCCGGCCGATGGCGACCAGCAGTCGGCCGCTCTTGGCCTGCTCGTCCGGGCCGCCCGGGTCGGACGGCACGTACAGGCCGGGGATGCCCAGGGCGCCGGTGGGGCGCACCGTGTCGATCAGGGAGTTCAGCACCGCCGCGGGCTCCTCGCGGCCCGCGCCGCCGGCCTGGGCCTGGTAGCCGACCGCGTCGACGCCCTTGTCGGTGCCCTCGCCCTTCGTGTGCTCCTTGATCTGGTCCACCGGACTGCCCTTGGTGAAGTCGATCGGGACCGCGCCGATCTCCTCGGCCTTCTGCAGCCGCTCCGGCACGCGGTCCACGACGAACACCTTGGCCGCCCCGCGCAGCATCGCCGAGTACGCGGCCATCAGCCCGACCGGGCCGCCGCCGTACACCGAGACGCTCTCGCCGGGGGAGACCTGGGCGAGCTCACAGCCGTGGTACCCGGTCGGGAAGATGTCGGCGAGGAGCACGAAGTCGGACTCGTTGGCGGTGCCCTCCGGCAGTTTCAGACAGTTGAAGTCCGCGTACGGTACGCGCACGTATTCCGCCTGACCGCCCGGCCAGGGGCCCATGGCCACATAGCCGTAAGCGCCTCCGGCGAACCCCGGATTGACCGTCAGGCAGTAGCCGGTGAAACCCGCCGAGCAGTTCTTGCAGAATCCGCAGGCGACGTTGAAGGGCATGACCACGCGGTCGCCCTGCTTGAGGGTGGTGACCCCCTCGCCGACCTGGTCGATGATCCCCAGGTTCTCGTGGCCGAAGACGATGCCGGGCTCCGCGGCGGTCCGGCCCTCGTACATGTGCAGGTCGGAACCGCAGATCGCGGTCGACGTCACCCTGACGATCACGTCGTTGGGGTGTTGCAGGCGTGGATTGTCGACTTCCTCGACGGCTACTTCGAACGGTCCTTTGTAGACGACGGCCTTCACGTGGACACCTCCGATTGGTGTCTGATTCGCGGCTTACGTGACCTATTTCTCATGCTCCCCCCTTGGGCAGTGCGAGACAAGCCAGCTATTCTTCACGTGGAATATGGCGAATTGTGATTGACCGCGAGGAAAGGCGGGAAGAATGGCCCACCGCTCAGGAACGCTGCTCGTCCCCGTGCCCGGCCTGTCCGGCACGGTGTACCCGGTGGGCACGCGCGTGGCCATCAGCGGACGGGGCTCCGCCGTCGACGCCTTCGTGGACGGCGACTGGCTGCCGCTGTCGTGGTGGGAGTTCGCCGAGGGCCGCAACGACGACGTGTACGAGGGCCCCACCGCCTGACGTGCCTCCCGCGGCCGGGACGCCGCTTCGGCAGCCGTCGCACCGCGACGAGTTGCCCGGCCGGCAGCGGCAACTCTCCCGGCGGGCCATGGAAATCGGCGTGCTCGCGGACCATGACCGGTCCGTGGACGCCGAGTTGGGGAGCGTGCGCTTCCCTCGGCCGCCGTGACGGCGGCGATCACCACAGGCACCTTCCGGCCACCGGTCAGCGCGCCGCCACGGCCTGTGCGCCCAGCCCCGCGAGCCGCGCCAGACGGCGGTGGGAGTCCAGCAGCGCCGACCGGTCGTAGCCGGCCGTGGTGACCAGCACCTCGTCCGCCCCGGTACGTCCGACCAGGCCCGACAGCGCGGCCGTCACCTCGTCCTCGGTGCCGTGGACGCCCCCCGACAGCGTCCCTTCGAACACGTCGCGCTCGCGCGCCGTCATGGGCCTCGTCAGCACCTCGTCCGGCGGCGCCAGCGGCGGGAATTCGCCGTGCGTACGCGAGTGCGCCAGCGACCAGGCCTCCGACACCAGCAGCCGCCGCGCGGCCTCCGTCGTCTCCGCCACGGACACGGTCGTCGACACCACGACGTACGGCCGCGCCGCCCACGCCGAGGGCCGGAACGCCGCGCGGTAGTCCTCGATCGCCTCGCGCATGCGCTCCTCGCCCCGCACCGCCGCGATCACCAGGGGCAGCCCGAAGGCCGCCGCCGTGGCCGCTCCCGCGCCCGTGGCGAGCACGAACGCCGGGACGCGCATCCCCTCCGGCGGCCGCGCGTGCACCGCGCCGGGGCCCGCCGTGCCGGTGAAGTAGCCGAGCAGCTCCGTCAGCAGTTCCTCGAAGTCCCCGGCGGCGTGGGCGTCGCGTCCCAGCGCCCGGCGCACTCCGTCCGTGAAGCCCACCGACCGCCCCAGCCCCATGTCGATCCGCCCGGGGAACAGCGACTCCAGCACCCCGAACTGCTCCGCCACCACCAGCGGCCGGTGGTTGGGCAGCATGACCCCGCCCGTGCCCACCCGGATCCGGGACGTGGCTGCGGCGACCGCCGCGGCCAGCACCGCCGGCGAGGACCCCGCCACGCCCGGCACCCCGTGGTGCTCCGACACCCAGAAGCGCCGGTAGCCCAGTTCCTCGGCGTGCCGTGCCAGCCACACCGTGTCCCGCAACGCCTGCGCGGGCTCGGCGCCCTCGCGGACGGGGGAGCGGTCGAGGATCGAGAACGGAATCGGGGGGAGCTGCGGTGCGATCACCTTTGGTGCAACGCCCACCGCGGCGCGGGATTCCCGGGTGGCGGCGCCCCGGACGCCGCTCAGTCCTCCCGGCGGGCGTACGTCACCATCAGCACGCCGCTCTTGTGCGTCCGCACCTCGGTCACGTCGTACGCCTGCGGGGCGAAACCGCCCGCGAACAGCGGGACGCCGGCGCCCGCGACCACGGGGTTGAGCTTGACGACCAGCTCGTCGATCTCCGGGCGCAGCGAGGCCGCCAGCCGGCCGCCCCCGCACAGCCAGATGCCCGCCCCGTCCCGCCGCTTCAGCCCGCGCACGAACTCCAGCGGGTCACCGGAGACCAGCTCCACCGCGGGGTCCGGGCTCGCCGTCATGCTCCCGGACACCACGTACTGCCGCAGGTGCGGATAGGACTGGTCAGCCCGAAGGGCAGCCCCACCTCGTAGGTGGCCCGGCCCATCAGCACCGTGTCGAACCGCCGGTTCGGCGCGTCGGCGATGCCCAGCGGGCCGCGGGCCTGCGCCGAAGGGTCTCCGGGTACTCGGCGAGGACCGTCTCCATGTGGTCGCCCACGGCCGCGAGGAAGTCGTACTCGCCCTCCGGCCCGGCCACGAAACCGTCGATCGTGGACGCCGCGAAATACGTCAGCGTGCGCTGCTTCCCCCCGGTACGCGGTGATCGTCGACCGGGGCCGAGGTAGTCCGTGGACGGATCCCACCCACGCGATACCCCGGCCCCCGGAGTAGATTCGGTGACGACCCGCGGGGGACGGCGGGGGATGGCGGAGGCTGGGATGACGGAAGCCGCGGGCGCGACGGACCGGGCCGGGACGCTGACGCTGGGCGGGGCGAGCGGGCGATGGGTCCTCGCGGCGGTGGTCCTGGGCTCGGGCATGACCCTGCTCGACGGCACCGTCGTCAACGTCGCCCTCCCGACGATCGGCAAGGAGCTCGGCGCCACGCTCGCCGGCCTCCAGTGGACGATCAACGCCTACACCCTGACCCTCGCCGCGCTCATCCTGCTGGGCGGCTCGCTCGGCGACCGCTTCGGGCGGCGCAAGGTCTTCATGATCGGCACGGTCTGGTTCGCGCTGGCCTCCCTGCTGTGCGGCATCGCCCCCAGCATCGAGGTGCTGATCGCCGCCCGCGCCCTGCAGGGTGTCGGCGGGGCGCTGCTCACCCCCGGATCGCTGGCCCTGATCCAGGCGTCCTTCGCGTCCCAGGACCGGGCCCGCGCGATCGGCGTGTGGTCGGGACTGGGCGGCATCGCGGGGGCGCTGGGGCCGCTGCTCGGGGGCTGGCTGGTCGACGCCGTCAGCTGGCGCTGGGTGTTCTTCATCAACCTCCCGCTGGCCGTCCTGGTCATCGCGGTCGCCTCCCGGCACGTCCCGGAGAGCCGCGACGAGAGCGTCACCGGCGGCTTCGACGTCGCGGGCGCCGTGCTCGGCGCGGTCGGCCTCGCCGGGGTCACCTACGCCCTGATCTCCGCGGGCGGAAGCCACCCGGACATCGCCGCCGTCTGCGTCTCCGGCGTGGCGGGCCTGGCCGCGTTCGCCGGGTTCGTGGTGACCGAGCGGCGCAGCCCGCACCCGATGCTGCCGCCGAGGCTCTTCTCGAACCGCCAGTTCACCGCCGCGAACCTGGTCACCTTCGCGGTCTACGCGGCGCTCGGCGGCCTGTTCTTCTTCCTGGTGCTCGAGCTGCAGACCGAGGCCGGATACTCCCCCCTGGCCTCCGGGACGGCGCTGCTGCCCATCACCGTCATCATGCTGGCGCTGTCCGAGCGCGCGGGCCGGCTCGCCGAGCGCATCGGGCCGCGGATCCCCATGACGGTCGGGCCGGCGATCTCTGCCGTCGGCCTGCTGCTGATGCTGCGGATCGGCGCGGACGCCTCGTACGTCGCCGACGTCCTGCCCGCGGTGTGCGTCTTCGCCCTGGGCCTGGCGACCACGGTCGCCCCGCTCACCGCCACCGTCCTGGGCGCCGCCGAGGTACGGCTCGCGGGCACCGCCTCCGGGGTGAACAACGCCGTGGCCCGTGCGGCGGGCCTCCTCGCGGTGGCCGCCCTGCCGCTCATGGCCGGGCTCTCCGGCGACGACTACGAGGACCCGGCCGCCTTCGGCCACGGGTTCCGGGTCGCCGTCACGATCTGCGCCGGGATGCTCGTGGTGGGCTCGCTCCTCGCCTGGTTCGGCATCCGCTCCGACGTGCTCCGCGAGACCCCCGAGGAGCCCGCCAAGCCGGCTCCGGCGTGCAAGCACTACTGCGCCATCGGCGCCCCGCCCCTGCAGAGCGGCGAGGAGTCCGCATGCGGGACGGTGACCGGCGGCGGGCCGGACATGGGGAAGGACCGCCCCCCGGCCGGGTGACCCGCGCGACCGGGGCCCGACGGGACCGGGTCAGGAGGGGTCAGTACTCCTCGGACTCCGGTACGAGATGCATCGCGGCCTCCTCGGCGGAGGCGGCCGCCCCGTCAATGCCGATGTCCTGGGCGACCATGCCCTCGGTCTCGTAGTGCGCGCCCTCGTCGGGGGCGACCAGACGCCCGGCGCGCGGGCCCCCGACCTCGCCGTCGATCAGCTCCCCGTCGGTGTCCCACGCGTCCCCGATGCCGTCCCCGTCGGGGACCGGCAGGTCCGGGAGCTCCTCGGCCAGGCGTTCGTCGAGCGTCTCGCCCTGCAGGCGGCCCGCCGCGGTGATGGCGGGCTTGTTCACCGCCCAGGGCCGCTCCGGCGGTGAGTAGCCCTCGTCGAGAATCTGGTCGACACCGTGGTAGTCCAGGGTGTCCTCGGGCTCCAGCAGCCCGGCGTCGTCCTGTACCTCTGACCCGTCCGGCTGGTAGACCTCGTCACCCATCTCGTTCTCTCGCATGTCCGTCTCCTCGCTCACGCGCCGCCACCGCCTCGGCGCCGTCTCGCGGGCCGCGCGCCCCCTCTTTCCCTCCACACTCTTCCGTCCGGACGCCGATCGCCACCCGGAAGGGTGAAAAAGGTCGGTGCGGGAGCGTTCCCCGGACCTTCACCCGCCGTCCCGCGCCCCCGCCGCCCCGGCCGCGCCACCGTCATCCTTCGCGGCGGCCGGGGCGGCGGTCCGAGGACCCGGGCACCGGGGGTCAGCGGCGGGCGGACCGCCGTCCGACGGGACCGAAGTCGTCGTCGCAGTCGAGGCCGGAGAACCCGTGCGCGAAGCCCCTGACCACCCGGAAGGAGGCGGTGGTCTGGGTGCGCGGCGGGCACCGCAGCGTCACGGTGTACCAGCCCGGCCGGGTGTGCTTCGGCACCCGGAAGCTGCCGGCGAGCAGGCCGCCGCGCCTGCCCAGGGGCAGCAGGTTGACCTGGCCGCCGGCTTCGGACTGGCCCTTGGAGTAGGTGGCGTCACGGCCGCAGGCCGTGGTCGTGACCATCAGCCGCATTCCGGGGACGGCGTAGTAGGGGGTGACCCATGCATTGGGGAAGTCGTAGGCAGGGGCCGAGGCGGAGGCGGTGGGAACGGTGAGACCGATGACGGCCGCGGCCATGGCGACGCCGCCAAGAACGCGTGTTGTAGGCATGAGGCAGCTCCAGGTCGAACGGGCAGGGAGGAGCGGTCCCAGGGCGTCCGCTCCACGCGGAGCAAAACAGCACCGCGTGGGGCCTGCCACCCGAAAGCGGCGCTCACGGCGCCGAACGCGTCCCCGCGCAGCCCCGGCTCGCCACGTCACCGCAGGTCACGCGCCATGCGGCCGATCGCCCGTGAAAGTGTCCTGCCTTACCCGCAATCAGGTGACGGGCCGACAGAGATGTTCTGCCGAAACGAGATTGACGGAGCATCAGAAAACGAGGGCGGTCATGCTTCCTCGTGGAGGCCGATCACCTCACGCAGCGCGTCCCGTGCCTCGTGGGAGCTGCCGCCCTGCTCCAGCAGCGCGGCGGCGATCGCGTCCAGCTTGCGCTGGACGGCGTGCTCGGCGCGGCGTTCGGCGTTCTTGAGCAGGGCGAGCAGCAGCAGGGTGACCGCCGTCATCAGATCCGCGGCGAACAACTGCCACTTCAAGGGCAGCCCGAGGGCGTGGACGACGAGGAAGCCGGCCACCAGGAGCAGGCAGACGCAGTAGAAGAGCGGCGACGCCGTGAAGTTGGACGTCGCCTCGGCGAGCCGCTCGAACCGGCCCCGTCCGCCTTCCTCGTCGGTCCGCTCCGCCGGATGCCGGAACGTCACGCCGTCCTCCCGGAGGGCTCGTCGACGATGGGCGGTGCGGTGCGCGGGACGTGCCCGGCCGGCCCGCATCCGCGGACCGGCCGGAACCGGTCCGCGGTCAGCAGATGCGCGGCAACTGCTCACCCAGCGGCAGGTCCACCACCCGCGTCCCGCCGAGGCCCGTACGGGCGACGACCATGCCCGCGTGGTCCGCCACGCACTCCCCGATGACGGCCGCGTCCGCGCCCAGCGGATGCGCGCGCATCGCGGCCAGCACCTCCTCGGCCACCGCGCCGGGCACGAAGGCGACGAGCCTGCCCTCGTTGGCGACGTACATCGGGTCCAGGCCCAGCACCGCGCAGGCGTTGGCCACCGCGGGTGGCACGGGCACCGCCCGCTCCTGCAGGACGACACCGACACCCGAGGCGGCCGCGATCTCGTTGAGGGCGGCCGCCAGACCGCCACGCGTGGGGTCGCGCAGCACGTGCACGTCCGTCGTGACGCGCAGCACGGCCTCGACGAGCCCGCCGAGCGCCGCCGTGTCGCTCTCGATCTCGACCCCGAACTCCAGGCCCTCGCGCACGCTCATCACGGCGACGCCGTGCGCCCCGATCTCCCCGCTGACGATGACCACGTCGCCCGGCGCCGCGCGCTGCGGACGGATGTCGACACCGTCGGGGATCAGGCCGATGCCGGCGGTGTTGACGTACAGCCCGTCGCCGTGACCGGCCTCGACGACCTTGGTGTCTCCGGTGACGACCTCCACCCCCGCGGTGCGCGCGGCCGCGCCGAGCGCCTCGGCGACCCGCGCCACCAGCGGCATCTCCACCCCCTCCTCCAGGATGAAGCCGCAGGAGAGGTAGGCGGCCCTGGCCCCGCTCATCGCCAGGTCGTTGACCGTGCCGTTGACGGCGAGGTCGCCGATGCTGCCGCCGGGGAAGAACAGCGGCCGCACCACGTACGAGTCGGTGGAGAACGCCAGCCGGGCCCCGCCCAGCGTCACGGCCGCGGAGTCGGCGAGCCCGGCCAGCACCTCGCCGCCGAAGGCGGGGGCGAAGACGTACCGGACGAGTTCCGCGGACAGCGCGCCCCCGCCGCCGTGGCCCATCACCACCCGCGGCTGGTCGCGCAGCGGCGCCGGGCAGGTCCAGCCGGAGAAGTCCGGGGCGGCGAGGGTCTGTGCGATGTCAGCCAACGGGGCTCGCCTCCAGGGGTGCGCTGGTCCCGCCGAGCCGGCGGTAGAGGTAGTACGCGGCGCAGGCCCCCTCGCTGGAGACCATCGTGGCGCCCAGAGGCGTGCGGGGCGTGCAGACACCGCCGAACGCCTCGCACTCGTGCGGCTTGATCAGGCCCTGCAGGACCTCGCCGCTGCGGCAGGCGGCCGGCTCCCGCGTGGTGATGCCCGTGACGGAGAACCGGTGCTCGGCGTCGTACTCCCGGTACCGCTCCGACAGCCGCCATCCGCTGTCGGGGATGACGCCGATGCCGCGCCAGGCGCGGTCGGTGACCTCGAAGACGTCCGCGAGCATCGCCTTCGCCGCCGGGTTGCCCTCCGGGCGCACGGCGCGGGGGTAGGCGTTCTCCACCCGGTACTCGCCGTGCTCCAGCTGGCGCACCGCGCGGCGCACGCCCTCCAGGATGTCCAGCGGCTCGAAGCCGGTGACGACGATCGGCACACCGAACCCGTCCGCCAGCTCCGGGTACTCCTCCGTCCCCATCACGCTGCACACATGACCGGCCGCCAGGAACCCCTGCACGCGGCAGTCCGACGAGCGCATGATCGCCTCGATCGCCGGGGGGACGCGTACGTGGGACACCAGCAGGCTGAAGTTGGCGATGCCGAGCTTCCGCGCCTGGTACACCGTCATCGCGTTGGGCGGGGCGGTGGTCTCGAAGCCGATGCCGAAGAAGACGACCTCGCGGTCCGGGTTCTCCCGGGCGATCCGCAGCGCGTCCAGCGGGGAGTAGACGACGCGCACGTCGCCGCCCTCGCCCCGGACGCCGAAGAGGTCGCGTCCGGTGCCGGGGACGCGCAGCATGTCGCCGAAGGAGCAGAAGATCACCCCGGGTCGGGAGGCGATCTCCAGTGCCTTGTCGATGACCTCCAGCGGGGTCACGCAGACCGGGCAGCCGGGGCCGTGGATGAGCTCCACCTCCTTCGGCAGGAGCTGGTCGATGCCGTGCCGGATGATGGTGTGGGTCTGGCCGCCGCACACCTCCATCAGTGCCCAGGGCCTGGTCACGGTCGCGTGGATGTCGTCCAGCAGTCTCCGGGCCAGCTCCGGGTCCTGGAACTCGTCGATGTACTTCACCGCTCCGCCTCCGCCGTCGTTCCCGCCTCGGCGGCCGCCTGCTGCCAGGGGTCGCCGAACTCCTCCTCCAGCAATCCGAGGTTCCCGAAGAGGGCGAGCGTCTGCCGCGCCGACTCCTCGTCCAGCCGCTGCAACGCGAAGCCGACGTGGACGATGGCGTACTCGCCGACCTGGAGGTCGGGCAGGTACTCCAGGCACACGTCCTTCACCACGCCGCCGAAGTCGACGACCGCCATCTTGGTGCCGTCCCGTTCCTCGATCTCCAGCACCTTGCCGGGTACCGCCAGGCACATCAGCTGTCTCCTCGCTGTGGGTGGGGGTCCGTGGGGCCGCCGCGGGCGGCGACGACCAACTGGCCGAGCGCCAGGCCTCCGTCGTTGGGTGGTACGAGCCGGTGGCGCAGCACCGTGAACCCGTCCTCGCGCAGGTCCCACGCGCACGCGGAGGACAGCAGAGCGTTGGCGAAGACGCCGCCGCTGAGGGCCACCGTCGTGGTGCCCTCCGCCTCCCGTACGGCCGCGCACACCCGGCGCACCAGGTCGGCCACCGCCCGGTGGAAGCGCCCGGCGACCACCCCGGCGGGCACGCCCGCGTGCAGGTCGGCGACGACGGCCGCCAGCACCGGGCCCGGGTCGCAGGCGGTCGCTCCGTCGGCGCCGGCGCCGATGCGCAGGGTGAAGGCGTAGCCCTCCGCGGGCAGTTGGCCCGCCGCCACCGCCGCGGCCTCCAGCTCGACGGCGGCCTGCGCCTCGTACCCCGCCTCGTGGCACACCCCGGCCAGCGAGGCGACGGCGTCGAAGAGCCGGCCCATGCTGGAGGTCGGGACGCAGTGCAGCCCCCGCTCCAACTGGGTGGCCAGCAAGGCCCGTTCGTGCTCCGGGCAGGCGGCCGTGCACGGCAGTTCCGGCGCCCAGGGCAGACCGGCCGCCCGCAGATGCGCCAGCGCCATCCGGTAGGGGCGGCGCACCGCCGCGTCCCCGCCGGGCAACGGCACGTACGCCAGGTGCGCGGGCCGCCGGAAGCCGTCGTAGTCGGCGAGCAGGAACTCACCGCCCCACACCGCGCCGTCGTCGCCGTGGCCCGTCCCGTCGAAGGCGACGCCGATCACCGGGCGCGTCCCGTCCAGCCCCGCCTCGGCCATCGCCGCCGCGACGTGCGCGTGGTGGTGCTGCACCTGCCGCAGCGGCCGCTCGCCCGCGGAGCGCCGTGCCCAGCCCACCGAGCGGTAGCCGGGGTGCCGGTCCGCGGCCAGGAGCACGGGCCTGACCCCGGTGATCTCCTCCAACTGACGTTCGGCGGCCGTGAAGGCGGTCAGCGTCGCCAGGTCGTCCATGTCGCCGACGTGGGCCGACAGCCAGGCGTGCCGTCCCTCGCCCACGCAGAAGGTGTTCTTCAGGTCGCCGCCCACGGCGAGCGCCGGCGCCACCTGCACGGGCAGGGGCACCGGGAAGGGCGCGTAGCCGCGCGAGCGCCGCACGGGCAGTTCCTCGCCGTCGCAGATCCGCACCACCGAGTCGTCGCACGGCACATGGATGGGCCGGTCGTGCGTCAGCCACGCGTCGGCCAGGCCCGCCAGGCGTTCCAGCGCCTGCTTGTCGTCGGTGACGATGGGCTCCCCGCCCAGGTTGCCGCTGGTCATCACCAGCAGCCCGGGCCCCGGGGGATCGCCCGGCAGTCCCAGCAGCAGATGGTGGACCGGCGTGTACGGCAGCATGACCCCGAGGTCGGCGACCCGCGGCGCCACGGTCTCCGCGACCTCGCGCACCCCCGCCCGCCGCCGCAGCAGGACGATCGGCCGGCGTGTGCCGGTCAGCAACTCCCGCTCCGCCGGGCCGACGTGGGCCAGCCGCTCCACGTCCGCGACGTCCCGCGCCATCAGGGCGAACGGCTTGTCGCCGCGGTCCTTGCGGGCCCGCAGCAGCCGCACGCTCTCCTCGTTGCCCGCGTCGCAGGCCAGGTGGTAGCCGCCCAGGCCCTTCACCGCGACGATCGCGCCCGCCGCCAGCAGCCGCCGTGCCTCCGCGAGCGGTTCGCCCTGCCATGTCGTGCCGTCCGTGCCGTCCGTGCCGTCCGCGCCGTCCGTGCCTTTCGCGCCGGGCAGGACCAGCCGCAGCCGGGGACCGCAGTCGTGGCAGGAGACGGGCTGAGCGTGGAAGCGGCGGTCGGCGGGGTCCTCGTACTCGGCCCGGCACGTCGCGCACATCGGGAACCGGGCCATCGTGGTGTGGGGCCGGTCGTACGGCAGGCCGGTGACGATCGTGAAGCGCGGCCCGCAGTGCGTGCAGGTGATGAAGGGGTGCCGGTGGCGGCGGTCGGCGGGGTCGCGCAGCTCGGCCAGGCACGCCTCGCAGGTGGCGGTGTCGGGGGGGACCAGGGTGCGGGAGGCCGCGTCGCCGGGGCGCGAGGGGCTGATGGTGAAGTCCGTGCCGCCCGCGAGGGGGAGCAGATGATGGTGCACCGACTCCACCACCGCCAGCGGCGGCGCTTCGGAGCCGATCCGTGTGCAGAAGGACGCCACCGCGCCAGGGGCGCCCTCGACCTCGGCGACCACCCCGTCACCGGTGTTGCCGACGTGGCCCGCGAGCCCCAGCTCACGGGCCAGACCGAACACGAACGGCCGGAAGCCGACTCCCTGCACGACCCCCCGGACCAGCACCCTGCGGCGCTGCGCGGTCCGGGCCGCGGGCCCCGGCTGACCCGGCATCAGTGCGTGTGGCCCACGGAGTGGGTGTGCCCGGCGGCGTCCTGGTGCGGGTGTTCGTGCGGGTGCGCATGAGTGTGCCCGTGCGCGTGGCCGTTCTCCACGGCGGTGCGCGCCATCACCGGACGGTGCACAGCGGCCCCCGCGTGCACGGCCAGCGCCCGCTCCAGCAGCACGCCCGCGCCCTCGCCGCCCCGTGTGGACGTGACGAGCACCTCCACGCCCGGGTTGACCTGGGCGACGGCCGCCAGGAAGGCCGCCTCGTCGAAGCCGACCGCCTCGGCGATGTCGTACTTCGTCACGATCACCAGATGCGCCAGGCCGAAGGCCGTCGGGTACTTCAGCGGTTTGTCCTCGCCCTCGGTGACCGAGGCCAGCACGACGCGCAGTGACTCGCCGAGGTCGTACGAGGCAGGGCAGACGAGGTTGCCGACGTTCTCCACGAACAGCAGGTGCGTGCCCTCCGGCAGCCAGGAGTCCACCTGCGACCGCACCATCGCCGACTCCAGGTGGCACAGCCCGTCGGTGAGCACCTGCCGCACCGGGGCACCGGAGCGGGCCAGCCGGGTCGCGTCGTTCTCGGTGGCGAGGTCGGCGGTGAGCGCCGCCACGGGCACCCCCCGCAGCCGGGCCAGCCCCAGTTCCGACTCCAGCAGCGCCGTCTTGCCGCTGCCCGGACTCGACAGCAGGTTCACCATGACGGTGCCGCGTGCGGCGAGTTCCCGGCGCAGGTCCTGCGCCCCGCGGTCGTTCCTGGCGAGCACGGACTGCCGCAGATCGGTCACTTTGCACATGGTCCTCAGCGCTCCTCGGGGAGTGTGGCGGCCGGCCGGCGCTGCGCGGCCCACCGCACCTCGGTGATCCGCAGTTCACGGCCGGACAGCAGCTCCGTGGCCGCGCTGTCACAGCCGGGACAGGTCAGCCGCGGGGGCATGCCGGTGGGCCAGTCCCGCGCGCAGCGCGCGCAGCGGGCCCGGCCGGGGACCGTCTCGGTGGTGAGGGCCGCGCCCTCCAGTACGGTGCCGGTGCAGGCGAGGTCGAAGCTGAAGGCGAGGGCGTCCGACACCACGCCGGCGAGTTCGCCGACCTCCAGGTGGACGGACTCCGCGGAGGGCGCCGCCCCCGTACCGTCCGCGAGCCGGGCGGCGGCCTCCTCGACCTGCTCCACCACCGCCACTGCGATGGACATCTCGTGCATCGGTCTCTTCTCCGGTATGCGGGTGCCGGCCGGGCCCCGGCTGCCGTCGCGCCCGGTGGGCGGTGCCGGCGGCTGACGCGGCTCATTGAAGGCCCGGCGCCCGGGGCACCCGGCCCGCCACGCCGCCGGGCCGGCGACGGCCTACCCGTTCGGCCTCACATGGACCGGATGTGCAGGTAGCGCTTCACGTCGGGCAGGACGCGGGACATGGCGAGGGCGGCCACGGCCGCGCCCACCGCGCTCAGGGCGATCTTCCACATGGCGGGGTGCTCCTTTCTGCTCGTTGCTGGGCTCTGTGGCCGCGGCGGGCCGGTCAGGCCACCGCGTGCGGGTCCGCCGGCCGGTCGCACTCCTCACCGACGACCCGCAGCACCAGGCGCACGGCCTCGTCCACGGCGGCGGACACGGGAGGGCTCAGGCCGATGCCCTCCTCCAGGCAGGCCGGCTCGCAGCCCACCACCAGGACCCGGGAGGGCCTGGGGGCACCCGTCCCGGCGCTGAGGGTGTCGAGCAGCGCCAGTACGGTGTCCGGGGTCATCCGGTGCCCGTCCACGAGGGCCTCGCCCGGGCCGTCGCCGCCGAGCGGCGGAGCCTCGATGAGGTGCAGCGTGCCGGGGGAGCCGCCGCGCGCGACGGCGTCGACGAGGACCACGCTGCGGTACCCGTCGAGGAGCTGGTAGGCCAGGTGCACGCCCCGCACGCCGGTGTCGGTGACATGCACGCCGTCGGGCAGCGGGTGCCCCGACAACCGGCGCACCACTTCGACGCCGAAGCCGTCGTCGCCCAGGAAGATGTTGCCGATGCCGGCGACCAGCACGCCGCCCGTGCTCACGCGTCCTCCAGGGGAGCGATTTCGTCGGGCTGGAAGTACAGGAAGCGCCCCTGTTCACGGCGGATCTCCGCGCCGGGGTCGCCGTCGACGGTGACCGCGAGGTGCACCCCGCCGTCCACGTCGTGCAGCACGGCCTCCACCTGGGCGCTGCGCCCGTGCAGGAACAGGTCCTGTGCGTCGGTGCGCCGCCGTCCCGGCTGCAGCACGACCCGGCTGCCCGCGGCCACCCAGGTGTCACCGACCATCACGCGGTCCCGGGCCGGGTCGACCGAGGCGTCGGCGCCGGGGTCCCACCAGGCGGTCTCGGGAACCGCAGCGGGCGGGCCTGCCGGAGCGGTGACCTCGTGCAGCGCGCGCACGGCCCCGTGCAGACGCTCCATCACCTCCGGCGGCATGGACTCGGCCAGGTCGATCACCGCGGCGGCCCGGTCGTCCGTACCGCGTGCCTGCCGCTTCTCCTCGTCGGTGAGGGCGGCGGTGCGCAGCGCCAGGATCTCGTCGATCTCGGTGGCGTCGTAGAGCGCCCCCGGGCTCTCCGGGGCGATCCGCGGATGGTCCTCCAGGATGATGGGGGAGGAGAGCACCACGTTCGCCGCGCCGTGGTCGCCCGCCAGCACCGGCCAGGTGTTCTCGTTGCGGCACTCGGCGACGGCGGCCTTCGCCCACTCCGGCGGGTCCGTCATCGACACGAAGTAGCCGGAGGTCAGACCCAGCATCAGATGGGCCGAGACCAACGAGTGCGGCAGCGCCTCCTCCCGGCTGGAGGCCAGGGCGGACCCGGTGTTCTCCGCGACCGCGGTGAGCCTCAGCACCCGGTAGGGGCCGGGCAGTTCCTCGGCGGAGATCCGCAGGACCCCCTCCAGGCGTGCCCGGCTGCGCAGGACGCGCCCGGCGGGGGCGCCGTCGGCACCGGTGACGATCTCGCTCTCCTCCGTCGCGGGGACGGTGAAGGGCAGGACGACGTCCTCGGCGGTCAGCGCCGCGATGTCGACGGACACCTCGACGCGTTCCTCCACGCCCTCGTCCCACGGGACCAGCACCCGGTCCGGCAGCTGGAGTTCGCCGGTGGGCTCGAACCCGCCGTCGATCAGGATCCGTTCCACCGTGCGCCGCTGGGCGTGCAGGAAGCGCAGCTCCGCGTGGAGCGCGGCGTCCGCGCGCGGCTCCATGAGGATCTGGGTCCGCTGGAGGACGGGTTCGCCGGACGCGTCCGCCCACACCGGGGGCACGAGCACCCCGAACTGCCAGCGCATCCGGTTCTTCGCCGAGGACGCCCGGTACGGGTAGAGCACGTAGCCCTCGAACAGGACGGCGTCGGCGGCCTGACGGGCCGTCGCGAAGCGTTCCGTGGCGGACGTCACCGGGTGGCACCCCCCGCCGGGGCGGCGGCGCCGGCGAGCAGGGCCTCGACGGTCGCCTCCCAGGAGGGCAGCGCGTGCGCGCTGCGGAAGGACCGCAGGGACTCCAGCGCCGTACGCGGGAGCCGGATCCACCCGCACCCCGGGAAGTGGGCGTCGATGGTCTCGCGCCACACCGCCACCGGCATGCGGCACACGGCCTCCTTGTCCCAGGGCACCGGCTGCACCTGGAAGCCGGCCGGGCCGAGGAAGGCGGTGCCGGAGAAGAGCAGCAGCAGCGGCGCCTCGCCGTCCTCCAGGGCCTCGAAGTACTTCGTCGAGGCGACGTCCATGTCGTAGGTGCACGGCACCGGCAGGTCCACCTCGGTCTCGCCGGTGAAGCCCGGCACCATCAGCGACACCTGGGCGAACTGCATCGGCTGCAGCGTGCTGCCCCACCGCTCGCGCTCGCCGAACAGGTCGCCGAGGCCCTGCGCCTCGGCGTCGCCGTAGGTCCGCTGCGCCGGTTCGATGCGCAACTGGCAGCGCAGCGCGAGGGCGTGCACCCGTTCCCCACCGGGGGCGGTGATGCGCAGCCGGAAGACCAGCGTCGGTCCGGCGGCGTAGCGGTCCGCCCGTACGCCCGTGCAGGCGAAGTCCAGCTCGGTCACGTCGGCAACCCCTCCCGCGGCACCGGTGCGGCCCGCTGTCGTACGTCGTCGAAGAAGGCGGCCAGTTCGGCACGGGCGCCGGAACCGCCGTCGAACCCCTGCCAGTTCAGGCGCAGCCGGCCCACCAGCTCGTAGGCGCGGTCGACCGGGAGGAGGAAGCACTCGCCGCCGTCGCCCCCGTCGCCGTCCCGGCGGACCAGCAGGGCCTCCACGTCCGGCCGCAGCGCGGCCGCCAGGGGCGAGTCGCCGAACACCGCCCGCCAGGTGCCGGGGTCGACCTCGCTCTCGGTGGCGCCGGCCGGGCTCGGGTAGAGGACCACCGGCCGGTCGAGCACCGAGTTGTGGAAGAAGAAGGCGACCGAGACGGGGATGCGCAGCCGCTGCCAGGAGGCCGTGCCGGGCACCGAGCCCGGGTCGCCGAGCACCCGGTCGGGCACGGAGGCGAAGCGGCCACCGCCGGCGCCGGGCCGTTCGAAGAGCAGCGCGCACGGCACGCAGGCGCAGGCCAGCGCGCGCTGGCCGGTGTCGACCAGGTGCCGGTGGGGGCCCGTCAGCTCCACCCCGCACAGCTCGCAGCGCTCGACCGCGGGCTGCCGGGGCGCCACGAAACGGCGCAGTCCGGCCGCGGGGGTCCGCGGGCTCACGGCGCCCCCGGCGGACGGTTGCCGATCTGCAGCAGCGCCGGTTCGCCCGCCGCCGGGCCGGAGCGCGGCATCTCGACCACCGTCACCTCGGGCGCGAAGCAGGACAGCGCGGCCTCGATGCGCTGCCGGGTGGCGTCCATGGTGCTGGGGCAGCCGCAGGCACCGTCCTCGCGGGCGTTCAGCCGCAGCGTGCCGGTCTCGGGGTCGAAGTGCTCGATGCCCACCGTCGCCCCGGCGCGCGCCGCTTCCACCGCGCGGCCGACCCGGGTGAGGGTGTCCTCGGGGTGCAGGTCGTGCAGGGTCAGCAGACCCGCCACCATCTCGTCGGCGATCAGCACGGCGAGCGGGTCGGCCGTGCCGTTCTTGAGGAGCGTGACGGCGCGGGTCAGGCCCGCGCCGTAGAACTCCATGAGGGTGCGCACCAGTTCCTCGGCGGCGCGTGCCGTCTCGCCGTCGCCGGAGGCCGCGAACGCGTCGAGGATCTCCTCGACGCGCCGCGCCGTCTGCTCCGCGCTCATCCGGCCATGCCGCTCAGACCCGTGGGGACGTGGAGCTTCTCCACGGTGCGCCCGCCGCCGACGTACATGTGGACGCCGCACGGCAGACACGGGTCGAAGCTGCGCACGGTCCGCATGATGTCGATGCCCTTGAAGTTCTCCGGGGAGTTCTCCTCGAAGATCGGGGTGTTCTGCACCGCGTCCTCGTACGGGCCCGGGGTGCCGAAGGTGTCGCGCACGCTGGCGTTCCACGGGGTCGGCGGGTACGGGTGGTAGTTGGCGATCTTGCCGTCGCGGATGACCATGTGGTGCGAGAGCACACCGCGCACGGCCTCGGTGAAGCCCACGCCGATGCTCTCGTCCGGGACCTCGAACTTCTCCCAGGTCTGGGTGCGGCCGGCGCGGACCTCGTCCAGCGCCTTCTCGCAGAAGTGCAGGGCGCAGGCGGCGGAGTAGGCCTGGAAGTAGGTGCGGGCCCGGTTGCGCTCCAGGGCGTTGCTCCACTGCGGGATCTTCCACTCGAACGTGGTCTCCGGCTTGGTCAGCGTCTTGGGCAGGTTGATCACCACGCTGTGCCCGGTGGCCTTCACGTACCCCATGTCGACCAGGCCGTTGAGCGCGGTGGACCACAGGCGGGCGAGCGGGCCGCCGCCGGTGTCCAGCGCCAGGTAGTCCTTGCCGTCGAACCAGCGCGGGGACATCACCCAGCTGTACTTGTCGTCGAAGTCGCGCTTCTGGGGCGCGGGGATGGTGTGCTGGTTCCACGGGTGCCGCGGGTCGACCGGGTTGCCGAGCGGGTCGTGGGTGACGAACTGCTCCTGGCCCTCCCAGTCCTGGTAGTAGGAGCTGCCCAGCAGGATGCGGATGCCCAGGTTGATCTGCGTGAGGTCGTTGGTGACCAGCTTCCCGTCCACCACGATGCCGGGGGAGACGAACATCTTCCGTCCCCAGTCGGTCATGTTGGCGTACGTGAAGTCGCAGTGGTCCGGGTCGTTGAGGGCGCCCCAGCAGCCGAGCATGATGCGGCGGCGGCCGACCTCCTCGTAGCCGGGCAGGGCCTCGTAGAAGAAGTCGAAGAGGTCGTCGTGGAGCGGGACGACGCGCTTCATGAACTCCACGTACCGCATCAGCCGGGTGAGGTAGTCGGTGAACAGCTGCACCGACGCGATGGTGCCGACGCCGCCCGCGTAGAGGGTGGAGGGGTGGACGTGCCGGCCCTCCATCAGGCAGAACATCTCGCGGGTGTACCGGCTGACCTGCAGCGCCTCGCGGTAGAACTCGCCCTCGAGCGGGTTGAGGGAGCGCATGATGTCGCCGATGGTGCGGTAGCCGTGCTCGGCGGCGTGCGGTGCCTCGGTGCGGTTGGCCTGCTCCAGGACGCCCGGGTTGGTCTCGCGGACCATCTTCTCGCAGTAGTCGACCCCGACCAGGTTCTCCTGGAAGATGTTGTGGTCGAACATGTACTCCGCGGACTCGCCGAGGTTGATGATCCACTCGCCGAGGTGCGGCGGCTTCACCCCGTACGCCATGTTCTGCGTGTAGACCGAGCAGGTGGCGTGGTTGTCGCCGCAGATGCCGCAGATCCGGCTGGTGATGAAGTGCGCGTCGCGGGGGTCCTTGCCCCGCATGAAGACGCTGTAGCCGCGGAAGACCGACGAGGTGCTGTAACACTCCGCGACGCGCTTCTGCTTGAAGTCGATCTTCGTGTGGATGCCGAGGCTGCCCACGATCCGGGTGATCGGATCCCAGGACATCTCCATCAGGCCACTGCCGTCTCCGGCCGTCTTCGTCTTCGGAGCCATGGTGTGTGCGTGCCCTTCGTCAAGCGGGGGAGGGGGGTGGTCAGTGGCCGGGGCGGTGCCGTGAGGTCACCAGGGCGCCTTGTAGCCGGTGGTGAGCTTCCGGCCGGTGTGACGCCACTTGGGCTCCTTGTCCACGGTCCTGGCCGTGATGGAGCGCAGCCGCCGGATCGCCGCGCCGTACGCGCCGCTGGCGGTGCTGGACAGCCGCGCGCCGGGGGGCTCGTCCATGAACGGCATGAACATGTCCGGGAAACCGGGCATGGTGCAGGCGATGCAGATGCCGCCGACGTTGGGGCAGCCGCCGATGCCGTCCATCCAGCCGCGCTTGGGGACGTTGCACTTCACGACCGGGCCCCAGCAGCCGATCTTCACCAGGCACTGCGGCGAGTCGTAGCGGTCGGCGAACTGCCCCTGCTCGTAGTAGCCCGCCCGGTCGCAGCCCTCGTGCACGGTCGCGCCGAACAGCCAGGCCGGGCGCAGCTTGTCGTCCAGCGGGATCATCGGCGCGGAGCCGGCCGCCTGGTAGAGCAGGTACGTCAGCGTCTCGGCGAAGTTGTCCGGCTGGATGGGGCAGCCGGGCACGCAGACGATCGGGATGCCCGCCTTGGACTTCCACTCCCAGCCCAGGTAGTCCGGCACGCCCATGGCGCCGGTCGGGTTGCCCTCCATGGCGTGGATGCCCCCGTAGGTGGCACACGTGCCGATGGCGACCACGGCCAGGGCCTTGGGCGCGAGCCGGTCGATCCACTCGCTGGTGGTGATCGGCTGGCCCGTCTCGGGGTTGTCGCCGAAACCGCACCAGTAGCCCTCCGCCTTGATCGCCTCGTTGGGGACGGACCCCTCGACGACCAGGACGAACGGCTCGATCTCGCCGCGTTCGGCCTTGAAGAACCACTCGATGAAGGTGTCGGCGCCCCCGACCGGACCGCACTCGAAGTCGATCAGCGGCCAGTGCACCTGGATCTCGGGGAGCCCGGGAAGGGCGCCCAGGACGATCTCCTCGATGCTGGGCAACGTCGCGGCGGTCAGCGACACCGAGTCGCCGTCGCAACTGAGCCCCGCGTTGATCCAGAGAATGTGGATCGGGGCCTGCTCGTCCCCGGCTGCCGGGGTACGCGCGGCGTCGTTCTTGGTCGAAGCAGTCGCATCCATCGGGATGCCTCCTCATCGAGCGACAAATGCCACATAAAGGCATCTATCCCCCTTGATAGCGAGTGGCTCGCCGGGAGGGGACGTTGAAGAGGGCCAATACGGTGACCGCCCCGCGATCCGCGCGGCCGCGCCTCAGGGGCAGGAGGCCGCCGGCGCCTCCCGCAGGTGCGGTGGGGTGCCGGCGGGGGTGCGACGGTGGACGAAGGCGGAGCGGAGGGCGTGGTACGGGGACCGGGGGTCGAAGAAGGCCTCGCGCATGCGGGACAGCTCCTCGGAGCGGTGGGACGCCAGGGGGCGCTCCGCCTCGCGGCGCTCGGCCTCCGCCTTCTTGGCGGCGATCCTGGGCTGGGTCCCGGCCGTACGGGCCAGGCGGGCCGCGAGGCGGGCGACGTCGGCGCCGAACTCCTGCGGGCCGCACATCAGCAGCCGGTCCACCAGGCCGATCCGCAGGGCGGCGGCCGCGCCCACCGGGAGCGCCTGCTCCGTCAGGCGCGCGGTCATGGCAGGACCGACCCGGCGGGGCAGGGTGTACGTCCAGTACTCGGAGCCGTACAGGCCCATCAGGCGGTAGTGCGGGTTGAGCACCGCGCCCTGGCGGCACCAGACCTCGTCGGCGGCGAGGGCGAGCATCACGCCGCCCGCGCCCGCGTTGCCGCCGAGCGCGGCGACCACCAGGCGGTCGGTGGTGGTCAGGACCGCCTCGACCAGGTCGTCGATGGCGGTGATGTTGTCCCAGGACTCGGCGGCCGGGTCCGCGGCGGCCTCGATGGCCTTGAGGTCGATGCCGTTGGAGAAGACGTCCCGGGCGCCGCCCAGCACGAGCACCGAGGTGGGCCGCGTGCAGGCGTGGCGGTACGCGGCGAGGAGCCGGCGGCAGTCGGCGGCGGACATCGCGCCGCCCGCGAACGTGAACGACAGGACGCCCGCCGCGCCGTCCTCGCGGTAGCGGATGTCGGCCCAGGTGGCACGGTCGCCGGCGAGCTCCGGGGGCAACGGTTCCTCCGGCAGCGGCGGCAGGAGCGCGCCGAGGGCGGTGACGGCGGGCAGCGCGAAGGTGGACGGGCCGCCGGGGGCGGGACGGGGCCGCAGCCGGGGGATCCACACGGCGCCGTCGCGGGTGGCCCGGCAGACCGCGCCCGCGCGCGTGGCCAGCAGCCGCCCGGGCTCGCCGCGCAGCCGGTCCTCGGGGTGGCCGCCGTGCAGGAACCAGCGGGCGCCGAGGAGCTCGTCCAGGACGCCGGGCCGCGAGTCGGCGGCGCGCAGCTTGCGCAGCACGGTCGTGGTCGGGTCGGCGGCCCAGTCGATGCGCCGCTCGTCCTGGCCGAGGGCGGGGCGGAGGCGGACGACCGCTCCGAGGGCCGGGTCGCCCTGCTGCCGCGGGACGTACGCGCCCGTCGCGAACCGGTCGACGGCCAGCAGGACGGCCTCCATGGCGGCGTCCGAGATCTCGCCCCGGTACAGGTCGCTCTTGCCGACCGGGGGCACCGCGCAGTCCACCGCGGCCCAGACCGGACCCGCGTCCATCTCCTCCTCGGCCTGCAGGACCGTCACGCCCCATGCGGCGACGCCCTCCTGGACGGCACGGTCCAGGGAGGCGGGGCCGCGGTCTCCGGGTGGCCCCGGGTGCACGACGAGGCAGGTGCGGGCGGTCCTGACGTCCGCGGGGATCGCCGCCTTGAGCATGGGTGCCACGACGAGTTCCGGCTCGTGGCGGGCGACCGCCGTGCGCATGGCGTCGCCGTCCGGTGTCACCTCCACGGCGACGGTGTGGCCCAGCTCGCCGAGTTCCGCGTACATGCGCTGCGTCAGGCTGTTGAACGCCGACGCCATGAGCAGGATGTGCATGACGACCTCCCGGGCCGCCCGGCACGATCGGGGAGGGGGGAGCACCGGCCCCGGCCTTCAGCGATGATGCCTGCCCCGCGGGTGTCCGCGGGTGCGGCCCGGCTGCGGTTCACCCGGTTGCCACCGGGCCGGCCGCCACTCAGGGGGCGTGGCTCCGCGATCCAGGACCGTTCCGCGTATTGACGCGAACGCATCAACTCGATAGGTCTACACCAGATGCATTTGGTACAGACCAACTGCGCGTTCCCCCCACGGGAGGCCCGGATGCGAAGAACTCTGGCCCTGGTCACCGCGCTCGTCGGAGCGCTCGTCCTGCTCCTCGCCCCGCCCGCCGCCGCGGCGGCGCCGAGCGCGGCCTTCGTCAAGACGTCCACCTGGGAGACCGGTTACCAGGGGCAGTACACGATCACCAACGGCGGCACCACCACCCTCAGTGGATGGACCGTCGAGTTCGACCTGCCGTCCGGGACGAGCGTCGGCTCGTACTGGGACACCCTGATGACCCAGAGCGGCAGCCACTACACCTTCAAGAACCGCGACTACAACGGCACCCTCGCGCCCGGCGCGACCGCTGCCTTCGGCTGGGTCTCCTCGGGCACCGGGGCGCCCGCGAACTGCAAGCTCAACGGCGGGTCCTGCACGGGCACCGGCGGCGGACCGGACACCACCGCGCCCAGCGTCCCCGGCGGGGTGAGCGTCGGCTCGGCCACCTCCTCCTCCCTCACCGTCCGCTGGACGGCCTCCACCGACAACTCCGGCAGCGTCGCCGGCTACGAGGTCTCCCGGGACGGCGGCGCGCCCGTCGCCGTGACCGGCACCTCGTACACCGCCGGCGGGCTGCAGGCGAGCACCGGCTACTCCTTCCGGGTCCGCGCCAAGGACGCGGCGGGCAACACCTCCGCGTACAGCACCGCCGTGAGCGGCACGACCACCTCCGGCGGCACCAACCCGCCTCCGGGCGGCGTGCGTACCGCGCCGTACGTCGACATGGGCGCCTGGCCGACGCCCAGCCTCACCACGCTGTCCTCGGCGAGCGGCCTGAAGAGCTTCACGATGGCCTTCATCACCGCCTCGTCCTGCAAGGCGATGTGGTTCAACGCCTATGACCCGCGCGACGCCTGGAACAAGGACCAGATCGACGCGATCCGCGCGGCCGGCGGTGACGTCAAGATCTCCTTCGGCGGTGCCAGCGGCATCGAACTCGCGCAGGCCTGCGGCTCCGTCGACGCGTTGTACGCCGAGTACAACGCGGTGGTCAGCGCCTACGGCCTGACGTACGCCGACTTCGACATCGAGGGCGCCGCCACCGCCGACCCGGCGTCCGTCGCCCGCCGCTCCCAGGCACTGGCCCGCCTCCAGCAGGCCCACCCGGGGCTGCGGATCTCGCTCACCCTGCCCGTCCTGCCGGAGGGGCTCACGGCGGACGGTCTGGGCGTCGTGCGCTCGGCCCGGGACGCCGGGGTGAACCTCGACGTCGTCAACATCATGGCGATGGACTACTACCGCAGCGCCGACTACGGCGACGCGGCGATCCAGGCGGCCAACAGCACCTTCACCCAGCTCAAGTCGCTCTACCCCGGCAAGTCCGACGCCCAGCTGTGGGCGATGGTGGGCGTCACGCCGATGCTCGGGCAGAACGACGACGGCCGGATCTACGACCAGGCCGACGCCCGCCAGTTGGTGAGCTTCGCCCAGGGCAAGCACCTCGGTCTGCTCGCCTTCTGGGAGACGACCCGGGACCGCAACGCCTGCACCGGCGCGCTCTACATGTGCACCAACATCCCGCAGTCCCCGTACGAGTTCTCGCGGATCTTCGCGGGCTACACGGGCTAGCACCCCTCGGGACCGCCCCGACGGGCCGCCGTCGTGTGGAGAACACGGCGGCGGCCCGCTGCTTTCCGGCCGATGTGGAGACGGTGTGCCGATCCGTGAAGGCGCTTTCACGGAGGCCCCGGCTCCGCTGAGTCCATTCACCCGGACGCCCAGCCCACCGCAAGTGCGACACAACGGATAGTACACATTGTGAACAACCGGTGACCGAAAGTCGCGGAGCGATGTGACGAGCGGGCGTTCGATGCACAAGACTCCTCGACGTCCGATATCCGGATCAAGTGCCGAAGGAGTGTTCGCTATGCGGTTCAGTGCGGTGGGGACCTGCCTGGCCCTGGTGGCGGCGGTGTGTTCGGCGGGGGTCGCGGCCGGCTCGGCGGAGGCCCGTCCGACCGGGGCGACGAGCCTGTACGCGCCGTCCGCGCTCGTCCTGTCCGTGGGGAAGGGGGAAGACCCCGCGACGGCGACGATACAGCGCGCGGTCGTGCTGCGGTGCAATCCCACCCCGTACGGGGACCACCCGGACCCGGTGGCCGCCTGCGCCGAGCTCACCGCGGTCCACGGGGACTTCGCGGCGATGACGGCCGACGCCGGGGGCGTGACCTGCACCCGGGTGTGGGACCCGGTCGTGGTCACCGCCGACGGGGTCTGGGAAGGCCGGCGCGTCACCTTCGCGCAGACCTTCGGCAACCCGTGCATGCTGCGCGGCAGCGACACGGCCGGCGTCTTCGCCTTCTGACGCCGATGCCGTGAACCAAGGCCACGGGGTTCACCGTGGGGGAGAGCCCTGTGAGGGGGCGGCCGACTCGTGGGACGGGGTCGGCCGCCCCTGTTTTCCGTGTTGCCGCCGTGGCGGGGTGTCAGGTCATCTTGATCTGGCCGCCGTCGATGGTGAACTCAGCGCCCGTGACGTTGCCCGCGACGGGCGAGGCGAGGAAGGCGACCAGGGCGGCGACCTCCTCGGGCTCGGTGACCCGCCCCGTGGAGATGCCCATGGTGCGCGGCACGACCTCGTCCAGGGCCTCCTGGGCGCTGGTCCCGACCGCCGCGGCCGTCTGGTCGGCGAAGGCCCCGGGGGCGGTCCAGAAGGGCGTGCGGACGGGGCCGGGGGCGACCGCGTTGACGCGGACGCCCCGCGGGGCGAACTCCTCGGACAGTGACTTCGTCAGGTTCGCCAGCGCGGCCTTGGCGGCCGAGTAGTCCACGACCATGGGGAAGGGGAGGCGCGCGTTGACGGACGTGATGTTCACGATCGCGCCGCCGCCCGCCGCCACCATGTGGGGGAGCGCGGCGCGGGTGGCGCGGACCGCGCTGAAGAAGGAGATCTCGAAGACGCGCCGCCACTCCGCGTCGTCCACCTCGAGGAAGCTGCTGCGGGACGTCCCGGAGCCCACGTTGTTGACCAGGATGTCGACGGCTCCGTAGCGCTCCGCGGCCTGCCGTACGAGCTCGGCGGGGCCGTCCGGGGTGGAGAGGTCGACGGCCACGGGGGTCACCTCGTAGGCGTCCTGGAGGGCTCGCGTCTGCGGGGTGACGCTGCGGCTGCCCGCGACGACGCGCACGCCCTCACGCGCGAGCGTCTCCGTCACCGTCAGGCCGATGCCCCGTCCGGCTCCGGTGACCACCGCGACCTTGCCCTGAAGCTGCAGTTCCATGGGGACCCCTTCGGGATGGGCGCATGTGTATCGAGCCTGGGGGAGGGGAGGAAGGCCCGCCATCGGAGGGCCGCCGGGCGGAGGCCGGGTGTGAGGGTGGGTCAGATACGTGTCCTCGCGCCCCGCCGACACCGCGGAGCCGTGCGCGTCGCGGTAGCAGGTATCAGCCGTGCACGACAGGGGACTTGACGGGGCATTGGTCTAGTCCTACCGTCATCCGTCAATCGCAGTGTTCACGGGTGCATCCATGGTTCACCCATGTGAACATGCCGTCTCCTGGGAAGGCGTCCCCCCATGTCCCACAGATCACAAGGTCTCCTCACCAAGGGCGTCTTCGCCCTCGTCGCGGCGCTGGTCGCCGCCCTCCTGACCGCATTGCCCGGCAGCGGTCGGGCCGACGCCGCGCCGGCTGCCTTCAGCCACCCCGGCGTCCTGGTCAGCCGAGCCCAACTCGACTTCGCACGCGGCAAGGTGCAGGCCGGAGCGCAGCCCTGGAAGGGCGCGTACGACCAGATGATGGCGTCCGCGTACGCCTCGCAGTCGCGCACCCCCAAGCCGCGCGCGGTCGTCGAGTGCGGCTCCTACTCCAACCCCAACTACGGCTGCACCGACGAGCGCGAGGACGCGATCGCCGCCTACACCAACGCGCTGGCCTGGTACATCACCCGTGACGCCAAGTACGCGCAGAAGGCGATCCAGCTGATGGACGCCTGGTCGGCTACCATCACCGACCACACCAACAGCAACGCCCCGCTGCAGACCGGCTGGGCGGGCTCGGTGTGGCCGCGCGCGGCGGAGATCATCCGCTACACGTACACCAGCTGGCCGAACGTGAACCGCTTCGCCACCATGCTGCGCAACGTCTACCTCCCCGAGGTCATCAACGGCTCGAAGAGCAACGGCAACTGGGAACTCAGCATGATGGAGGCCGCCGTCGGCATCTCCGTCTTCCTCGACGACCGCACCTCGTACGACAAGGCCGTGACCCGCTACCTCAACCGGGTCGCCGCGTACGTCTACCTGGACACCGACGGCGCGCTGCCCAAGACCGTGCCCGGCAGCGGGCTCGACACCCGCGACGAGATCGTCGGCTACTGGCAGGGCCAGTCCACCTTCGTGACCGGTCTGACCCAGGAGACCTGCCGCGACTTCACGCACACCGGCTACGGCATCTCGTCGATCTCGCACGTCGCGGAGACCAGCCGCATCCAGGGCGAGGACCTCTACCCGCAGGTCGGCGAACGGCTCCGGCAGGCGCTGGGCTTCCAGTCCAAGTACCAGCGGGGCGAGGCCGTGCCGTCCTGGCTGTGCGGCGGGCACCTCAACCTGGGGCTCGGACCGGTCACCGAGGTCGGCTACAACGCGATCCACAACCGGCTCGGCTACGCCATGACCAACACCCAGGCGCTCACCGAGTCCCAGCGCCCGGCCGGCAGCAACAACCTCTTCGTCGCCTGGGAGACCCTGACCCACGGCGATAACCTCTCCTGACCAGGCAGAGGTGACAGGCGGCGGAGGGAACAGGCCATGCCCGTACGTGTCGAGCGCAGCGGACCCGTCACCACGGTGGTGCTCTCGCGCCCCGAGGCGCGCAACGCCGTCGACGGCCCGACGGCGCGCGAGCTGGCCGACGCCTTCCGCGAGTTCGACGCCGACCCCGGCGCCTCGGTCGCCGTGTTGTGGGGCGAGGGCGGCACCTTCTGTGCGGGTGCCGACCTCAAGGCCATCGGAACCCCGCGCGGCAACGAGGTGACCGACGTGGGGGAAATCGGGGGCGGCGGGGACGGCGGGGACGGCGGGGACGGCCCGATGGGGCCCACCCGCCTGCGGCTGGGCAAGCCGGTCATCGCGGCGATCTCGGGTCACGCGGTGGCCGGCGGCCTGGAACTGGCCCTCTGGTGCGACCTGCGGGTCGCCGAGGAGGACGCCGTGCTCGGGGTGTTCTGCCGGCGCTGGGGCGTGCCCCTGATCGACGGCGGGACAGTACGGCTGCCGAGGCTGATCGGCACCTCCCGCGCGATGGACCTGATCCTGACGGGGCGTCCGGTCGACGCGGCCGAGGCGTACGCCATGGGTCTGGTCAACCGGGTCGTCCCGGCCGGCGGGGCGCGCGCCGCCGCCGAGGGGCTCGCCGCGGAGATCGCCGCCTTCCCTCAGACCTGCGTACGGCACGACCGGCTCGCGGTGCTGGAGGCCGAGGGGCTGGGGGAAACGGCCGCGCTCGAGGCCGAGTTGCGGCACGGCCGGGTGTCCCTCGCGGAAGCGGGGGAGGGGGCGGCGCGCTTTTCGGCGGGGGCCGGGAGGCACGGCGCGTTCGAGGTGAGCTGACCGGCGCGGAACGTCCACGGGGGCCGATCCGCGCCGGTCGTCCGGCTGACCCGCGCCCGTCGCGTGTCCGCCGTGTGTGGTTCGGCCGGTTCCCGTGTGTGGACCACGGACGCGCTCTGGACATCCGCATGTCATGGGCACTTAAATCTGGCACCGCCTCACCTCCGCACCGGGGCCCGCCCCACCGTGGCCGGACGCAGATGCGGGGACCGCGCACGCCCCCCACCAGAGGAGCACGATGCAGCCCAGCACCAGACGTGCCGCGACCGCCATATCCGCGGCGCTCGCCGCGACCGCCGTCACGGCCGCCCTCCTGACGCCCTCCGCGGCGTCCGCGTCCGGACGTGACCTCCCCTCCCGGGCCACCGGCGTCGCCCGCGCCGACGCCGCCGTCACGGCCAACGCCGGAGGGCTCTCCCTCACGTCCGCGCAGGGCCGTACCGTCCGCGACGTCGTCACCGACACGGACGGCGCCCAGCACGTCCGCTACGACCGGACCTACCGCGGACTGCCGGTCCTCGGCGGCGACCTCGTCGTCCACCTCGCCCCGGGCGGTGCCTACGAGGGCGCCGAGCGGGCCACCCGCTCCGACCTCGCCGTCCCGAGCACCACCCCCGCCGTCAAGGCCGCGACCGCCGCCGACAAGGGCCTGGCCGCGCTCCGTTCCGCCCACCGCGGGACCACGTTCCGGCAGGCCAAGGCCAAGCCGCGGCTCGTCGTCGACGCGCTGCACGGCACGCCCCGGCTGGCCTGGCGCACCACCGCCGTCGGCCTCGACAGCCTGGGCAACCCCGCCGCCCGCGTCGTCCTCACCGACGCCCGCACCGGCGCCCGCATCGACGCCTGGGACGCCCTGGAGACCGCCGCCGGGGACGGCAAGTCCCTGTACGGCGGCACCGTGTCCCTGGAGACCACCCTCAGCGGCAGCACCTACCAGCTGAAGGACCCCACCCGCGGCAACACCTACACCGGCGACGCGCAGAACAAGACCGACCTGTGCATCTTCGGCATCTGCTTCTCCCGTGCCCCCGCGGTCCTCTTCACCGACGCCGACAACCACTGGGGCACCGGCACCACCGCCGACCGTGCGACGGCCGCCGTCGACGCCCAGTACGGCACCGACGAGACCTGGGACTACTACAAGACCGTCCACGGCCGCAGCGGCATCGCCGGCGACGGCAAGGGCTCGTACAACCGCGTCCACTACGGCAACAACTACAACAACGCCTTCTGGGACGACAGCTGCTTCTGCATGACCTACGGCGACGGTGACGGCACCACCTTCGGGCCGCTGGTCGCCCTCGACGTCGCCGGGCACGAGATGTCCCACGGGGTCACCTCGCGCACCGCGGGCCTCACCTACTCCGGGGAGTCCGGCGGCCTCAACGAGGCCACCTCGGACATCTTCGGCACGCTGGTCGAGTGGTACGCGGGCAACGCCTCCGACACCGGGGACTACCTCATCGGCGAGCGCATCGTGAAGTCCGGCTTCGGCAAGGCAGCGCTGCGCTTCATGGACAAGCCCTCCAAGGACGGCAGTTCCGCCGACTGCTGGAGCTCGGGCGTCGGCAACCTCGACGTCCACTACTCTTCCGGCGTCGCCAACCACTTCGCCTACCTGCTGGCCGAGGGCAGCGGCGCCAGGACCATCAACGGCGTCAGCTACGACAGCCCCACCTGCAACGGCTCCACGGTGGGCGGCATCGGCCGCGACAAGCTCGGCAAGATCTGGTACCGCGCCCTCACGGTCTACATGACCTCCGGCACCAACTACGCGGGCGCCCGCACCGCCACCCTCAAGGCCGCCACCGACCTCTACGGCGCGTCGAGCGCCGAGTACACCGCCGTGGCCGCCGCCTGGTCCGCCGTCAACGTCAACTGACGCCGACGCCGGCGCCGGGAGCGCAGCACCGGCCCGGGGGGGGGGGGCCCCACCCCCCCGGGGGCGCCGGGGGGGGGCCGCCCGGGGGCGCGGGGGCCC